>JBLHSN010000310.1:0-7150 GCA_047626195.1 Myxococcota bacterium
GTGGCGGATGGGTTCCCACTCCCCTAGTGTCGCAGGGAGAATCGAGCGCACTCATCGACAGTAATCGCCTGTATTTCACTGGTGGTGCTGCTGTCGAGACCTGGGACCCCACAGGACTGCTAGATGGTGTGGTTCGCTTGGATGTAATGGCCCAGTTTCACATGCTAGAACGAGGCGTGCTGGCTCGTTCCAGCGATGAGCCAAGGTCGGGCTACCCAGTGATTCGCCGAGATGTGCCGTTTGGCGGAAACATCTTCGTGGTCGGCGGCCAGTGGAGCTTTCAATATTGAGAGCCGGACGACTGGCACCAACCCCCTCGGGCGAGCTGCACCTAGGCAACCTCACCGCCTTCTACGCGGCGTGGCTGTCCGCAAGACAGTCTGGCGCGCGTCTGCTGTTGCGAATGGAGGACGTGGACACCGGCCGTTCACGTCCGGATGTTGAAGCACGGCAACGCGAGATCTTGCACTGGTTTGGCATCGACTGGGACGAAGAGACACCGCGTCAGTCAGAACGTGACTACACCGAGTGGATTGATGCGCTTGGCGACCACGCTTACAGGTGTGCGTGCTCGCGAAAAGAGCTGCGAGCGGCGGGCGGGCTCTGCGGTGCCGGATGCGCAACCTCTCAGCGAGAGACCGGAGCCCTGCGCTTCGTCGCAACATCCAAGACTGTCCGCGTATACGACCGCCGTCACGGCCCATCAGATACCCGCGCGGACCTTCACCATCACCCCATCTTGGTGCGCGGCGACGGCCTAGTCGCCTACCCCCTCGCTGTTGTCGTAGATGACATTCGCGACGGCGTCACCGAGGTCGTCCGCGGCGATGATTTGTTGTCCTTCTCAGCTCCGCAAGAGCAACTGTGGCGCGCTTTGGGTGCCACACCTCCAAGCTGGCTGCATACCCCTCTCATTTTGGGGGCAGACGGCCGCAAGCTCTCCAAATCACACGGCAGCGTCGACATTGCCGGCTTGAGAAACCACGGGTGGCAGCGCGAAGATCTTCGCAGCCTAGTGGGGTCATGGCTAGGGGTACCGACCGCCAACTTGGCCGAAGCCGTCAGCGCATGGCGACCATCGGGGGCGACTGCGGGCGCGGTACATGTGTTGACGGGTGGTGAAGAGGGGCCGTCCGGACTCAGTTGGCGAACGGGTCCTTTGGAATGAACTCTGTAGGCGCGTCTTCGGGTAACTCCCCGTCTTCCACCGGGTCACGCCCTGCCCACCCAGGCTCTTCTAGAGCGATCAGTAGACCTTCCGCCGCATAATGCTCGGCCAGGTAGGTCAACATACGGGAATCGTCCGGCCGAGCCTCAAGAAGCGTTCCCATTCTCCACAGGGAGAACCCGCGTGCGACACGCCGGTTAGCGTCCGCAATCGTATCCGGGTCGCCGAAATCGAGGACAAAAGTGCTCCCTTTACGCTGGACAATGCGCGCGAGCAGCACACCAGTCACTGGAGAACGGACAGAGAGTCGAAGCATGACACTCCAAACGACGATGCCCCGCACAGCCCAGAGGCAGCACAGGGCACTCGGTCAAGGTTGACCCGGCGATCAGTACTCGCGGCGGCGCGTTCCAACGAGCAGGAGCCCGAGAGACAGCAGCCCGAATCCGCCCGCTGCACCCGTGTGGGAGCAAGCGCCGGCGCTTCCAGAGTCAAGATTAATCATGGCAGCAGACGTACCAGCCAGGCCACCAACGTTCAGAACAACCGTGTAGTTGCCCTTCTCTTCGAAGGTGTACTGCGGCTCCCATGCGGCAATCGATGCAACCGGCTCGCCCGTGGTGTCGGACCCTGCAAAGATGTCCCACTGGACGTCGAAGATACAGCCCCAGGTGCGGAGATCTGTCTGGTTGACCAGCTGAATCGTGTTGTCATCGAGCATTTCGTAGCTGAAGGCGACGTCCGGAACGTCGCAGGCACGAACATGGCTGACGCGAGTGACGCAATGCTCCCAACCACCGGCATCTTCGGTCGCATCCGCACACATACGGATGGTGAAGTTGCCGTCCGTGGTGTACTCGTGCTGGGAGATCTTGCCATCCGAGGTGGTACCGTCGCCCCAGGCCCAACGAGCCTCGGCGATGTCATTCGTGTCCGTAAAGGTAACGGCACAGCGCAGCTCAAACGGGACATTGCCGACGGCAACCGAGTCCGGCTCGTCTTCGTCTAGGCGGTTGCTACACACGAAGCTTGGCGCGGAGCCAGGCTTGGTGCTGTACGGAACATCGTACTCGTCCAACCAATCCAAGTAAGCGTCTACGCGGGTGTGCGTGGACGGACCAGCTCCACAGCGGGGACCGCGTGACGTGATGGAAACCTGAATGTAATCTTCGCCAAAACGCACGAATCCGGGGCCGCCAGAGTCGCCCTGGCAGGTGGATTGGTTGGCGTCGAAGCTCGACAGCTCACGTGTGGTGAAGCTGGAGATTTCCTCGGTGCCTTCGCGCTTGATTCCAGCGCCGCCACCTTCGAACTCTGTGATTCCGAAGCCAACGAAGTTAATTTCGCGGTCGGCCCACTCGAGGTCAAGCTCATCGGCGTTCAGGCCGGCTGGGATGACGTCGTCAACAGGGGTTGCGAGTTGGACAATCGCAATGTCGTCCACGTCGATGCCGCTGATCTGTCCGCCGGGATCCGAGCCAACCCAACCGGGGTGCAGGAACACATTCGTCGACGCTACGGTACGAGTCGGCGCGTTCGCACGGTTTCCGAACTGGATCGACGCGCGGTTAGCATCTGTATTCTCGTCAAAGCAATGAGCGGCCGTCAGGACCCACTCTGGAGCAATGAGCGTACCCGTACAGTTGCCACCGACGCCGCCGGGGGTCGACGTAGAGATGAAGATAGTCTCTGTGTACTCCTCAACCTCGACTTCGCGGCCATTCACGATGTTTTGAACGCCATCTTCGTCTTCTGGGCGCGCTTCGGCAACCGAGATGAGACTGACGCCAAGCGCCATGAAGATGAGGTGGGATTTGGTGGTCTTGGACATAATTATTCCTCCAACAGCCGGTAAGTGTCGGGTGAGGCCCGCACGTTAACGCCAGAGAGAGCGCACGTCCATGCAGGTGTCCACCGTAACGGCGCTAGTTCGCGGTCGCTTGACGGGATTGTGTCAGGCGTCAGACGCCGGTCAGGGCTCTGGGTTTCTCTCACTGGGTGCCCTTCGTGGAAACTCCAAATGAAACGCCCGACCTGGACCGTCCCAGTGCAGGACCCCGGCGTTGAGAACATCACGCCCAAGCAAGGCAATAATGGGTTCATCGTCCACCGATCCTAGTGGTTGAATCTCGGCAAGTTGGGTAGCGAAATTTTGTGCTACCCCTTCGATACGCAACAATCCGTAGCGGAGGCGGGTGAACTGCGGCGCCGAAACCTCGGCGTCACTACCTGAGCGGACTCCGCGGAACTCCACGGCATTCAACAGCAACAGGGACAGCTTCTCCGCGACGCTCACCACGACACAACTGTGCGTGGCGCCCGTATCCAACACCGCCAAGCCCGTGATGGCTTTGGGCACACCGATGCCTAGTTCGCCCGATAAATTTGGGTCTTCTTTGACGTAGGCCGGGTTGTCTACGGAAACGCGAATCAGGGCTCCGTGGACCGGATGTACCGCTCCTTCGGGCACGCGCTACGCCACGCGCGACGGCAAAACGACCGGTCCAACCTGCCGCTCTATGCGACGTACGAAGAAGGCACGGGAGTTGGTGGTCGTCCAGCCCAGCTCGACGGCTGACTCAAGCGACGAACGAACACCTAGCAATCGGGTCTTGTGGACGACAGCATATTGGCCATCGTGGCTGTTAAGCAAGGTCGGAAGAGCATCTGCGAACACGCGACGCTCGGTCTCAAAAGGGTCCATGGGGACGACCCGGGGCAGAGGGGGTGGGGTTGCCGAAGCGGGGGAGAGCACTGAGGTCACGTCGGGGAGACGCGAAGTCACATCGAGGAGATGTGATGAAAGAAGAGCACCAGACGGCGCATGTACAGTGTAGGACAACATAGGGCCTTCCAGCAATAGCCCACTCCATTAGCGGGTCCACACAGCTCAGTCCCGTTCAATGTCGGCGGCTTCGATCGCGGTGACAATATCCGCGACCTCCGCCAGCCCCCCTACCCCGACATCCCCACAAGCAAGACGCTTTTCCGTGGGTGCGACCATCTGGAAAATGCCGAAATCCGCGACACGGGACAGATTGGATTGGACAGCGGGATGCTCCCACATCCTTGTGTTCATGGCGGGGCACAACAGCTGCGGAACCGACTGCGGTAGGGCCAACCAGACGGTCAACAGCGCATTGTCCGCAATACCACTGGCAATCTTCCCGAGTGTACTCGCGGTAAGTGGCGCAATTACCGCGATGTCTGCCCACTTGGCCCACGAGATGTGCTCAACGGCGCTAGCGCCGTCGGGTGCCCCCCCCGTGGCCAATACATCCACCATCACTGGGTGACCGGACAGCGCCTCGAAGGTCAATGGCCCCACAAACGCGGTAGCGGACGGTGTCATCACCACACGAACGCTGTGCCGCTTGACCAGGTTCGAGACGAGGTCTGCAGCCTTGTACGCAGCAATTCCCCCACTGACACCAACAAGTACGTTCATCTCTTGCTCCGTGCGTGACTCGTAGCCGGCGCGATACCCAAGTGCATGGCGATGTCGTTGAGAGTGTACCTTATGAGTGGCGGCGTCCTGATTGGGCTGGCCGCTACGGGTGCCTCTTTCGCATGGTTCTCGGAAGTACAGCCTCGATACATTCGCGCCCAAGAGGATGTGGACCGATTTCTACGTACACGTAAGACCCCCGGTATCGGTCATGTATTGAGCGCTCCTCTCACCTTAGCGGTGGGTCGTCCAGGGATACTTGCAGACTTGGTCAGTGACCTAGGCCGTGCGCGATTCGAGCAAGTGTCCGTGGTCACGGCACCAGACCAGTTTTCGGTCGATGGTGACACCCTCCAGCTGTGGGCCGCAGCTGGACGCTTCGGCCACGAGACCCTTCCCGACGTTCGCACCACCATTGTCTACGGCGATGGCCGTATTCTAGCCGTGAACGGCGGTCCCCACCGGGTCCGGCCCACCATCCTATCCACGGTTGGAGACCTGGAGAGCGGCCGAACTCCCGTCGAGCTCGCGGCCCTGTCACCCTGGGTAGTTCCTGCAGTACTCGCCATGGAAGACGCCCACTTCTTTACCCACGTAGGCGTCGATCTAGAAGGAACCGCACGCGCCGCACGGGCCACGCTGTCGGGGCAATCACTGCAAGGCGGCTCCACCCTTACGCAACAGCTGGCTAAAAACCTTTTTGTCGGCAATGAACGCAGCCTCGAACGCAAGGTCCGCGAAGCGTTCACCGCAGTGGCCTTAGAACGCAGACTCGACAAGCTCGAAATCTTAGAGCTGTACCTAAACGAGCTGTACTTGGGCCACGTCGCTGGACGCCCTGTCTACGGTATTGACCAGGGTGCTCGAGGTTTCTTTGCGACATCCCCCGAACACTTAAGTCTTGCCCAGTCGGCCGTTCTCGCGGGGATCATCAGCTCGCCCAACCCCTTCAGTCCGGTCCGCCATCCCGAGCGTGCTCTCGAACGTCGCAACATCGCCCTGCGCCGAATGCAAGACCTCGGATTCATCTCTGCGGTCGAGGCCGAGCACGCCCGAGACGAGCCCCTCAACGTTCAAGCCACTCTCCCACTCGCTGGCCGCCGGGTGCCGTGGGTAGTCGACGGTGCTGTGGAGACGGTGCAAGCGCGCGGGCACGAGCGCGTCGACGGCTTGGCTATCCACACGTTCATACAACCCGACTGGCAACGTATTGCCGAGAAGGCCATCGCAGATGGCTATGCAGACTTGATCCGCACCTACCCAGCCACACGAGGGGCACAGCTCGCGCTGACCGCCGTTCGAGTCTCCGATGGCGCGGTCGTTGCATTAGTCGGCGGTCGGGACGCTTCTGCAAGTACCTTCGACAGGGCATCGGACGGCTACCGTCAGCTCGGCTCAACAGTAAAGCCTCTGACACTATTAGCGGCGATGACGCATGACGGACGCCTCCTTCCGACAAGTCCGCTCAACGATGCCCCCATCGAACGAAACGGATGGCGACCTCGCAACTACGACGGCCGCTATCAAGGAAGAGTCACCGTTAGGCACGCCATCGAGTCGAGCCGAAACATCCCCGCTGTTCTGCTCGCTGAACGTGTGGGCCCCGAGGGCCTACAGCAGTTCTACCAACGCGTCGGCCTGTCTCAAGCCACCGCCTGGCCGTCCGCCGCACTCGGCGCTTTCCCCGGGACGACACTCGAGATTGCAGGAGCATATACGGTGTTTCCTGGCCGCGGCATTGCGGTCCGTCCACGCCTAGTCGGCGCGATTGCCGATGGCTCTGGTCGGGTCATCGACGAAGTCCCCGTCACCAGCACGGGCGTTGCGACCGCCCGAGCCGCCGCCTTGGCCACCTCGATACTACAGGGCGTGGTCGACCGTGGAACGGGTCAGCGGGTACGACGGCTCGGAGTCGAAGGGCCTGTCGGCGGAAAAACAGGGACGACCGACGACTGGCGAGATGCATGGTTTGTTGGCTTCACCCCTAATCTTGTGGTGGCCGTCTGGGTCGGTCATGACCGCGAGCACGGCATTGCGCTCACCGGAAGCCGCGCCGCGCTGCCGACATGGGTGCGCTTCATTCAAGGAATCGGGGGACCAACCGGGACCTTCCCCACCGATACCGGCTTGGAGTACGTCCCTGTCTGCAACGCCAGCCACCAAATCGCGCGGAGCGACTGCCCAAGCACCTACCAAGAGTTGCTGCCGCGTCACTACGGAGGGGCAGGAATGTGCGACACCCACAACCCGTTCCTTCGCTGGGAGCCCGACGGCATTCGCCCGACGGACTGGGAGCCGGACCGCTCGGTCGACGACACTCTGCTCGAAGCAATGCTGGTGACGCCTACACCGTAAAACCGGTCCGTGATTAGCCGCCTAGTTCGTGCCACTTCCAAATAAACCGCGTTACATCCTACGTGTGCCTGGATAGCGGCATCCTTGTCGTTCGGGGAAACCCATTGGACACAAAATTTGGACAAAACGAGGTGAGCGATGGCGGTCAAAGGTGTGGTCAAAGTGACCGGCGTATATGT
>JBLHSN010000311.1:0-7118 GCA_047626195.1 Myxococcota bacterium
GACGCCGGTCAGACTTTCCAGTTTCGCGGCGGACGCGGAGGTCACGGCAACGTGCACTTCAAGACCGCTGGCAATCGCACCCCGATGAAAGCCATCCCTGGCATGGTGATCGACGACGTCATGGTGCGGTTGGAGCTCAAGCTGATCGCCGATGTAGGCCTGCTTGGCTTCCCGAACGCCGGTAAGTCAACACTCATCTCGCGCATTTCGGCCGCCAAGCCAGAAGTCGCCGACTACCCCTTCACCACCCTCGTTCCAAACTTGGGCGTTGTCGCAGCCGGCCCAGGTAAGAGCTTCGTGATGGCCGACATTCCAGGCCTGATCGAAGGCGCTGCGGACGGCAAGGGCCTAGGCCTGCGCTTCCTGCGCCATGTAGAACGCTGTCGCATGCTTCTACACATGGTGAGCACAGAAGACTGGGACGGCGACGTCAAGACACGGTTCCTCGCCCTGCAAGGCGAGCTGGCCAAGTACGACAGCGCCATGACCAAGGTGCCCCAGCTGGCCGTTCTCACAAAGACAGACTTGGTCGATGACGAAACTCGTGACCGTATGCTCGCGGAACTTCAAGAGGTGTGTGGTCACAAGCCATTCGCCATTAGCGCCGTCACCGGCGACGGCCTCATGCCGCTCGTCCGCCGCACCTTCAAGGTCATTGAGCATATTAAGGCGCTGGAATCTGACAACGAAGAAGAGCCAGAGGACGTCTCATAGGGCGACAGACCAACAAGGTCCGTTGCCTTCCGTCATCTAACGTCGGTCATGCTTGAGAGCGCCCGAGTCAGCCCCTACATCGGGTCACGACCGAGGTGTTTTGTGCGACTAGCCGCTACAATGTTCTTCCTTGCCATGACGCTCCCTGCGAGAGCGGATCCCCCATTCCGTGCGGGTTCAGCAAATGGCGACGACGCCAAGCCCCAGTCCGTCTCGCTCGACACCGAACAGATGGACGGCGCCTGTTCCTACACCACTTCCATGTTCGCACGCCGCATTCTCCACGAAGGGAGCGACTGGTCGTTCACCGGCCATCTTCGTGAAGCGGCGAAGTTGGACAACCACGTTGGCGCTCCCTTCGTTGTGGGGGATGACGAAGGAACACGGGTCGTGGCCACCGAGCTGCTGCAACACATCGAAGAACGCGACCTAACCAATGCGCGATTGACACTCACTGGAAAGCGACTCAAACTCGGTGATACCGAGTATTTCGTTCTGACAGATGCCAGCCCAGCCGACACAGCTCATTGAACTTGCATCGACCTTCTGTTCCGGCGCACTATAGGGCTGTCCCCAACATGGAGGCCCCCATTCAATCCGAAGCCCTAGCCACCTACCTCGCCACAAAAGTCCTCGAAAAGAAGGCCACCAACGTGGTCATCTTGGACATGCGAGAACTGGCTTCCTACACCGACTTTTTCATTATTGCCAGCGCGTCGAATCGCCGCCAAGTGCAAGCCATCGCCAACTCGTTGCGCAAGGTGGATGGCGAAGAGACCGGATATTCTGCCAACGGAACCGAAGGGCTTGAGGCCGCACGCTGGGTCCTGGTCGACTTCTCCGACGCCGTTGTGCACATCTTTGATGAACAACTGCGTGGATTCTACGACCTCGATGGCCTGTGGAGTGATGCTCCCCGCATCGAGACTCCCAATGTAGACCCCATCGAAGAGGAAGAAGAAGAAGAGGAAGACGACGACGACGACTTGGGTTCCCTCTTCACCCTGTGAAGCTGGTTGTTCTCACGGTCGGGCGCGGTGGCTTCAAATGGGCCGAGGCCGCCGTTGCCGAATACGACAAGCGGCTCCGCCGATGGGGTGGACTCGCCTCCGAGCACGTCGCGGTTCAGAAGTTCCGCGGCGACATCGATGCTGTCCGTCGGTCGGAGAGTGAGCGGCTACTCGCAGCCATTGGTCCGCGAGACGTTTTAGTCGTGATGGATGAGCGCGGCAGGGATCTCGATACCCATGCCTTCGTAGACTTGGTCCAATCTGGCAGACACTCTGGCGTCAAGCGAATGGTGTTCGCCCTAGGTGGCGCCTACGGACACGATGCACTGCTGCGTAAGCGAGCCAACCACGTTGTCCGGCTGTCTTCCGCTGTGATGAACCACGACATTGCCCGCGTTGTACTCGCCGAGCAGCTGTATCGAGTCATGACGCTATGCGAGGGCGTGCCGTACCACCACTAACGGGCAGCGTACACCCTACGTGAAGGTGCACTCGCCACCTGCGATAGACCACTCAAGAACACCTCGGCCATGGCTCGGACCGGTTCACTTCGACTGCGCATCCCACCCCTCCGGGCGGTGAACTCCACAACCACCTCGAGTGCCGCGACAAAACCCGCCGCAACCACGGTGGGGTCGTCCACGCGAAGCTCACCCTGGGCACGTCCCAGACGGAGGATACGGCTACAGACGTTGTCTAGGTGAATGCCCGTGACCATCAAGCGAGCGCGTGTGTCCGCAGGCAAGACACCCTGTTCCGTGACCACAGCACGGGCAGCTCGTCGCAGAAGGCTGAGTACGCGTCTACGAACCATTCGAACTCCACATGTGCGGGAGAGGCAGCATCTTGGGCAATGCGCAGGTAGTGCCCGTCGACGCGCGCACAGATCTCACCGACCAGCTCGTTGACGACGGCATCCTTGGATATGAAGCACCGGTAGAGCGTGGACTTACTCATCTTTAGGTACCGCGCCAAAGAGTCTATGGTGAGCCCGCCCCAAGAGCCGGTCTCCAAGATGTGCGCAGCACCGTCCAAGATGCGCCGCTGATTCAGCAATCGTCGTGTAGCCATGCCGCATACTGCCGGATCTGACCGGGTGGCACCATCGAAAGTCACGCCGACGGCAACCTATCTAGGCTCACCGGCGCATCATTGATAGTATTAACCGAAGCAATCTTGCAAGCGTAATGTTTTGCGACTTTGGTGGAGGGTCTCGCAGGCCGTCAAGCACTCATGCGAGCAACTGCGCAGCTTGCCCCACAGGCCCGCGGGCTTTACCCAGCCACATGAACATACTCATACTCGCTGCCGCCGCCGAAGAACTTGGCACTCTCCCCGGAGCTGTCGTCGGCGTTGGGCCCATTGCTGCGGCTACGACCGCTGCACGTATTCTGGCCGAAAGGCGACCTGATGCCGTCATACTCATCGGTACTGCCGGTGCCTACGCTGGCGGCCCTGCCATTGGCACAGTGATCGCGTCAGAAACACTAGGGTGGTCCTACGGCGTCGCAGCCATGGGACTCGGCTACGTCCCGCGGCCGCCACAGCCCATTCGAGGCGATGCCTCCCTGCTTGAACGGCTCAATCTCCCACGCCACGCGGTGCTCACAACCGGTGCCGTGACCACCGATCCCACCCTCGCAGGCCGGCTGTCGGATGGCTTCTCAGTCGAACACCTGGAAGCTTTCAGTGTCGCCATGGCCTGTCAAGACGTCGGCATTCCATTCGTCGCCATCCTAGGCATCGCCAACGTTGTTGGCCCCGGTGCGCATGTTGAATGGCTGGCGCATCGCGATGAAGCACAAGACGCTGCACGAGCTGCGGCTCGGGCGCTGGTCGAGGCGGGTTAACCAGCATCATGAAGTGGAAGAACCGCCGAATCGTCGCTTTCGACACCGAGACCACAGGGCTTTCCCCGTTCTTAGATGACCGTGTCATTGAGTTCGCTGCCGTGGTCTTTCAGCTTGATGAGTCCGGTGGAATCGCACGCACGACCGAGCATGCATGGCTGATCAATCCGGGCATCCCGATTCCGCGAACGATCACGCAGATCACGGGTATCACCAACGAAGACGTACAAGACAAGCCCCCCTTCGCCGAGTTTGCCGAACAAATTCGAGATCTGTTCGTCGACTCGGTGGCCGTGGCCCACAACTTCCCATTCGACCTAGCCTTCCTCAAGAAGGAACTATCGATGGCCGGCATCGCATGGCGTGAGCCGCTGGCCGCCGTCGACACGATTGACGTGTCCATGCGGGTGTTCAAGGAAGCCCGGGGTCACAAGCTCGCAGACCTCTGTAAGCGCTTAGACATCAGCTTGGATGGCGCTCACCGGGCGGTGAACGATGCCGAAGCAACCGGAAAGTGCTTCATCGAACTCGTCCGTAAGCATGACGTTGAAGACGAGCTTCAGTCCATGCTCGACTGGGCACGCGCGATTGGTCGCCCCCCCCCCGGAGGCCCACTGGGAGTGGACGGAAATGGGGCTGTGGTCTTTGCCGTAGGCAAGCACCAAGGCGAGTACGCGGAAGAGTACCCGCTGTACTTGGCATGGATGGAAAAGGCTCGCGAACGCCGAGATGGCCAATGGCGGTGGCGTTTTCCGGAGAGCACTCGCTCATGGATTCGGCGCTGGCTAGATGTCCGCGGTTCCGGCCGTTCCCGAGGCAATAGCAAAGGCTTTCGCATTGACGACTGGGCGCTCGATTCGTGTATCGCCGAACGTCGCGTCCGCCCGTAGGGACATCGTATGCTCACTAGTGACCTCGTTCGCGTCCGGCTGCCTCGCGGCGGAATCATTGCTCCAACGTTCATCAAGCCGAACTCAAAAGACCTGTTGGAGACTGCGGAAATACTGGTCGGGCTGCTAAACGACGCACTCGCCGAGGGGTGGACCAAAGGACAGGTCGACCAAGCCATCACCGAGGCCATCGGCGACCGACGCGACCAAAAACTCATTCGCGGTGTCGCCAAGATCATCCTCGATCGGTGCACCTTCGAAGTCGCTACGCCTCTGCCACCCGCAGAACTTCGAGAAGCCGTCTTCCTAGCCGCACACGCCGCCGGAGGCGTCTCGCTTACCGCCGGTCCTCTCGGCCATGCAACCTGCGACACCGTGATGCTCGACGTGGCCCAGTCGATGAACATGGACCCGAACGACCTGGCTGCCGCGCTGTACGGAGACCTTCCGGATGAGCAGCGCCTCACGGCGTTCGATGCGCGCGACCCTACGTGGCTGTTGAACCGCTACAACGTCAGCTTGGTACAGTCGGTTCTTCTGCACGCCACCCAAGTGCGTATTGTTCTAGACGAACCCACCGTTCCACGCATCCGACAGCTCATGCGGTGGGCGAAGTTCTACGAGCTTGTTCACAGCGCGACCCGAGACGGCAAAGCCCTCATCCTCACACTGGACGGGCCCGGCAGTATCTTCCACCAGTCCAGCCGCTACGGCATGCAGCTGGCGAGCTTCTTCCCTGCTCTCTTGCTCCAGGATGGTCCGTGGAAAGCCTCAGCCTCCATCCGCTGGAAGCGGTCTGACAAGGAACTGACCATCGACCCATCCAGCGAATTGGTCAGCCACTACCGAGACACAGGCAACTACGAGACACGCACCCACGAGTGGTTCGTCGAGCGCTTCAAGGCCAATAAACAGACCGACTGGAAGCTCGACCGCCGCGTCAGACCCATCGATTTAGGCGGACGTTCCGTCATTCTCCCGGACTACCGGCTCACCTGCGGCGACCGTACGGCGTACGTCGAAATCCTAGGCTACTGGAAGAAGGACTACCTGACACGCAGGCTTGAAGCTCTGCGTAGGCATGGTCCAGGCAACCTCATCTTAGCCGTGAGTAAGAAGATGGGAGACGTGGCTCAGCTCGCCAGCCTGGGGGCGGAAGTGGTGCCGTTCGCGAAGATTGTCCCGGTCAAAGATGTCCTCGCTGCCGCGGAGAAGGTCGCCAAGTGAGTGAGCATCTTACCTGCGCCGGTGATGTGTTTCGCACTCCAGATGGTTCTGTGAAGCTGCCCCTTCCGGGTCTTGATGACGAGGAAGGCCCTCGCGTACCCGACGGACTGCCCCCGGTCATCGATGCCCACGTGCACCTGTTTCCCGACCGACTCTTCGACGCGATCTGGGCGTGGTTTCACACCCACGGCTGGCCGATTCGCTACCCGCTGTACAGCGAAGACATCATTCGATTCCTCGCTGAGCACGGTATTGAGCACATCGTAGCCCTGCACTACGCCCACAAACCCGGCATCGCACGCGGCTTGAACGAGTACGTCGCGGCTCTCGCGTCGGCCTCGCCCACGGTGACGGGTCTCGCCACCGTCCATCCACAGGACGACGATGCCGGCGACATTCTGCACGATGCCTTCGCGCTGGGCCTGCAAGGGGTCAAGCTGCACTGTCATGTCCAAGGCATGCCCGTAGACGACCCACGCCTCGACGACGCCTACCGGGCTGCAGCAGACGCCGGCAAGCCCATGGTGATTCACGCCGGTCGGGAGCCCAAGTCTCCCGCGTACAAAGTCGACCCCTACACCATCTGCTCAGTGGACCGTGTGGCACGCGTTCTCGACAAGCACCCACGACTGACGCTGTGTGTGCCGCACTTGGGTGCGGATGAATTCGAAGGTTATGCCGCTTTGGTTCGCCGTTCGGACCGCCTGTGGGTCGACACCACCATGGCCATTGGCAGCTACCTCCCCTTGAAAGAGGCCGATCCGCTCAACCTGTTCGGCGAGCGAATGGAGCGCGTATTGTACGGGAGTGACTTTCCTATTTTGCCGTACGCTTGGGACCGAGAACTGAAAGTCCTAAGAGACGCCAATCTGCCGGATGCCGCACTGGAGGCGGTCTGCGCCGGCAACGCGCGCACCCTCTTTCGCCTGTAGCAAACGCTTCGGATGAACCAAGGACACCCGTGTGTTTTGGCGACCGCACCTCATCGAGCTAGACGCGCGCCATGCTAACTGTACTCCTCGCTCTCTACTTCGCTCCCACCGCCCACGCAGGTGACCGCGATGACGACGGCATCAACAACCGTGATGACCAGTGTCTCGAAGAACCCGAGGTTCACAACGGCTACAAAGATCTTGATGGATGCCCAGACGAGCTCGGTACGGTGACCATCACCGTGCTCGACCTCAACGGAGCCGCCATTCCCCACGCCCGAGTCCAGCTCGGTAGCGAGCGCGGCACGCCGAACGAACAGGGTTCGGTCACCTTCCCCGACCGCACACCCACCACCATCGTAGACCTCGGAGCGGGCGCAGAAGGGTACGTCACCAACACGCTCTCCGATTGGGAAATCCCGGAAGGTACGGTCACCGAAGTGTTGGTGCTCGACTGGGAGTCCACCCCCGTCGTCATTCACGTTGTCGATGCCG
>JBLHSN010000312.1:0-7076 GCA_047626195.1 Myxococcota bacterium
TTGGCGTAGCGCAGTCCGAGAGGCAGAGACGCGAGTCCCGAGCCACCGAGCTGAATGGACTCGACTTCGACGCTGACACCTTGGAGGTCCACCGTGTGGAGGGTTCGCGGCAGGTTCAACAACATGCGCAGGTTGAAGACCATTCCGACGGGCAGCGAAGCGAGGCCGGAGCCGGTGTCCACGACCGAGTATCCGCCAGCGATGTCGCCCAACTCGGAATCGTTCCCAGCGGTCCAAGCCACGGACAACGGCAATCCAGCGAGGTCACTGTGTGCTTCCAACGCCGCGACCAGCTCTTCGAATGCGCTGGATTCATGCATCATGGCCATGGGGGACAGCGTCCACGCATCATCGACCACAACGGCATCGGCGCGGAACATGACGGCAACATCGGTGCTGTCGCTCACAGGATTGGAGTAGACTCGGCATTGGCCCGTGGCGTCGGTTGTGCAGGACAGCCAGGTGTCGCTGACGTTGCCGAGAGCAGTGACCAGGATTTCGACGTTTACGAGCGGTAGTCCATCTTCATCCAACGCCATCATGTTGACGGTAGGAATGACGTCCGTACCTGCAGCTTTCAGGTAGGGCAGCATGCCGATATGTGCAGAGTGAGGGGCGGCAGTACTGGGTTGGGCCGCGAGGGCACCGGCAGACTGCAGCTGTCCCGCGCCTTCGCCCGTCGTAAAGCTCTGCGGCATCGCATTGGCACCGAGCTGTAGGTGGGCGCGTATGTCTTCTGGCTGAACACCGGCGTTCAGCAGCTGCACCACCACGCCCGATGCGATAGCGGCGGCTTGGCTCGTACCGGCCATGAAGAAGTATCGGGTGTATTGAGGCTGGTTCTGGCGCGTGGTGTGCGCAAGGACGCCGTCACCCCACTGGTCGCCATTGAGGTTGGCGCTGGTGTCGCCGCCTGGAGCCATGACATCGACCGCTGTACCCAAGTTGCTGTACCAAGCCGGTGCCTGGGCGGTGGGGGACACGGGAGTGTGGGCGCCGACTGCGATGACTCTTGGATGAGCGGCGGGCCAAGTGACTTCGTCAGCGAGGTGGTTTCCAGCAGCGCCTACCAACACCACGCCAGAGTCGCTCGCGACAGTCAAGGCGACCTTCAACGCGGCGGATGGCAGGTAGTCGGGACTGAAAGAAAGGCTCATATTTGCGACGTCTGCGCCGTGGGTCATGGCCCAGTAGATGCCTTCGACCAGCTCCCACTCCGTACCGCTATTGGCACTGTCAAGAATCTTAATCGGCATCAGTGTGGCACCCGGGGCGGAGCCCATCACCGCACCATCACCCAACACAGTGGTGGCGATGTGTGTGCCATGCTGGTGGTCATCGAGAGGCCAAGAATCGCTATTGATAAAGTCGTAGGGGGACTGCACGGACACGTACCGCAGCGTTGAGACCCGTCTGTAGTACTGGCCGTCTTCGATGCGTGTTGCGTAGTTGGCGCCGGAGTCGAGTACCGCAACAGTGATGTTGCTGAAGTCCTGCGTGTGGTGCATGGGGTCGCCGATGTCGTTTAGGTGCCACTGAAGGAAACGATGCCGTCCGCTTCCATTCGCCGCACCCTCGGTCCGCCCGTTCGGGTAGATGGTGTCAACGCGTGTGTCGGCACGCAACTTGGTCACGACGGCAGCCTGTCGAGCCGTGTTCACGCGTACAAGACCGAATCCGGACAATCCAACTGGGTGTAGCGCTGTTGCATCTACGCCAATGAGGATGTCGTCCAGAGTGGTGCCAGGAGTCGGACGCACCATGAATTCGCCAGCAACGTACGTAGTGGAAGACGGATTGGCGGTGGTTGTCTGCTCAGCAGTACCGGCGTCAACCTCACCCGACGCGGACCCGGTGACTGGACCTGTGGAGTCTGTTCCCGTTCGAGCGTCTGACTGAACGTTTTGGCATCCTGCGAGTGCAAGGACCACAAGTCCGACAGACAGCCCGACCAAACCAGGGATGTGCGTGTCCATACCGAACCTCATGATGGGAGACTGTCCATGCCTGGGATGCGCATCGTAAAGACGGCGCCTCCTTGGGCATGATTACAACAATTCAAGGTCCCCCCTGCATCACTGACGCCACGGAGAGCCGCTTGCGCAGCATGTCGCGTGCGTGGTTCGGCGCTGTTGTCAATGAGGCGGTGGACAGCTGGGTGGGGGAGATCAGGGCCAAAGTCCCGAATCTCCAGAACGATATCGTCTCGGTGGCGGTGCACCGAGAGGTTCACAACGTGTCCACATTGGCTGACGTGGAGCGCGCGTGAGAGCAGGGAGTAAATACCGCTGCGAAGGTCGTCTTCGTTGCTCTGTACCCAGGCTTCGCGGGAGGCATCGACGTCGATCGTGATGCCAAGGCGCGTGGCTAGGTGGCGAATCATTGCCGCGGCTTCGCGGGCCAAAGCGCCGACGTCAACCGGATCTACTTGGCTGTGCGTCTCAGACTCATATTCGCTGGCAAATCTTGCCATATCCGAGCTTGCGCTTCGTACGACGGCCATGGCATTGAGGCCGATGGGGGTCTGGACTTCCTGGCTAAGGACCCGTTGGGCTTCGACCAACCTGTCGATGGCGGACTCCAAGCTCTCACTTGTTTGACGATTCCGAACCCGAGTTGCATCGAGATGCTGGGCTTGTTGCTGACGCAGAATCGAGCTTGCTGTCACCCGACAGAGCGAACGCAGAGGACCTTGCGCGGTCAGCAGTTGTTGTTCACTGGCTTTGCGACCGTCGATGACCAGAGCGCCGAGGCGTACACCGTCCAGAGTCATGGGGATGACCATGACGGCGCGAAGCTCCATAAGAAGCTGGCTCGTCGAAATGCGCAGGTCCGGGCGGTCCCCGAGGTCGGCGACGATGAGCTCTCGGGCCGAGCGGAGCGAGCGCTCAACCAAGGGCCAAGCAGGCTCTTCGTCGGGGGTAGCACCACTCCGAGCCGCGATATGTAGTGTGGGTTCGAGTAGCACAGCAAAGGCCCGTTCGGCGCCCGCGATGTCGCGGCTGGCATCGACCAATTGCTGGAGTGCCGAGCAGAGGTCGGGCTCGCTGGCGATGGTTGCGGCCACGTGTAGTGCGCGGTCGGCGACCGACACTTTGGGGGACAGCTGTACGCGAGTCTGTAGGCGCTCGGAGAGGCGTTGTGCTCTCTGGGCCAGGTCGACGGAACCCACGTCTTCTGCGTAGTGCATGACCTGTGCGATGGCGGCGATAGCATCGGCATTTCGTTCGACACTGGCGTACACTTCGGCTGCAAACAGACCGGTTTCGGCAAGTTCGCGGGTTGCTTCGAGTTGCCTTAGGCCGTCGGCTGCCGTCTCGATGAGCGCCACGGCTGCCGGGTCGCCGGTGCGTGCCAAAGCCACAGCCTCAATGGCAGTCGCGCGCCATAGCTCGGTGAATTGCTCTTCGCGTCGTGCGAAGGTGATGGCGGCGCGTGCCAATGACAGTGCATCTTCGCCCGTTGCGAGTGCCACACCTGCTAGGCGTCGCATACACTCGACCTGTTCGCCGACGTCATTGGCAGCTTGTGAGGCATCCAGTGCCTGCGTGTACAGGATTCGCGCATCGTCCCAGGCTTCGAGGGCGAAGTGAACATCTCCGAGGTTTCCCGCGGCCATGGCGGCGTAGACCTTGAGGTCAGCGGCTGCTGCAGTCGACAGGGCCCACTCACCGGCGCGGCGTGCCCGTGTCCAGCGGCCGACCTCGCGGTAGCCGACGCACAGGTTGAGCTGGACGGCGACTTGGCTGCGGACATCGTTGAGGCGTTCGAACAGAAGGCGTGCACGCTCCCACCGGGCGAGCGCGTCATCCAGAGCACCGGTTTTGTAGCTGGCCAGAGCGGCGTTGTTGGCCAAGCGAGCCCGGTCGATCAGTGGAAGACCGGCGGAGACACGCGATGCGCGCAGCATGACTTTGCCAGCTTCAGCGACGCGGCCACTGTGCCAGAGCAGACGTCCGAGAATGGCATCGATGGTTGGACGCGCGCGGCGGCCTTCACCGAGGTCCGGCGGAATGCTCTCGAGGACGACGATGGATGCGTCAGTCTTACCAAGTGCATGCAGCGACTGTGCGTAGATACCTTGGATGGTGAGCCACTTATCGAGCTTCGCCGCCGTGCGTGGGCGACCTGCGGGTAGGTCGGCGGCGCGAATAACAGCTCGCACAAAGTCATCTCCGTGGAAGCTTGCAGCCATTTCAACTTCGATGGCGTCGAGGGTATCTGGCTTTTCACCGCTCTTTACGCGCTCGACGAGAGCTAAGGCACCCTGGACATTCTTGGAGAGCAGATGAACGCGGGCCATCTCAATGAGTACGGCATCGTCTGCGTCTGGACTGCTGACCCAGGTCTGCCCGAACTGCAGGGCGCGGTCGGTTTGGCCGGCCGCAGCGAGGGCGCGCAGGCGGAGAAGAGCCAGCTCAGAGTCGCCGTCGGCACACTTCCACAGAGCGTCCGCCAGCTCGGCTGCTTCGTTCACGTCTCGTTCCATGGCTTCGCGCAGCGCGTCCGCTCCAATGACATGCACGAGGCTGTGGTCATGGGCATGAGCGGCGTGCCACGCAATGCGCACCAACGGTGCTGGGAACGTATCGAATAGCCGCCTGGCGATTGCGGCGTGGAGGGGGCGAACGTCGTCGATCGCTCCGACAAGAAGCTGTGAGACCGCACCGTTTGCAGCCTGAACAAGCTCGCTCTCGATGCGGACCAAGTCAGCGTCGACCAAGAACAGCAGGCCGTCGCGAACCTGCTCGCGACTCTGGTCGGTGACCTCGGACAGCGTTGTGATGTCGATGGGTTGTCCGAACAGCGCAATCGCCGCGGCGAGGTGACGCCCTTCGTCGGACAAGGCGGTCACTCGGTCGCGACCATCCGTTGCTGGGCGAACGTGTGGGATGCGAGAGGTATCGGCCACCCAGGTGCGCGCACGCCACACTAGAGCCTGTTGTTCAACGGCCGCGACAACCCAAGAGAGCGTGAGTGAGGGGTTGCCCGATGAGAATGAGTAGGCAGTATCAAAAAGGGTTTCAGCGCAGGTTACCGACCCGAGCAGCTGCTCGATGAAGGACATTACGCCAACGGGCGTGAGGTCTCGCAGCTCGACCGTACGGGCGCCGCGTACCGGACGATGGCTTGTCACGCAGACGCGGGCATCCCGATGACGAATCAGCAGGTCGACGACCATCCGAGATGCGCCGTCGAGGGCGTCGATGTCGTCGACCAAGATGTGAAGGGGTTCATTCACCCGGCGAAGCAGACCCCTGGCGGCAGCCTGTGCGCGGTCTTCGTCGGACGCGGCAATGAGAAGAACCACTGGGGAGCCGGGTAGGCGACGGTCCATGAGGGCGGGTTCAATAGCACTCCAGGGGCGACGGTCCCCTTGGAGGCGTACGAAGGCACGGCCCCGAGCAGAAAGTTCTGTCACGAGACGCTCGATGTGGTGCGTCCGACCTTGGCCATGGTTTCCAACAATCGCAATACTCCCGCCTTTATTGAGGAAGGTGGCGAGCTGGTCATCTGCGGGCATGGGTACGTGGGTGCTTCGGGCCCGACGGCGGACCAACTGCGGAGTCGGTGCGGGAAGAACCGCGCCGTGAGAAGTCAATGTGTCCGCAATGGTGGATGCGGTCGGGCGGACACCCGCTTGGATGCACAGCATCTCGGAGAGCAACTGACGCAACCATAGGGGTCCAACCGTTGCTTTAGGCACACGGTAGCGGCGCCGTAAGAGTGCGCGGTCGCTGCCCATATGACCCCAAGGAAGCTCTCCGTGGATCACTTCCCACAACACCAATCCGAGTGCGTAGACATCGGATTCTGGGGAAGACTTGGTGCCTCCCAAGCGCTCCGGGGCGGCGTAGGCGAGGGTGCCACCTTCGCTAATTCCGGCCAAGCCAAAGTCCACCAAGCGGACCTCGACCGGCAGTGAGAGTCGGACCAGGACATTGGCGCTCTTGACGTCGCCGTGTGCCAAGCCTGCGTCGTGTAGGGCGGAGAGCGCATCTGCAAGGGACGCTATGACCTGCACAGTCTGCGGAATGGTCAGCGGCTTCTGAATTACCGCGAGCGACTGGCCGTGTGCCAAGTCCATTGCGATGTATGGCACTGGCGATGTGCCGCTGTCGATGACACCGATGACACTGGGGTGAACGATGGATGCGAGAGCGCGAAGTTCTGCACCTGGTGGCTGTGAGAGCGTCTTGACGGCGGCTTGCCGTCCGCGGCAATCGACAGCTCGCCACGTCGTACCAAAGGCCCCAGCGCCAAGGCGCTCAATTAGGGTCCAACCACCAACGGTGGATGCGGGAGTGAGGTCCATTGCATGACAATGCCTCGTTTCTGACTCCAAACGAAGAAAATGTTCTTCATAAGTAGTCAGTTGCTTATCTGGAGCTAGCGAAGGAGGAGAATCCGCCGGTCACGACGGTCTCTCATCGATCATGACTAGAGGGTCAAGCCACCATCCACGTCGATGCAGCGCCCAGTGAAGTAGTCGCACTCGATGATGAACCGTACGGCCGCAAAAATCTCATCGGCTTTGCCGGCACGCTTCAGCGGAACTCCCTTGAGCACCTTGGCTAAGACGTCGGGACGCATGCCCTGAAGGATGGGAGTGTCGATGAATCCAGGAGCGATAGCGCCTGTGCGGATATTGTGGCGTGCGAGCTCGACACCCCAGAGCTTTGTGTCCGCGACTAAGCCAGCCTTTGCAGCCGAGTAGTTACTCTGGCCGACGTTGCCATGGCGGGAGACGGAGCTGATGTTCACCACAACACCGGCCTCTTCTGAGTGGTCGATGCAGTGAACTGCGAACTCACGCGTACACAGGAACGGGCCTGTCAGGTCCACTGCAATCACGGCATTCCAATTTTTGAGGCTCATTTTCTTGATGTCACCGGTCTCACGGTCTTGCTTGACCAGCAGACCGTCCCGGAAGATTCCTGCGTTGTTAACCAAGACGTTGAGGCCGCCCAGAGCCGTTGCGGCGTCGGTGATGAGCTGGACGACATCGTCTTCGTCGGCCACATTCGCGGTGAAGCCCACAACCTTGCCCGGAAGGTCGGTCGCGAGTGCAATGG
>JBLHSN010000313.1:0-7041 GCA_047626195.1 Myxococcota bacterium
CCTTCGTGTGACGAGTACAGCTCGACCGTCCGGAGGGCGGGGTCTGCCGACGCTCCGGTGGTGTGCAGGAACGACATGGCATCCAAGATACGCTCGACGAGGGCTTCGTATTGGCCACGACGGGCGGTGTTACGCACGAAGCCGAGGTCCCAATCGTCTGCCTCATTCAGGTCGGCAAAGCCGCCGTCGAGGAGGGCACGCACGTAATTGAGCGTGGCTGCAGAGTGGAAGTAGGCTTGGACGAGGCGCGCTGGATCTGGAGCGCGCTTGTCAGCGGGGCGATCGTTGACGTGGTCGCCTCTGTACGACGCGACCTCAACACCATCGATGATCTCGGTCCCTCTACTGCGAGGTTTCGCGTATTGACCCGCCATTCGGGCAAGCTTGACCACGGGAATCCGGGCGCCCCACGTCAATACCAAGCTCATCTGAAGCAGAATGCGCAGCTTGGACTCGATGGCTTGCATGTTGCAATCGCGGAATCGCTCTGCGCAGTCGCCTCCTTGGAGCAGGAAGCGTCTGCCCAAACTTACATCGGCGAGATGTGAACGCAGTGCGTCAACCTCTCCGGGGTGTACCAAGGGTGGGAGTTGACGGACTTGGTCGAGTGCACGTCGCACTTCGGCTGGGTCGCCATACTTGGGTTGCTGCTGGATCGGGCGCCCATGCCAGTTGTCGGGGCTCCACGTCATACTTGGCCTCACGGTTGGGCCCGCAGGTATCGCGTTTTGATCGTGTTTGACGCATCCGCAACGTAGTGGACTTGCAATCTTGGAGCAATCGGCTGATATAGGGCCGAACTTGGACCGTCCCTGCCCTCTGGGCCGCATTTCTGGAGATTTGAAATGATCACGCGCACCGCATTCGTAGCCGCCGCCGGCGTTGGCCTCTTTTTCACTTTGGCCTGTGGTGGGTCGAGCAACATCGACACGAGCTTCTTGGTCCCGTCCGTCACTGGCGGGGGCACCCTCGCTTGTCCGTCGGGCGCGTCTGAGGTCTCGGACTTTGCAGACGGCGCTCGCGTTGTCCTCCTCGCCATCCACTCGGATGACGCCTACGCCGGTTCAGAAGCAGATACCCAGATGCCCATCAGCGGCCGCGTTGACGGCGACCTGCACAACAACGACGCCTGCTGGTTTGGCGGCGGATTTGTTGGCGACGATGGCACCGAGTTCTACTTCTACAAGGCCGCGTTCAGTCTCGATACAACGGCGCCTACTCCTACTACAGCGCCGGCTGAAGTAGAGCCCACCATCGATGGCACCCTGCCGCTTGAAGCAAAGTCCGACGGCGATGGTACCCCGTCGCCCGAAGCAGAGCCGAACAGCGATGATGATAAACGTTGAACTTGGATAGCGTGGCTTGATACGCTCCGTTTCGCCGCTGACCTTGGTTAAGCAGTAGTCAGCTACGAAGCGGCCGGTCAGCCACGGTCCACAACGCACTTGGAGCCGGTCTGGTTTCGTCCGCGTTGTAGACCAACCCCTGTAGGCCTGCCGAGACGCTAGTTTACGTAGGGGTTTGTGCTTGAATCCTCGTCATTACAGAGTCGGGGACTGGAACCAGCTTACCCTTGGGGTCTACGCAAGCAAGCTGAATGGTCGCTTGGACAAGTAGCGTGCTGTCCCGCCAGACCGATTGGTCGAACACGACTCGGTACCGGCTGCCGCTCTCGACGACGGAGCGGATGACGAGCTCGTCGCCGTGCACAGCAGCGGCCTTGAAGTGCATTTCGACCTTGTAGACTACGAAGCCAACGCCGTCTTCGTCGAACATTCGGACCAGCTCGTCTGGATCCAGGACGTGCTCTCGGGCTCGTTCGAAATACTTCAGATAGTTGGCGTGGTACACGATGCCCGAATGATCGGTGTCTTCGTAGTAGATGCGGACTGGATGTTCGTGAGGCATGCATGGATTGCACCACGGGATTGCGCGCTCGTCCATGTGTGGGCTTCGGGTCGGTGGTGGCTCCGTGTAGTGTGTGGCGCGACCGTCTGGAGGTTCGCCACGAATGCGTCAGTTGTCGGCTCTGATATTCCTCACGTCATCAGCCTGTTGGGCCGGACTCTCGGCCAACGGTGAGGTGCGGGAGGCGCCGGATGACACCGGTTTGGAGATTGATACAGCCGGAGATGCTGACGCGGACTCGGATGCTGACGTGGATACAGAGCCGGAACTAGACACCGAGCCGGAGCCGGAGGCAGACACTGAGCCGCAACCCGAACCGGAGCCGGACACCGAGCCTCCGCCTCCCGAGCCGGTTGCCTGTTACCCGGGTGTGGATGGCGTAGAGTTACTGTGCCTGGACCTGGTCGAACCAGCCGTGCTTCCCAGTGACTACGCCTACCCCGTTCGGTTCCAAGGCAGCCCGCAGTTCCGTGAGCCTCGTGCGTTCATCGATGTTGATACCGCAGATTTGGATGTGTCGCTGGCTCCCAATTTTCAGCTTTTCGAGTTTGTGAGCACAGGGGGAGCTCTCATGGTGGTTCAGCCGGAGTCTGTTGTGCGACTTCAAGCCATTCGAAATGCGCTGGGGCCCATCATAATCGAGCTTGGCTATCGCTCACCGGCAGAAAATACGGCGGACAACGGGGGACTGTATGACCGGTACATCTACGGAGATGGCTTCCGGATTCGTGCGGTGAACGCTACATCACCACAGGTAGCGAATGCCTGCCGTGCCAATGGCGCTGGTTTTGTGCAAGAACTCGGACTTATGGTCCACTGCGATTGGCGGAACGTGCCCGTTCATCTTGGGTTCTACGACTACCCCTGACCCCGATGTAGGTGTGCGTATTCGAGAGACCGAGACACATCTGGGTAGGCGGGATGTTCGGTGTCCTGCCCAACTTGCAGCTTGGCTTGCGCTCTGGCAAGTAGCCGAATGCTGGCAGCTTCTCGACCCAGCTCCGCAGTCAGCAGGCTGGCTGCGAGCTGAATCATACCTTGAATCAGCTGGGCATCTGGCTCGGTCTTACCGAGGGTGTGCCACAGCTCCTCCCAGACCTCGTGGGACTCCCAATAGAAAGCTGCATCGAAGAGGTCTAAGCCGTACAACCAGCGTGTATCTAGCCAAATAGAGTCTACCGTTGCTAGGGCTAGCGTTGGAATGACGGACGCGCTTAGGTGGCGGGGGTGAGGCATCTCTCCGGGAACATACCGCCGATTCGGGAGTGGAATGTTTGGAAGCCGACGCCTCACTGCTTGAGCAGCTTGCTCGAATCCCCTTGGACCACATAGAACCAGCCTAAGCTCTGCATGCGTTGCCAAACGATGAGCGTGTCTTCGTTGTCGACCTCCGTCTCTAAGTATCCACTCCGGCGGCCTTGAGTGGTGATGGCGTCTACAACTTCATCGACCTGGAACGTCGGCATCCGCAGGGTTCGAGTCGTGGTCGCAGAGGCCGATGATTCGCGCTGGCTCGAGCGTACGACTACGCGACCAGCTTCATCTAAGAGGAAGGCTTCAGCCTTGCCTTGAAGCTCTGGAATTTCCATCAATTCATCGATGACGTAGTCAAAGGTCAGCTCAATAGCGGCGACTCCGGCAAGTTGGTCTTCGTCATTCACGATGGCCATCGCACTCGGGAGGATGCGTCCCAGTCCGGTTGGGTCGACGTACGGTGCTCCCCACTGGGGTCCACGAACGCCACGCTCGAACTGATTGCCGGACTCGCCCGTTGCTAGCTCGTACCACGGTTGTTCACGGGGATCGAAGGCGTCATTGTAGCCACCATGTCCAGGATAGCCGGCATACAGCCCGTCTTGCAGTCCAACGTGGACCCAGGCAATGGGCACGCCTTGGTCCAGAATGAGGCGCTCAGCTCTCCGTGGCGGGTAGCCTTGGGCTTCTTCGGAGTGGCTACGCAGCAAGATGCGACGCTGGTATCGGCCGAGAGGCTCGAGGTGCTGAGCGTCTTCCAAAGCTCGGTCTGCGCCCATTCCAGGAGCGCGAAGAAAGGCTGGATGGGCCAGGGATACAGCTTGACCGTACCGGGTACTCTCTCGGAGCTCTAGGAGGTCGGCGTAGGTTTGCTCTTCTCCGATGACCGAGACCTGGACGCTGTCGGGGTCGTCGAAAGTGTGGGTGAAGTAGACGGGTGAACTTTCGTTGTTGTCTCGACCGAGCATCTCGGATGCCGATGCGGCGACAATTCCGAGCAGCCCCTCGTATTTGACGAATTGACCGTCCACAACTGCAGCCTGAAGGCCGACGGACGACAGGACTTCACTGAGCGCTTCTTGGTGTTCTTGGTCGACTGTTCGTTGGTAGTATCCCAACGCAATGCCACTCAAGATGACCATTGCCGAGAGGAATGCACCGGCAAGAATGCCGAACAGAGTGAGCTCGCGATGTTTGCCAACCCAACGAAGAATCGATTGAAGAGGGCGGTCGGGACGGGCACGGACAGCGTCTCCCCGGACGTACCGCCGGACATCTTCCGACAGCTCGTGGATGCTGTGGTAGCGGTTGGCAGGTTCCCGTTGAGTCGCTTTATCAACGATAGCCTTGAGTTCTTGAGGGATACGCTTTTTGGCGTAGTGGACCATCTTCTCTTTGTGACCATCTTGCTGCTTCATCACAATGGCCATGGGGGTCTTGCCCGTGACAGCGTGATTCAGGCTGATCAACTCGTACAGGATGAGCCCAAGCGCGTACTGGTCAGAACTTGGAGTCAGTGTGGCCGTCTTGCCCTCTGCCTGCTCTGGTGACATGTACTGCGGAGTTCCAATGACGACTTCGCCTTCTTCTGGAGCGGGAATGTCCAAGGTGACCCACGCTGTGCTTTTTCCTTCGTCGGGCGGGTCCATCACCTTCGCGATTCCCCAGTCCATTACGTAGACCTCGCCATAGGGCCCAATCATTATGTTCTCAGGCTTGAGGTCGCGATGGATGACGCCGCGATTGTGCGAGTAGTACATCGCATCGCAGACTTTCAGAAAGACGTCGAGTCGAAGGGGAAGGTCGTGCTCGTCATCCAGCTTTCGCGACCCGTTGTCGTACTGCGTGATGCAGGCACCAATCAGGTCCTCGAGGGTCTCTCCCCGAATGAGCTTCATGCTGTAGGCAAGACGGCCGTCGGCGCCTTCGTCCAGCGCGTAGATAGGGACGATGTTTGGATGGTCGAGCTGGGCTGTGATCTGCGCTTCACAGTAGAACTTGCCAGACAGCGCAGGCTTTCTGGCGATTTCCGGGCTCATCTCCTTGTAGGCGACGGTTCGAGCGAGGTCGAGGTCACGTGCCAGTAAGACCTTACCCATTGCCCCTTCGCCGACGTCTCCAATCATCTTGTAGCCGCGGCCAATGAGTGGACGGGTACGTTGAGACCCGGTTGTGCTCACAAAGCTACTTCCGCCAGTGCTTCGCCCCGAACCCGTTGGTGCATGACGTGCCTTTGACGTTCCTGGTGGTGGGCTGGAGCCTGTGGTCCGGTTGGCGCGACGCAGGCCACTCGGCAACGAATCGTCGGAGTGCCCAATGTCTGCGGCTGCTGATGAACCGGCCCACGTATCGCTAGAGGGCTTCTTTTTGGGTGTGGAGCCGGTCGCCGGGCGGCTTCGTGCGCCGGTTGGACGGGGAGCGGTAGAGCGTGAGTGGCGGCGAGGCTGTGCCGAAGACGGGGCGATGGACTCCTTCTCGCTTGGAGTTGCTGGACTGTTAGTGGAGGAAGGTGCCAACGTGACATCAACGGCCAATTCCGGGTAGACCTCACGAATGATGGTCAGTTCTTCCTCGGTCAGCGTTCCGCGTGTTCGGAGGTGCACTAAGAATGATGCGACGTCGGTGGTTCCACTGGACTGCGTAAATCCAGCATAGACCTCGTCAAAGTCGTCATCGATTAGGGGCTGGACTGCGGCACGAAGTTCGTCAAGAATCATCGGTCAACACTATCACGCCACTCACATCTGTACTGCTCGTTTCTCTCTCCGCGAGGAATGAGCGTCATTTCTGTATTATGGTGCGCGTCGTTGCGGCCCTTTAAATAGTTTGACGAGGTGATATATGTGGTCAATCCTGCTTCTTTCCTTGGCCGGTGCTCAAGAAATCGTCGGTACAGAGGATGCTGGTCAAGAGTTTGACGAATCGGAGACGACGCTGTCTGCCGAGCTCGGTGGCTCGATTACGACCGGAAACACCGAGGTGTACAACTTGTCTGCGGGGATTGTGGGCTCCCACAAGAGCGGTCGCAATAAGCTGGGACTGCGCGCGAGCACCCTATATGGCAGCTCAATTACCGACCGGGAACAGGACGGCAAGGTTGACGATGCTGACCGAGCGTTGGGGCGCGAGACCACCTCACAGCGTTTCGATAGCGAGCTACGCTACGACCGATTTCTTGGCGACCGCGTCAGTCTGTACATTTTGGCCGGCGCTCTGATCGACCGGTTTGCCGGATTCGACCTTCGTACGCATGAGCAAATTGGTGTGTCCTATTTGGCGGTCGATACGGACCCGACCAAGCTGATGCTTGAGTTTGGATTCGACTGGGCGCAAGAGAACTTTGCCGGCGAGCTAGACCCTGACTACCAGGACGTGTTTGCCGCCCGACTCCTAGCCGGCCTGTCGCACAACTTCAGTGAGAGCGTTGGGTTCACGAACACCCTGGAGTTGTACCCGAATGTGATCGACTTGGAAGACTTTCGCCTGCTCAACCAAGCCGCTCTGTCGGCCAAATTGTCGGACAAATTCTCGGTCCGTCTGTCTCACGACTTGACCTTCGATAACCAGCCGGTCGAAGGCTTTGTGAAGCTCGATCAGACGAGTCGAGTGACCATCGTGGCGTCGATTCTCTAATGCCCTCAGGCGACGGTTCCGCCGCCCAACGTCCGCCTTTAACGGAGTCCTAAATGACACCCGAACAAGTACAAGAATACATCCAATTGGCCATACCTCTCGCCCTCTCTGGTTTGCTGGGCATTGTCGTCCTGATCGTCGGTTGGATTGTCAGCAAGTGGGTAGCGAGCGCTGTTCGCAAGGGTGCTGTCCGCGCCAAGGTCACGCCAGAGCTGGCCAATTTCTTGGGAAGCATTGCCCGCTACG
>JBLHSN010000314.1:0-7040 GCA_047626195.1 Myxococcota bacterium
AACAAGAGATGGTGATGCCGGCGGAACGGTTGGTCATCGTCACGCCTGCACCTGCCTTGTTCTGCGCAGCCAACCCCAAGTGGACGCCGGAAGACGCGGCCCAGACCATCATTGGTGCCCTGCCCGAGGAGTGGGAAGACCGAGAGATACTCGACACCACCGCCCTGCTGCACGCACAAGCCCACGCCAACGGCCTTGCCAAAGGCGTCCTCGAAGAGGCTGCCCTGGATACCATCATCAACGCGGTCATCGCTGCCTCGTCACAGGAACGCGAGAACGTTCTGGTCCTCGATGGCATTGGACACTTCCGCTTGGTCTTTCGCGAAGGCTACATCGGTGTGCATCCAGACACCCTAAAGCCGCTTTTGCATAGAAACCAAGCCCAGCTTCGCCTAGATCCTGGCTTGGACCTACGAGCCGAGCTGACCCTACCGGGCTGACATTCCGACCCACTTCCGCTAGGGTGCCTCTTTGATGAGGTCTCGGTATGATTCGTTGCATTGGTCTATTGGTCGTGATTCTTAGCTCCGCCTGTCGCACAGACGGAGCCAGCCCAGACGACACGAATATCGACGGCACTCCAGATGCTCCCACTGCCACGGATGTCGACGCGACCGTCGTCGAAGATACCCAGACCAACATCCGACTTGAAGCCATCAGCCCAGACGGCGACGCGCTGAGCTTCGACATTGCCAGTGAGCCTGGCTTCGGAACGTTGATCTTGGACGGTCAGCGCGTCGAGTACACACCAGACGCCGACTACAACGGGCGTGATAGCTTCACCTTCACCGCAACGGACCCCGACGGTACCAGCGCCCCGGCGACCGTCAACATCACTGTCACGCCAGTCAATGATGCGCCTACAGCTCGCGTCAGCGACGTGTGGCGGATGGCTGGCCAAGACGTCACCCTGGACGCCATCAGCACAGATGCAGACGGCGATGTGGTGACCCGCGAATGGCGGCAACTCAGCGGACCCACGGTGGACCTCACGGGACCGGACCCCACATTCCGGGTAGCGTTTGCTGGAACCTACGACTTCGAGCTGGACCTCTCCGACGGCACCGAGACCGCCACCCTCCCCGTCTCCGTTCGCGTCATCGACCTGGACATGAGCGAAGAGCACGTGGTGGCAGTGGACGCGGACGGAGTGGCATGGGCCTGGGGCAACAACGACGGCGGCACAGTCGGCTCGGTCTCTGGAGACCAAGGCGTTCCCGTGCCCGTATGCACACTCGGCACCAGCTTCCCGTGTACCGCCTACCTCGTCGACGTTGCCGATGTCGCGGCGGGCGACGACTACTCCCTCGCTCTGCTCGACAACGGCACAGTGGTCGGCTGGGGAAGCAATTCCAACAGCGGCCTGGGTGATGACAACAGCGTTCCCGCCTTGGTTGGAAACTTGACCGACATCACCGCTATCGCTACCAGCGGCTACCACAACCTCGCACTCGACGCCGACGGCTCGGTGTGGTCATGGGGCGGCAATGGATCTGGCCAGCTCGGACACGGCATCCAAGGCGGCACTGTAAGGCCCAATGCAGCCGCGCAGGTCTGTGTCGACTTCAATCCCATCGGAGGGGTGTGCGCCGAAATACTCAGCGATGTTGTCGCGATTACGGTCTCCAAAGATGATGAGCTGCACTCCATGGCCGTCGATAGCTCTGGCGTTGTGTGGGCGTGGGGAGACTCCCGCAACGGTATTCTCGGCGACGGCTGCGTCGAACGCGGCGACTGCGCCAGCGTGCTCGTCGCGGCTCCTGTCTGTACACCCGACAGCGCTGCGACCGACACCTGCGTCCCACTGACCGGCGGTGTGGGCATCGCAATGGGCGGCGAACACGCCATCGCGCTGATGGATGATGGCACCGCACTCGCCTGGGGAGACGACAACGACGGCGTTCTCGCTCAAGGCTGCAACCTCGATAGCGACCTGTGCAATGAAGTCAGCGTTCCCGTTGCGGTCTGTGCACCTGGCGAGAGTGCCCCCTGTACGCCCATGAGCAACATCTCCCAAGTCTCATCGGGTGCCGAGCACACCTTGCTCCTGACCACCGATGGCGCGTTGTACGCTGTCGGCGGCAACTCGGAAGGCGAGCTCGGAAACGGCTGCGAAGGCGCACTCAACTGCCGCGACTCCATCTCCACCATACAGCCCGTCTGCGCATTTGGAGACGCCTTTCCGTGCGAGCCCATGACGAACATCGTCGGTATTCGCGCTGGCTTTGAGAACAGCTTCGCCCTAACCGACACCGGAGAGCTGCTGGCCTGGGGCTACAACTCCACCAGCATGCTCGGAGACGGCTCAGAAAGTATCTTGTTCGCGCGTCAGGTCACCGAAGACACCGACTGGGACCTTGTCGAAGGCGCTGAAGATGTGGCTCTTGCCCTCAAGACGGACGGCAGCCTGTGGGCCTGGGGAGACGCCCACCGAACGCCAGTAGGCAACTGTGACATCGGCCCGCTAGGTGAGGACCCAGATGACTGTGAGGTCCCTCCCTACACACCCGTGCAGATCTCAGACGGAGACGGCACCACCTTGTCCGCCGACTGGGTAGACATCTTCGCTGGCTATGAACATCTCGGCGCAGTGAAAGATGACAGTACCACTTGGCTATGGGGCAACCCCGATGATGGCGCCCTCGGCTTAGACGTTGACGTTGACGTCGGCCTACCCACTGAGCTCGCCATGACTGGATGGACCACCCTAACCGCGGGCGACCAGTTCACTGTGGGCCTCGCAGACGACGGGAGCTTGTGGGCGTGGGGGGACAACCGGCAAGGACAACTTGGCGATGGTAGCGACATCGCCTCCTTCTCACCTGTTCACGTCCTCAGCATCTCCGAGGCCACCGCGGACACCGACTGGGTCGCCGTGGACGCCGGCGACGACTTTGCCCTGGCCATCAAAGCAGACGGCACGCTGTGGGCCTGGGGCAACGGTGGCTCCGGTCAGCTTGCCAGCGGTAATGACGACGACATCCGCAACCCAACCGCCGTTCTGGGCCCGGAAGGCTCGCCCTCTCCAACAGACTGGGAAAGTGTCAGCGCCGGACAGGGGCATGTTGTCGGCATTCGCAGCGGTGCCTTGTGGGCATGGGGAGACGGTGACGATGGCCGCTTCGGCAACGGATGTATCCAGACCGATACCTGCGACGACTGGGACGAAGTCACCACCCCCATTCCCGTCGGCGGACCCAATGGCGGCCCACCCACAAGCGACTGGATGAGGGTCAGCGCCGGTCACGCCCATACCCTCGCGCTGCGAGACAACGGAACCGTCTACACATTCGGTGAGAATGATGGCGGCTCACTCGGAACCGGGGAGTCTAGAGATGCCGACGTGCTGACGCCAGTCTGCGCCGATTGGGACGCCCTCACCTGGAGCTGTGCTGCACCCCTGACCAACATTGTTCACATCAGTGCCGCTGCCGAGAACAGCTTCGCCATTCGCGACGACGGCACACTCTGGGCCTGGGGCACGAATGACGAGGGCCGACTCGGCTACGGACGCCCAGATGGTGGATACCCGGTGCGCGTGTTGTGGTCGGCAGGTGGCAGATAAGCGCCGGCGCGCCTGACAAGCAACGCCGGTGAATGACTTTCTGGTTTAATTGCCGACACCGTTTTGTCGCATCCTGTAGCCTACGCCGCAATGCCACAGACACCAGTCCCACCACGCCCTGGAGGCCGACGCTCGCGTGAACGTCGACGACTTCAATCAGGTTCCCTCGTACTGCTCGATGTAGACGCACCGGACATGGACGCCGTTCTTGAACACGTCATGGAGGCGGTCACGGCCGAGCTGACCATGACTGGTACACACCTGGAAGAGGTGCGTGACGCGCTCGACCACTTCGCCGACCTTGGGCCGAGCGAAATTACACACAGCACCGCAATCTGCGTCAAGCGCACAAAATCGCCAGGTTCCGCCATCGAGGTGCTGGTTCGCTTGACCCATCCGCTGCACATGGAAGACAACGAAGGTCTTCCTGTTCGATTCATGTGGGTGCTGCTCTCAAATGCGAAGATTCATCCCCACCTAGACATCGCCGCCGAGTTCGCACATCTGCTCGCCGATAGAGACATCCTCGACAAGTTCCTGGCAGCAAACTCCACCCGTGAACTGGAAGCTGCGTACACCGCCGCTCGCGACGACGAAGTCGCCATGCGCGCGCACATTCCGGAAGCCCTACGTCCCAGCGGACGGTTCTTCGGGCTGTTCGTCGATGATATCCGCAGGCGGCTCCCTCATTACATCAGCGACTGGACCGACGGACTCAACACGAAAGCGCTGGCATCCACCGTCTTCTTGTTTTTCGCCTGCCTAGCCCCTTCCGTGGCTTTCGGCGGATTGCTAGCCCTGATGACCGACGGCAATATTGGTGTTGTCGAGACCCTTGTCGCCACCTCCATTACCGGCATTTTGTATGCCATATTCTCGGGTCAACCCCTGTCCATCTTGGGCAGTACCGGTCCCATCACCGTGTTCATCGGCATTCTGTACGGACTGTCGCAAGCACTCGGTGTGGACTACCTGCCGGCGCTTGCGTGGGTTGGATTATGGACGTCCTTCTTCCTGTTCATCCTCGTCGCCATTGACGGCGCCGCGTGGATTCGGTTCTTCACCCGATTCACCGATGACACCTTCGCCGCACTCATCTCGCTCATCTTCATCTACCAAGCGCTGAACGACATCATCGGTGCATTCCGAGACGGCGAGACGCCCAGCGACTCCGCCCTGTTCGGCATGGTGCTGGCTGTGGGCACCTTCGTCGTCGCAAGCCAGCTCTCAGCCATCCGACGCAGTGTGTTTTTGCGACGCGGTCTACGCGAATTCTTGGCCGACTTTGGCCCGACTATTGCCATTCTGACCTTGTCCGCCGCCGCCCTGCTTCTCCCCCACGTCGCCGTAGAGTCCCTGGCCGCACCCGACACCTTCGGCACCACTTCCGGCCGCAGCTGGTTCGTAAACCCCTTTGATGCGCCTCGGTGGGTCTGGGGTGCAGCCGCCATTCCCGCAATGCTCGGTGCCATACTGGTCTACCTCGACCAAAACATCACCGTTCGCTTGGTCAACAGCCCTGGAAACCAGCTCAAAAAGGGCGCCGGCTACCACCTCGATATGACGCTAGTGGCTGCCCTTATCGCTGGGTTCAGCCTTGTCGGTCTGCCCTGGACGGTCGCTGCCACCGTGCGTTCGTTGAACCATGTGCGCAGCTTGGCCAGCACAGACGAGCGCGACAACATCACGTCGGTCATCGAGACCCGCACCACCGGGCTGTCGATTCACATTCTGATGGGCGCTTCATTGCTATTGCTGCCCACGCTCAAGCTCATACCGATGCCCGTGCTGTTCGGCTTGTTCCTGTTCATGGGCATTGCCTCCATGCGCGGCAATCAGTTCTTCGAGCGCGTGCGATTGTTCCTCATCGACCCCGAGCAGTACCCAACCACCCACTATCTCCGCGCTATTCCACCCAGAGTGATTGCCACCTTCACGGTGATTCAGGGCACCGGACTTGCCGTGTTGTGGGCGGTCAAGGCAAGTCCTTTCGCCGTCCTCTTTCCCCTGTTCATCGCGCTCCTGGTGCCGATTCGCATGGCAATGAGCAAGCTGTACAAGCCCGAGCACCTGGCCTTGCTAGACGCAGAAGAACTGCCCAACGAAGAGGCCTACAGGGAGACGGACTGACCCTGCTCACGACGGGCACGTCTATTCACGACCGTTACACCGTTGAACGCCGGCTTGCTCGCGGCGGAATGGCAACCGTACACAGTGTTCTGCACATCACGCTGGACACCCCATTTGCCTTGGAAGTCCTGGATATTCCGACAGCGGATATTCGGGTACGACAGCTGTAAGAGGGGCGAACCCAAGCCGAGCTGGAGCCCCCAAGGAACAAGGTGAGCCTTGGTTCCGCCAGATTGTCAGCGCTGTCTCCTACGCCCACTCATGCAGCTTGGTTCACCGCGGCCTGAAGCCTGAGACCGTTCTGATGGTGCCCATGATCGGCGGCTATCTGCCCAAGGTGGCCGACTTTGGATTCACTAAGGAGGTCTCGGACTACTTAACGGGCGACCAAAACACCGACGGTCCACAGACCAAGACCGGCATTGGCACCTGAATCCCCGCGCGCCGACGGTCAACGGCCACACCGGTTGCTAGTACGCCCAGCAAAGGTGAGTCCCGGGGACCGATGCGGCTCATCATCGTAGCCGTACTCGTCGGCATTGCTATCGTTGTTGGCGTCGCGTTGGTCGGGGGCATCACAGGCGCTGCTCTCTTGAGGCAGCCCGAGGCGGACAACCCGAAAGCGGGCCTGACCGGAAGCGACGGACTCGGGGTGACTCTCTCCGGTAATCAAAGCGGCGAACCCATCATCATTCAGCGCCCCATCACCATTCAGGGCTCGGTCCCAGTGTGCGTCGTCGTTCCAGCGCTAACCGACAAGGTCCTTCCAGAACCCTTCGACATTACCCGACACGGGTGGCGAGAGACTCCGAATACAACCAACGGCGTCACCCGCTTTACCCGCAAAGAAGACCGCTACGGACTGCACGTGGTGGATGTCAGCCTGACCCACAACGACACCGCAAGCCTCCCGTGGGCACTGGTCGGTCCCGACGGCCGAGAGTACGACGCGCCGCTACAGTACAGTATAGGGGTGAGCGATGGGATGGATGGAAGAAACCGGCGCTAGGGTGCGTTCAGCGCGGCCGCCAACTGACGACGTTGTCACTGGTTACTACTAGGAAGGTGGCGGTCGAACTGGGCACGCCAAAGCGTCGGGTTCGAGATCAAGACCGATGCTCCCCCCTGCATGGCGCCGGCACCGTCCATCCATCCCATCGAGAGCTACGAGCGCGGAGATGCTGTCAGCGGCGAGCTGTACTTGGTCCCCCTACCGGACTCACAGGCGCGCGAGTCGTCTTCGAGCCCAGCTTTATCGACGGTCACGCTGTGTTCTTCCAGCTGAACTAGCCGAGCGCCGACCGACCCTCAACGACACGAACGATGTCACCGTTCACAGCCCCTC
>JBLHSN010000315.1:0-7038 GCA_047626195.1 Myxococcota bacterium
GCGCCTGGCAGACTACTTCTTTGCCGGTTCCGGTCTCCCCCTGCACCAACACTGGAAGGTCCGTCACCGCTACCTGACGTGCCAGCTGCGCCAGCTCGCGCATTCCCGGCGACACACTCGACTCTAGACGCCGGGTTGCCGCATCCGCACCGGTCTCTTCAACGAGCAGGCGATTCTCTTCTTTCAACCGCAGCCGGTAGCGATCCAACAACTCAGCCTGGTCGGCGAAACGGAGAGCGAGCGCCACGAGCTGTCCCACAACACCAGCGAGCTCCACTTGCCCATCTGGGTACACCCCACAAGACGTCCGATCTAGGGTAATCACGCCGAGGTTCTCGCCGCCGGAAAACAGGGGAACGACCATGCACGAGTGGCCGTGCGGTAGGTCCAAGATGCCGTCGTACGGATCCCCTTCCTCACTGTCGTGGTGATGTTCTTCCAACGGAATGGGGTGTCGCAGCTCCAGGGCTCGCCGAATAGTGGGGAACTTCGCCAGAGACAAGCGATGCGACCGCACCAAGTCCGACGCCAACGGCCCTGCCGCAGCCTCCACCACCAGCTCGTCACCGCGAAGGCGAAGCACCGCAGCCAGGTCATACGGCATGAGCGAGCGCAGCGAAATAAGGGCCTGTTCCAGCACCTCAGCAGTGTTTCGCGTACCGACGAGCCGAGTCAGGCTGTCCAAGTCTGCGTCATGTACCCACTTTGTCTGCACAGCCATCCCACCTCCACAACGGAGTATCGTTGTAGCGGAATATCGTTGCAGTTGCAACGATATTTCGTGTGTTCATCGGACCCATTGCGGGAATCGGGGCTTTGGTTGGAGAACAGCTATTGGCACGCGACTCGCACTACTCCCAGTTCACACATCGCGGGCCCTGCCCCACTTGGAGAAATCATCGACAATCTACACACTGGCGACCGCGTACCCGAGGTCACCTTTCACACCCGCACCGAGCACGACTGGAAAGACAGGAGCACTGCCGACTACTTTGGCGGCAAGCGTGTTGTACTGTTCTCACTGCCCGGCGCATTTACCCCCACCTGCTCGGCCTCCCACGTGCCCCGGTACCAAGAACTTCGCCCCCAGTTCTCGGCGGTTGGCATCGATGATGTCTTGTGTGTCAGCGTCAACGATGGCTTTGTCATGAATGCCTGGCAGAAAGCCGAAGGCGCTCCTGATGTCACCTTCGTCCCAGACGGCAATGGCGACTTCACCAGCAAGATGGGCTTCTTGGTGGACAAGGGTGAGCTCGGCTTTGGCAAGCGCTCTTGGCGCTACGCTATGGTCGTGAACGACGGCGTTATTGAGCAGCTCTTCATCGAGAAGGAAGTCCCGGGCGACCCCTTCAGCGTGTCCGACGCGGACACGGTTCTCGACTGGCTAGACGGCACCAAGAACCCGGATATCGCCGTGTTCACCAAGCCGGGTTGTAGCCACTGTGCACGGGTGAAGACGGCCCTTACGGAAGCCGGACTCGGGTACGACGAGCTGTCGACCTCGCCGCGTATTCTCCGTGCCATTCCTGGCGTCGGAACCACCCCGCAGGTCTTCGTTGATGGCGACCTAATTGGCGGCGCAGATGAACTCGAAGCGTGGCTTATCAAGCGGTAGACAGGCCCAATTGTTCCACATGGAACACTCAGCGCTGCGAGCATTCCTCGCAGCGCTTTTCGTCCTTGAGTGCCCAAGTCGTGAACCGGTTAGGCAGCGCGCCACTTGGAGACCGACATGCAGGACTTGAAAGCACGCATCGAGAACAGCTGGGAATCGGGCGATGCAGACGCAGACGCCGTTCAGGCTGTAATGGAGTTGCTCGACACCGGAGCGGTTCGCGTCGCTGAAAAAACCGGCAGCGAATGGGTGGTCAATGACTGGCTGAAGAAGGCCATTCTACTGTGCTTCCGTACCTCGAAGATGGTCGAGGGAAGCTACGGTGACTACCGCTACCACGACAAGATTCCGCTCAAGACCCGCTTGGCAGAGCAAGGCGTTCGTCTGGTTCCCCCCGGGACTATCCGGTTCGGCGCTTTCCTTGAGCCCGGCTGCATTGTCATGCCCGGGTACGTGAATATCGGTGCCTACGTCGGTGCTGGCTCCATGGTCGATACCTGGGCCACCGTGGGCTCATGCGCGCAGATCGGCAAGGGCGTTCACCTGTCTGGCGGCGTTGGTATTGGCGGCGTACTCGAGCCCTTGTCGGCCAACCCGGTCATCATCGAAGACGGTGCGTTCATTGGCTCGCGAAGCATCGTGGTCGAAGGCGTGGTTGTTGAAGAAGGAGCCGTCATTGGTGCCGGAACAACACTGACGTCGAGCACTCCGATTATCGACGTGACCGGCTCAGAAGAAGTCGTCTACAAGGGCCGCGTCCCGAGCAACTGTGTGGTGGTGCCCGGGACACGGCCCAAGACATTCCCGGCCGGTACCTACGATCTGCAGTGCGCCCTTATCATTGGTCGCCGCAAAGCATCGACCGACAGAAAGACGTCGCTTAATGATGTGCTGCGAGAATTCGCCGTTCCTGTCTAGACAAGCACAGTATGAATCCTTGCCGAACTGTCTCTAAGCAGGACGGCACATGAATCTTGACAAGCGAGAGTGCTGCGACTTGCTATGGTCTCCTACGCCCTTTGGCGCCTTTTCTGGAGATCGTATGTCCGCAATGTCCTTTCGACGGCGTGCAGAGCCGTCATCTACTGCGAAAGCCGGTAATGAGAAAGCCGAAGATGGCCCTGCAGCCAGCAATGCCCAACTGGCAGAGAGCCTAGAATCCACCGAGACATCGTCCGGTCCTTTTGAATCCAGTATTCTAAACAGTGCCCTTGCTGCCGCATTTGGCTCTTCCCTAGACGGCCTCAGCGCCACCAAAGACCCTGCAAGAAACTCGGCCCTAGGCGCACGCGCTGTGACCGAAGGGTCCAACATGTCGTTCGGCCAAGGCGTCGACGAAAACATGGCCGACCTCGACTTCATCGAGACGGCAGCCCACGAGACTGCTCATGCCCTCGCCGGTGGCGGGTCTGGAAAGACCGAACTGGACGCAGACGGCGACCCCGGCGAAGCACAAGCGGACTCGGCCGGGAAGGCCTTCCGCTCTTGGGCCCAGACGGGCTTCGAAGGTGCGGCTCCCTCACTTCAACCGGCAAACGCTGGCGAAGCGAACATGCACCGGGACCACACCGTGGGTGGATGGAGCGGGAGCCCGGTACTCCGCCAAGGTACAAACGGACGTCAAGTACGCTCGCTGCAGACCTTGCTCAACGCGCATGGCATGCGAATCGGCGTAGACGGTTCTTTTGGCCCTCGTACACGGCAAGCGCTCATGGCCTTTCAGCTGGCGGTCGGCCTACTAGCCGACGGAATCGCAGGCGCAGCGACCGCCGGTAAGCTCAACCGGGCCGCCACCGTGCGACCCGTGGCCAGGCCCGATACTCTTTCTGGCCCCGCACCGGTCACCCAAGTCACCGGCGACCCCGTGCTGTCCTTCAACAGCCGTGGTGGCATCGTCAGTGCACTGCAGGCGCTGCTCAACGCCAAAGGTGCCTCGGAGACCGTTGACGGTGTCTTCGGCGCTGGTACGCGCCGGGCAGTCGTTGCATTCCAGCGGGCAAATGGCCTGAGTCCAGACGGCGTCGTCGGCACCGGAACGGCAGCCAAGCTCAACGATCCGTCTAGTAAAGACATCGCCGCTGCTGACCTGACGGTAAGGGCAGGCCAGGGCGAGAGCTTCGCCGGAAACGAAGCCTACGCTGACATTCGAGAAGCCGTCATGGCTGCCGCCGAGTCCCACATGGGGGCGCCGTACTCCTGGGGCGCAGACGGACCTGGTATGTTCGACTGTTCGGGCTTCGTACTCTACGTCCTACGTCAGAACACGGGCCTCATCCAGTGGGGCGATGACACCGCAGCCGGCATCAGCAACCGCGTCCCCGCCACCAACTCTCCCCAGCGCGGGGACCTGGTGTTCTACAGAGGTCGCAACGGTATCACCCACATTGAATTTGCGACCGGTCAGGGCTCGCAGACCGTGGGAGCCAGCGGTGGTGGCTCACGCACCCACGGCGACGACCCGGGGGCCAAGGTGCAATACGGCAACTGGACACGCGACCGTCGTGCCAAGAGCTTCGGCTCGCTCGACCGTCTGATTCAGCAGTACCAAGCCAATAGCTAAGGCCTACAGCCCGCACCGTTAACCCTCGAGCGCCGCATCAACGCGTCGAGGGTGCGGTTAGTGTGTGCTCGTGCAGCACTACCCATCCCACCCAATAGGTACCGTCAAGGTAAGATTGAAGGCGCATTTCGTGGCGACGGGCACCTGGAGTGTCGCCTGCACACCAGGCGTTCACCGCCTCGAAGCAGGGGATGACAGCGGATTTGTACAGCTGGCGCGCCTGTAGATGACGACTCGTGCACTACCCGACCTGTGGTCGACCGACACTCCTTCGCGACTGCCCGCTACGTGGTCACTCATCGCGGTGTTGGTTGGAGTGCACGTGGTGAGCGGTGTCGCGTATGCGATTGTTGAAGACGTCTCCGTGGTCAACGCGCTGCTGTTCGACCGCGGCATGTGGATGCGCATGGAGGTCGGCGGCCAACATCGTATTCCCCTGCGTACCGGCGAGTATTGGCGGCTGGTCACGAGCGTACTTCTTCACGGAGACGCCTTACATCTGCTCATCAACGCCGCCTCTCTGTACGCCCTAGGCCGACTGCTCGAACCCGTCTTAGGCGCTGCTAGATGGCTCGGATGGTTCGCGATGGGTGGTGTCATCGCCTCCTTCTTAGGATGGCAGGCAGGCGTTGTTCAGTCCGACGGCGCCAGCGGCGGCGCCTTCGCACTGCTGTCCGCCGGGGTCTGGCTCGGCGTTGTACATCGAGACCGATGGGAGCTGGAAGACCGGCGACTCATGGGACCGGTGCTCGCGGTGTTCCTCATGCTCAACTTCATCATCGGGTGGCTCATCCCCGGCATCGATGCCCTGGCGCACACCTTCGGGCTGTTGGCTGGACTCGCTCTGGCCGCCGTCGATCCGGCCAAGCGCGCATCACTCCCGTACACGGTGACGGTCGCTGTGTGCCTCGCCGTATGCGTCTACGGCTGGACCCTCGGCCTGTTCGGGTGGTAGCGCAGCCACAATAATCGGAATGCCTTTGACCGCTGTCGCACTTGCGCTAGCATCTGACAATGCGCGTTCTATTTTGTGAAAGCTGTGGTGCTCCTCTCGATGCACCATGGACTGAGATCGTCATCGTGTGTCCCCATTGCAGCACACAAAACACACCAGGTCGAGTAAGCGGTCAGGTCATTTCTTCCGCCCCCAACGATGGCCGTCCAAGAATCAACCTGAATGGGCGAACATACGTGCTGGAGGGCCGATTAGCCGTGGGAGACAGCGCAAACGTCTATAAAGCGCGCTGGGCGATGCGACTGGGCGAGGCGGTCGTGATCAAGGTCCAACGAGCCGAGACAGACTCCGATTTGCTGCGACGAGAGTACGAGGCGCTAAAACGACTCACAACCGCATCCGACCCAGCCACGACGCATTTTGCGACGAGACTGCCTGAACCCATCGCCATTGGGACACGGACCATCACGGGGCGAGACAGACTGGTCACCGCGTACGCGTGGCGCAGTGGGTTCCAGTTGAGCCTAGCGACCCTCCACGGGCAGCACGCAACACAGGGTCTGCCAGGTCGAGTTTTGGTGTGGGTGTACAAGAGGCTGCTCGAGCAGATGGTGTGGATGCACAGGAACGGTGCTGTTCACAATGCAGTTACTCCCGACCATATCTTAGTGCACCCAAAAAATCACGGCGCAATGATGGTCGGATTTACGCTAGCTGGAGAGGTGGGAGAAACGGTCCGAGGGGAGGTGCAATCGTGGCGGGGAGCCTTCAACGCAGCACCGCCATCGGGTACGCCAAGCCGCGACATCGCCATGGCAGCGTGGTCCATTCTGTGGGCAAGCGGCGCGGGCTTCGGTTCCAAGCAGACCACGCTGTCCCCAACGTTCCACGCAGCGCTCGTTCGCGCCGCAAACGGTCACTACAGCGACGCACAGAGTCATCTTTCACAGGTAATAACCAGCGCAAAACACGACTATGGTTCTGGCAAGTACAGCCCCATAGACATCGACGGCTGGGTTTAGACAAACAGGCGTGCTTGCATGCCGAAATTGGAGAGTTCATGGGCTACGGTCAGTACAGCTACAGCGCACACCAGGCGCTCACAGACGCGCGAAAGAACCGTTCACAAGGCGAGGTCTTCACCCAACGGGTGTGTCATCCGTCCATGGACCCCATGGACCTGGGCAAGCGCGAATGCCGCGACAGCGAGGCAAATCCGAACAGCATCGGAATCATTTTTGCACTCGATGTCAGCGGTTCCATGGGTGAAATTCCGGCACGACTCGCCACACATACACTGCCCCAGTTCATGGCCGCCCTCGAACAAGCCCAGGTCGGCGACCCACAGGTCCTGTTCATGGCGGTTGGCTACGCTGGAGGAGACCGGGCACCGCTGCAGGTGGGACAGTTCGAGTCGACCGCAGCGCTCATGGATCAGTGGCTGACGTCCATGTACCTAGAGGGCGGCGGTGGAGGCGGCGACGAGAGCTATGAGCTGGCAATGTACGTGGCCGCCCGGCACACCTCGTTGGACTGCGTCGAGAAGCGCGGCAAGCGCGGCTACCTGTTCATCACCGGAGATGAGCCGCCCAACGCGGTCGTCTCGCGCACCCACATCCAGCGAACACTCGGTACCCCACCCGCCCATGACATCGGCATTCAGGACATGATCGAGGAAGTAGGCAGATCGTATGAAATCTTCTACCTCATCCCGGACCTGCAGAGAGACCATAGGGTGGGTCGGAAGTGGCGCGATTTACTCGGCGACCGCGTGGTAGCCATGGAGTCCCCCGACGACACCTCCCACGTCTGTGCAGGGCTTGTATCGCTCATTGAGGGGAGTGCTACAAACCTCGGCGAGCTCATCAGTCGGCTGCAGTCGGCCGGGGTCGGGACGGACCGTGCCCA
>JBLHSN010000316.1:0-6978 GCA_047626195.1 Myxococcota bacterium
GCGGTACGAATCCCCTCCCCCATGCTACTTCCTTGCGCCGCAAACATGTCGGTGGATAGCTCGTCGACCACCAGCTCAATCGCGTCGATATCGGTAGTGAGCGGCAATCGTGGAAAGGCGCCACCCGCAAAGATGACGAGACCCAAGCGGTCCCCCTCCATCATGTCCATCAGGTCGAGAATTTCTCGCTTTGCCCGTTCCAAGCGGGACGGTGACACGTCTCGCGCGTCCATGGACAGCGACAAGTCGACGACTACAGCGATGTCCACTCCTCGGCTCTCGACTTGTTGGACCTCTTTGCCGTACAGCGGTTCCACCAACGCCACCACAATGCTGGTCAACCCCACAATCACCAGTAGATCGCGCACCGTTCGACGCACTCGGACACTGCGCGGCAATACCCGGTCGAACAGGTCGCCTGTGAACAGCTCGCGCAGCAGAGTGCGATGACGCCGTCCGCCCCAAACTACCGCAACGACGACGACAAACACGCCAAGAAGTGCCGCCCACCATGTTGGGTCACGCCAGCTCATATCACGGCCCCCTCCTTAACCACGTGGCGGATAGCAGACTTCCGATGAGCAAAAACAGCAGTCCTGGGACTAAGTAGTCGCGGAAGTGTTCATCGTGTTCGACCAACTGGCGAACCTGTGCAGGTGACGTCTCCAAGCGGTCGATGACGTCGAAGACTTCCTGCAGCCCTTCGGTGTTTCTCGCGCGAAAATACTGGCCGCCAGTGAGCTCGGCCAAGCGGGTCAGCCCCTGCTCATCGATGCCTGAGTCGCGGAACCCACGGGCATCGCCCACACCGATTGTGTAGATCTTGATATCCAATGCCGCAGCCGCCCGTGCGGCTTCCAAGGGGTCCGGCCGGTCCACATTGTTGCGACCATCGGTGAGCAAGATGACAATGCGTTCGGTGGCATCTACCTGCTTCATTCGACGCGCACTGACCGCTACTGCCGTACCGACCGCCGTCTTATTGGGGCCAGCAATGCCTACGTCAATGATGCCCAATGTACGGCGAAGCGCATCATGGTCGAGGGTCAGCGGCACAAGCGTAAATGCCTCTTGGCCAAACACAACCACACCGATTCGGTCGTACGGGCGAGCCTGGACGAACGCATCCAAGACACCTTTCGCAGCCTCCATCCGACTAACCAAGCGTGAACCCAGCTGAAAGTCGCTGGTGTCCATGGAGCCTGAAGTATCGATGGCGAGAAGCATGTCTAGGCCGTCCGACTCTACGACGACGTCGCGGCGGGTGACCCGAGGACGAGCCAACGCGACCACCAGCAGAGCCAAGCCAACAATGCGCAGAACCCCCGGCATCCACCACACTAGCCGACGTAGCGAAAACCCAGGACGCAGGAATTTTGTAGACGGAACCGCCAGACGATTGTGTCCGGTCACCCACCGCTGAAGCGGGAGCAGCAACACAGGAATGAGGAGCCAGAAGGCCCATGGACTGCCCCACTCAATCACCAGCTGACCTCCGGCGCGGGCGGGTGCTCTCGACAAAGTCTTCGAGGTCTGTTCCCAAGCGTTCGAACAGCTCTTCAGTCGCCGCTTCATCGGCGAACTTCACCCGGTCGGTCGCCCGCAATAGCTGCTTCGCACGAGGTAAGTTCTCCGCAGACAGGTGCTGTAGACCGCCGAGATAGCGGAGAATCTCCGAGCTGGTTCCCGAGGTTGCCGGGAAGGCCAGAGCGGCTTCGGCATAGGTCCGGAAGATGCCGCTGATGGCAAGGGCGCGGTCATGGTCGTTGAGGGTTGGGTCGCGCTGAACCGTGGCCCATGCACGCAGTGCGGCGACATCTGGGGGCACCACCACCTTCGGAATGTCGCTGGGACGTGCTCGCATGGCGAACCACACACCCGCGATGAACAACAACGCCACTCCCGAACCCACGGCCACAGCGACCAGCGGGAACGGATCTACCTGGGTGGGATCGGTGATGTCGGCGAGGGTGCCTTCTCGGGGAGCGCCAACGCCCATGTCGACGAACAGGGATGGAGCGATGGCCTGGCCGTCTTCGCCCCACATTGCGGCGGGTCCGTCGATTCGGTAGTTGCCCTTCTGCCCAGCAAAGGACCACTGTTGGGTCATGACGGTAGAGGAGCCCGCTTGTTCCACCCGCGCATCTCCGAGCGGCTCAAAGGTCAGACCCGTGGATACCGGTGGCGCGAGCTGAAGATTGTCCGACGTAGGGGCTACGACTTGCCCTGTGAGCGTTCCGCCAACCGTGGTGACATCATTGATCCACGAGCGCACGTCTGCATCTAGAACGACCTGTTCAGGCGCACCTTCATGAGTACACGCCGACAACGCTAACGCGCCGAGCACCCACCTCATCGCCGACCTCCCGAGCGGGCGAAGTGACGATGCATGGCCTTAAAGGCGTCGTCTTCGGTACTGATAGCCACGGCACGCGCACCGCAGCGCTTCAGACGCGTCATCCGTTCATCGACCGTCATGCCTCGCGCGGTCCGACCGTGAAGCACACGCAGCTCGCCAGTCTCAGCGTCGACCACCTCCAAGAGTCCGAGCCGACCCAGTCCCTCGTCTAGTCGGTCGTGAACAAGCATGGCGTGAACGGTATGACGTGCAGCCAGCGTGCCAAGGACCCTGTCCCACTTGCCGGTGTCCAAGAAGTCACTAACCACCACAACCACCGCCTTTCGGCGCTGAGTCTTGGCAAGGAAGCTCAAGCCTTCAGCAAGGTCGGTCTTTCGGCTTGCTGCTGAGGCGTCATAGGCGTGGGTGATGATGTTCCACACATGGCCACGACTGCCACGAGGCGCGATGAAGTGCTCCACGCGGTCAGTGAAGGTGAGCAGCCCGACCTTGTCGCGGTTGCGAATGCCCGCGTAAGCCAGTCCCGCAGCAATTCGCGCACTCTGAAGCCTCTTGTCCGTCCGGCCATCCCGTCCGCCAGTTCCTACATGGGTAGAGCCGGAGACATCTACCGCAAGCACCACCGTGAGCTGGCGTTCTTCACGGAAGACTTTGATAAATGGCTCACCGGTGCGTGCGGTGACGTTCCAGTCGATGTGCCGGACGTCATCACCGGGCGAGTACTCACGGACCTCTTCAAACTCCATACCGCGGCCGCGAAACGCACTGCGCCAGTCGCCGGAAAACAAGGAATCAACCTTGCGACCGGCATGGACATGCAGGCGGCGAACTTCACGGAGTTCTTCTGGCGTTAAGCGGCTCAACTCTTTGGAGTTCCCAGGGTCATCAGGTGTGCACGATTCACAGCGTGATTACGGCATGTCGACTTTGTCGAGCAGACGGTCCACGAGGCTTTCCGCGGTGATGCCGTCGGCTTCCGCCTCGTAGGTAGGCAAGATTCGGTGACGAAGGACGTCTGGCGCAATGGCTTTGACGTCTTCGGGAAGTGCGTAGCCACGGCCGTCTAGGAAGGCGTGAGCGCGGGCTGCAGCGGCAAGAGCGATGGAAGCACGAGGTGATGCGCCCACTTCAATGGTGCGCGCCAAGGTGCTATCAACGCTCGCTGGATCCCGAGTAGCGCGGACCAAGTCCACGATGTACCGCATTAATGGGTCGGTCACCTTGATGGAGCGGGTCACCGCCTGCGCCTGGAGGATGTCTTCTGCAGACGCCTGTGGGGTCAGCGCTGGGATAGGCTCATTGCTGCGCTTGATGACGAGCAGCTCCTCCTCCAGCGTTGGGTAGGTGATGGACAGCTTGAGCATAAAGCGGTCAACCTGAGCTTCCGGCAGCGGGTAGGTACCCTCTTGATCGATGGGATTCTGGGTCGCGAGCACCAAGAACGGCGACGGCAGCGCGTAGGTGTTCTCGCCGAGTGTGACTTGGCGTTCCTGCATCGCTTCGAGCAACGCAGCCTGCACCTTTGCCGGCGACCGGTTCACTTCGTCCGCAAGGACGATGTTGGCAAAGATCGGCCCCTTACGCGTGGTGAAGTCACCCAGATGAGGTTGGTAGATCTGGGTTCCCACCACATCCGCCGGCAACAAATCTGGGGTGAACTGGACGCGACTGAAGTCCAACGCCAGGGCATTGGCGAGGGCTTTGACCGCAGTGGTCTTGGCGAGTCCAGGCACCCCTTCCAGCAGCACATGGCCGTTGGCGAGCAGGCCGATCAGGAGACGGTCCACCATGTGACGCTGCCCGACAAGTACACGGGCAATCTCTTGGCGAGCGGCCTCTAAGGTGGGCGCGATGGCGGCAACTTGAGCTTCAATTTCTTCGACAGACGACACAGCAATCCTCCGGCACAGCCTCATAACCACGCCCGGTTTTCAAGAGTGGTCCCAGCCCGTCACCGACCTTCACATTCCTACGAGGTACGGCATACGACGCACTTAGAGAGGGGCACATGTTCGGTTGGCTGTTCGGAAAGAAGGCGCAAAACAATGATGGGATGGCCTGCGTGGCATGCGAAAGCGCCGACGTCGCGACTCTCGCGCCCCTGGCGTACCGCTGCAACGTGTGCGGCTACGAGGGTGGCGATGGGTACGCAGCCTGGCAAGACACGAAGACCCGAGCTGCGTACGACAGCTGGAAGGTGTCCCAGCTGCGGGAGCATGCAAATGCGCAGCTCAACGAGGCGCGGAGCGCTCTGGTGGCGGTTGACGGTCTTCGCGGACCTTCTGCCATGTCAACCGGCCTGCATGCCGAGGTCGCCGGCGTTGCGATTTCCATGGGCGGCGGCACCACAGGCCAGGCTGATTTGGAGCTGGCCCAGCAGATCGAAGCCGACAGAGAGATCGCGCTTACACGCGCGGCAGCCGGTCTGCACGCGGCCACCATTACCCTAGACGCTATGGTCGACAAAGGAGTCATTGAGCTTGGCGCGGTGCTGACCGACGCACGGAACACCCCGAGGCAGGCCAGTGCACTACGTCAACGAATCGAGAGCTGCCTGCAACAGCTCGCGTAGCCGCAGGCCCTAAACGAGGACCCATGTCATCGTGGAAGCTGCTGCTTGGAGAAGTGCGCCGCCGGCTGATGACGGAGTGCCCACTGCGTGCGCGGCCTGCGAATCACCACACATCGTAGCAATCGCCGACAAGACGTACCACTGCGCGGCAGTGCGACCCTGAAGGCTGTCCTGGCTACCCCAAGTGGATGGAGCAACGCCGACTAGCACTCTACCAAACCTGGGAGCTATCCGCTCTGCACCCAGAAGTACTTCGCCGGTTCCAAGACGCTCAACGGCTGGTGTTGGGCCGCAACGACTCTGTTGAGTACTTCAACGTCGTAGACGCGTTCGGCGGACCCCACGGCTACTGGCTTCACGCCGAAGAACGTCCCAATGGCGTGGCCCCAAACCAGCGAAACATACTCATGACTCACGCCATGAGCTTGATTCAAGACGGATATAGAACTCTACGCAGCTTCAGACTGTGAAGCAGCGCGCCGAGTCCGTAGAGCCAAACGCCAAGAGTCTGCAGGCCTGTCTGGACCCCTGCCTGCTGCGGACTCAAAAGTGGGCAGCTGTGCCGCCCACTACCCCGACCTAGCTAAACAGCTTCGCCCAGAATCCCTTGTCTCGCACGCCGGCGCCCTGAAGCTCGGCCAACGAACGCAGCAGTTGTTCTTCTTCGTCCGTCACGGACTCGGGGACCTCAACGACCAACTGCAAGTGATGGTCACCACGGCCACCACGACCATTCACTCGGTCGACGCCTTCGCCGCGCAGGGTGAACTTCTTTCCAGAGGGCGTACCGGCTGGAACCTTGAGTGATTGTTCTCCACGGACGGTCGGAACCTGGATCTCGCCACCCAGCACCATCGTTGGATACGGCACGGGAACCGTGGCCCAGGTGTCGCTGCCATCACGACGGAACACGTCATGAGGACGGACCTGGATAGTCACGAAGAGGTTGCCCGCTGGCGCACCAGGCTCGCCGGCTTCACCCTTTCCGATGAGACGCAGCTGCATACCTGTGTCGACGCCAGCTGGAATCGTGACCTTCATATCGTCCGTCTTGCGCTTCTTACCGGCACCACGGCAGTCCGTACAACGGTCGCTCGGATCGACACTCCGCCCTTGGCCCCGACATGCTGGACAGGTGGTACGAATCGCAAGAATGCCCTGCTGCTGCACCACTTGGCCACGGCCCGCACAGACCGTACAGACCGTTGGCTCGGCACCGTCTTTCAGGCCATCGCCTTCACAAGTCTCGCAAATAGCGGCACGAGCCACACTGACGTCCTTGGAGACACCATTGATAGCCTCCATGAACTCAATGACGACCGGAACTTCGAGGTCAGCACCGCGACGCGGTCCTCGGCGTCTTCCGCCGCCACCACCGCCGCCAAACATGCCGCCGAACAAATCTCCGAACATGGAGAAGATGTCTCCAGTGTCGGTGAAGTTGGGCTCGAAGCCGCGTCCACGCAATCCGGCATGGCCGTATTGGTCGAAGACACCCCGCTTCTTGTCGTCAGACAAGACTTCGTAGGCCGCTGAGGCCTCCTTAAACTTGTCCTCGGCCTCTGCATCTCCCGGATTGCGGTCCGGATGGTGCTTCATGGCGAGCTTGCGGTACGCCTTCTTGATCTCCTGGGCCGACGCGGACTTTGCGACGCCGAGAACTTCGTAGAAGTCACGTTCCACAGTATCTACCCTCCTGGTTGCCTTGATTGCCGGCCCACGTAGTCACACGCGGAGCCAACGCAAGGGCTCAGGGCGATTTGGCGACGACCGATTCGGACGACTTGCCCCAACTCATCTGACACTGTGCACACATTCGGTAGGACGGGGCCAGCTGAGAACCTCGTACCCACTGCCAAACCGGAAGCTGAATGGACGCGCCACAGCCACTGCGTTTAGACGGAGAAATGCTGAGCGCCGGAGAAATCGCAATGCCATGACTGCGGTCGCTCGGCAACGCCACTCCGGCATCGTCGTCGGCACGATCCGGCATCGTCACATCCGGTGTGTGGGCCCAGCCTTGCACGCTTGCCCCCAACGTCAACCG
>JBLHSN010000317.1:0-6964 GCA_047626195.1 Myxococcota bacterium
GCTTTGGCACGCCCAGTTTCGCCGCCAACTTCCTAGTAGTAACAAGTTACAACGTCGTCAGTTGGCGACGCCCCTGAACGCACCCTAGCGCCGGTTTCTTCCATCAACGACATCGGCCACCCCTGTACATTTCGACACTGCCGTTGCCGACTTTCCTCATTGTTCTCGTGGCCCACCTTGGGCAGTCCTCTGTGGGCGGCTGGGTCGCGGCTCGTGTGGGCGCTTCGCGGCCGGTCCTGCTCGCGATGATCATCGGCGTGTTGTCGCTTCTTGCTGGCGTGGCCAACATGATGATGATTAAGCTTCCAACATGGATGTTTGTCGAAGTACCGCTGTACCTCGTCGTTGCTTTTGCAGCTGGGAAGCACGAAGAGCGGCGTCGAGCGAGTCTGCTGTCGTAGCGCCGGTGTCGGGGCCATGTACCCACCCACAGCATCGATGACGTAGAGGGTCAGGGCTATCAACAATACAACAGCGCTTGCGATGGTTGGAGCGCTGCCTTGGTGACCTAGGTTCTAGGTACCGTCTTTGGATTCAACCTCGTTCATGCGACTCGCGGTCAATGCGCAGGGCAGTGTAGGAGCGTTGAGTGTCGAGACAGGTCAACCCGCCCGCGTCGGTGCGTCCATCGGGGCTTGTGCGATATCGGGGCGGCCTCGACTCGCGGGTTGCCAGTCGTCTGAAAAATCTGGAAGGTGCCGGTGGAGTTGCTCTCAATCACCATTGGCGCGCTGATCACTCGGCCGTCCATGATGACGGCGATCTGCTGTCCAACGGGGTTTGCGGTCAGCGCTGTGTAGGTGTCCGCACCGGCGTCGGTCAGGATCACAGTGACAACCGGAAAGAGGTTGTTGATACTCAGTTCTGCGGATTGCACAGGGGCACTCGGGATCGAAACGGCTGTCACGACACCGACCGCGATGGCATTCTGGACGCAAACGTCGGCTGCCCCACCCCCCCGCCCGGAAATCCTCAATGGCTTTGAGGATGAGGACTACTGTCCTGACATCCAGACTCAAGGTCAGACTGACCCTTCTTGCCGTACATCCCGAGGTCGCTCGTGGTGAGTTGGGCGAGCACAGCCGTTCCCTTCCGCAGGGTGAAGCCGTCACAATCGACGCCCTACCAGGTGGCGACACCCTGTCTGTCAGTCGGTGGTGTTCCAACGACAACCAGGGAGCGATTGCTTTTCGGTCCGTGACCTAGACCGACTACTCGGTGAGGCGTTCGGAGTCTGTTGCTTGTGAGGTCGCCAATCGCAGACCCAACCCACCAACCACCAAGAACGCCACCGTCGCACTCAGCGGACCGGCGACAAGCGCTGCCATACCACCAAGAAAAATCCATTGGTCACCGGGTGTTGTGGGGTCCATAGTCTGACCGCCGGCAGCGACAATGTAGAAGGTCAGTGGCATCGAGAGTATGGCTGTGACAGTACTTGCGGCGACGGCTGCAATGATGACCGAGAAGTAACGCATGGTCTCTCCGTTGTAGATTCACCGCTCCAAAACGAACGAGGCCCGCGCCGGATTGCTTCGACGCGGGCCTCTTAGCGAAAACGTTCGGCTAGCCGACGTCGTCTTCGTCGTCCGCTTCGGCAATCATGCACTCGGTGGTGAGCAGCATGCCGGCAACGCTGGCTGCGTTCTGCAGAGCGGTGCGGGTGACCTTGGTTGGGTCGATGACACCGAACTCAACCATGTCGCCGTACTCGTTGGTCTGGGCGTTCCAGCCAAAGTGACCCGAGCCTTCGCGCACCTTGTAGATGACGATGGACGCGTCTTCACCGGCGTTCTTAGCAATGATGCGCAGCGGCGCTTCACAGGCTTCGCGGACGATGTCCACGCCGAACTGCTCGTCGCCAGTCTTGTTCAGACCGTCGAGTGCTTGTTGGCAGCGGATGAGGGCCACACCACCACCAGGGACGATGCCCTCTTCGGCAGCGGCGCGAGTTGCGTTGAGTGCGTCCTCGACGCGGGCCTTCTTTTCTTTCATTTCGACTTCGGTGGCAGCACCGACGTACACAACGGCAACACCGCCGACCAGCTTGGCCAAGCGCTCTTGCAGCTTTTCGCGGTCGTAGTCGGAGTTGGTGTCTTCCATCTGCGTGCGGATCTGCTTGACGCGTGCGTTGAGTTCCTTCTTGTCACCGGCACCACCGATAACGGTGGTGTTGTCCTTGGTGATGACAACGCGCTCGGCAGTTCCGAGGTCGTCTAGGGTCAGAGCGTCGAGCTTGATGCCCAGGTCTTCCATGACGGCTTTCGCACCGGTGAGGGTAGCGATATCGCCGAGCATGGCCTTGCGGCGGTCACCGAAGCCAGGAGCCTTGACGGCAACGGCAACCATGGTCTTGCGCAGGGTGTTGACCACGAGAGTCGCGAGAGCGTCTCCCTCAATGTCTTCAGCGACGATGAGGATGGGACGCTGCTTCTCGGCAACCTTCTCGAGAATTGGAAGGAGGTCCTTCATGGCACCAATCTTCTTCTCGTGAACCAGGATGTACGGGTTCTCGAGAACGGCTTCCATACGGTCGCCATCGGTGACGAAGTACGGGGAGAGGTAGCCACGGTCGAACTGCATGCCTTCAACGATTTCGCTGTAGGTGTCGAGGCTCTTGGCTTCTTCGACGGTAATGACGCCGTCCTTGCCAACCTTGTCCATGCACTCGGCAAGGATGCGGCCAATCTCGGTATCGCCATTGGCGGAGATGGTGCCGACCTGGGTCAGTTCGCTGGTGTCGGTGACGGGGCGACTGAGGTTGTGGAGCTCAACGGTGATGGCAGCGACGGAAGCGTCGATGCCGGCCTTGATTTCCATTGGGTTGGCACCAGCTGCGACGAGCTTGGAGCCTGCGGTGAAGATGGCCTGTGCGAGCACGGTGGCCGTGGTGGTTCCGTCACCGGCAACATCACTGGTCTTGGAAGCGACTTCCTTGACCATCTGTGCGCCCATGTTCTGGAAGCGGTTCTTTAGCTCGATTTCCTTGGCGACAGTGACGCCGTCCTTGGTGATGACCGGGCTGCCGAAGCTCTTCTGTAGGACCACGTTGCGACCCTTCGGGCCGAGGGTCACGCGGACTGTGTCTGCGAGCTGGTTGACGCCCGAGAGGACGTGTGCGCGAGCGGTATCTTGGAATTCAATTTGCTTGGCCATGGTGAACCCCTAGTTGTCGATGATTGCGAGAATGTCGGACTCTTTGAGGATCAGATGGTCCTCACCGTCGAGCTTGATCTCATCACCGCTGTACTTGCCGAATAGAACGACATCGCCGGTCTGCACGGTGAGTGGCGTGACGACATTGTTCTTGCTGATGCGGCCATTACCGGCTGCAATCACGGTTGCGCGCTGCGGCTTTTCCTTAGCGGACTCCGGAATGTGCAGGCCGGAAGCGGTGGTGGTGGCGCTGTCGAGGCGCTTGACGAGGACACGGTCGTAGAGCGGGCGGAAGTTAGCCATGACTCGACTCCTGAGGTCTTGGGTTGAATGCGTCCCGAGGACGCTTGGAGTGTTGCGCCGGCACGAAGCCGGTCGCTGGGAGCGCACGAGTATTCGCACAGGGGGGCGCGTCAAGGGGCTAGGGCGCAATCACACCACACAGCGACAAGCTGCGATCTGTCCCGTTTCGCCTACTCGGCAAAATCGGCTGTGAATACGGGCGATAGTAGGAATTCAGGCACGACGGATTCGATGTACGGGAACTCGATATTGTCGGTGATGCAGAGCTCTGTTCGCTGCTCAAGCGGGTCACATCCGGCGGCTTGGATTGACGTTCCAGCGTCTCCTGTACTGTCTACGGGCATCTCGACAACTACGTCTGTCCCGAAGCTGTAGGTTTTGACGTCACTCTACCCGTGGATAATGTAGCCGCTGTACGGAGCGGCATTACCGTTGAGCACGGTGCGCTTGCCGAAATCCTAAGGGTTGGCAATGAATAGGTTGCTGCTGGTGTCCGGAGCGGCCTGAATGGGTTCCGAGGTTGCCGACTGGAGCATCTGACGCAGCGCGCTGTGTGCTGCGGTTGCGGCGATGAAGTGACGGCCGAAATCGTTGCGGGTGCAGGCGCCGAGTAGGGGAATGGCGGGGATTTAGCACATGAAGCCCTCGTGTATAGGCGGGTCTTCATGCTCGAATTTTACTCGGTTTGGCGCCTTAGGGTCACAATGACTTGGCCATCGTCGCCAGCAGCATTTAGTCCATTGCCCGAGCCTCCGGCGCCGCCGACGAGGTCGGATAGAGGCTCTAGGATGGGTCCGTCACTCATAAACGCGCCACCCCCACCTCCTCCTCCACTGCCTGTGCCACCGCTTCCCCCGCCGTAGCCTCCTCCTCCTCCTCCACTTTCCGTATTCTCGGCACCTCCGCCGCCAGCGACCTGAAATCCACGGATGCCGGAACCACCAGACCCGCCGTTGCTACCCGTTCCGTCTCGGTTCCCTGAGCCGCCACTAGCTCCGGTTCGACCACCGGCGCCGAGTCCGTCCCAGTTTCCGCCTTCACCGCCTTGCCCGAAGGCTCCGTCAATGACGTCGTTTCCGTCTTGGCCAGAGCTGCCTATTCCGCTCGCGATGCTTGGACTGCCGCCACGTCCGCCATCGGCACCTTGTCCGCCGCCGCTGCGCACACCGCCACCACCGCCACCGCCGCCACTAACGACTAGAACGTCGCCGTCGAAGGCAAGGGCTGACGCGCCTCCGCCGCCACCGCTCTCACAGCAGCCTTGACCATCGCCTTCGCCACCGCCGCCGTAGGCTTGGTCCCCCAAGCGATTCGCAAGCACTCCGCCGGCGCCTACAATCACGTCGAAGATACCAACCCGTTCTGGTGTGACGTGGAATCGTGTGGCTCCGCCGACACCTCCGAGGGCGGGGTCGCCAGCACCCCCAACGCCTCCGGCACCTCCGGCTGCGCGGAGCTCGACGTCGAAGCGACAGCCGAGGTTGTCCGAGGTGACCTCGTAGCTCTGGATGTTGCCGGTCACATCGAAGATGAGCTCTTCGGTGTTGTTGGCACAGGGAGGAGCGTCTGGATTGCACGGTACGTTGGCGGGATTGCCGACAAGCGCAACGCCTCGGTCGATTGTGCGATCTTCACTGCAGATGACACCGAACATCGGTGAGTCGCTGTGGCAGACAATCGCACCATCGTTCACGGTGACGGCACTGCGGAGGGTGATGTCCGGACGGACCACCGCACACTGTCCAATCTGTGCGTCTCGACCAATGCGGGTACCGGGGGACACCGTTGCCCACGGGCCGATGTGACTGTTTTTTCGAATGCGGACTGGGGAATCGTCTCGACCCGTTCCGCCGACATTGGCGTAATCTCCAATCGTGGATTCGGGTCCTACAACCACGTTGTCACCCACCTCGACGTCAATTCCTACTGAGACACCGCGCGCAAGCACGACGTTGTCTCCAACGACAGCACCTGTGTGAATATGAACGAGCGAGCCAAGGGTGACGTCGTCGCCCAATTCGACCCCGGAGTCGATGCGCACGCCGTACCCCAGCGTCACTCGGTCGCCGAGTCGCGTTCCGGATGCGATGTGCACTTGGCGACTGGCGGTCAGCTCCGAGCCGATAAACGTGTTCTCGGGTCCTACTTCAGATTCTGTCTGGCCCAGTGTGGCATTACGGCCAAGCACTCCTGAGCGGAAGGTCAGTCCGTCTTCTGGACGTGCCGCCGCGGCGAGTACGGCTCCGGCTCCAAGGACGGCATCTGCGACGCCACCTCCGACAAAGGCGTAGTCGCCAAGGGTGGCGCGAGGCATGACAATGGCGCCTGCATGCAGCTCAACGCCGTGGCCTAAGCGAGCTCCCGTCCACACGATGACCGAGGCATCGGTGCATGCGCTTCCAGTCGGCAGCGGTGTTGGAGAGTCCACGTAGGTGACGCTCGTGACCGAGTTGTCGTTGGATGCGGTGAACGGACAGAGGTCCTCTGGGTTGTCGATGCCGTCGCGGTCGCAGTCGGCGCGGTCGATAGCGCACGGACCAGAGTGCGCCAGACTAGGCACGACGAGGGCGATAGAAAATAGGCAACCACTTAGCCTTTGCATACAGACTCCTTCGGACGTCCTTGGTAGGGAGTCGTGAATCGGTATTGGGTCGCCCTTCTTGAGAGCCCTTGTAGATGTTGGTCAGGACAGACTCGTCGTTTGGGATACGCGTACCGGCATTGGAGTTCACTGTGCGTCGTTCATTCCCGCTGTTGTTTTGGTTATTGCCCTCCGTTGCACTGGCCAGTCCTGTCCTTAGCCATCAAGCTCGGGTTCTGAATGTCACCGGTCAGCCCGTTAATGGTGCAGTGACTCTTCAGGTAGCGCTGTTCGATGCCGAGGACTCGGTGTCTGCCTTCTTTAACCAAGACACATCGACCATTGCCCAGAATGGCTACGTCGCGGTCCTCTTGGGGGCAGATGACACCAATCCGCTGGATGCGGTGGACCTGGCAGACGGTGACACCTGGATTCAATACAGTGTCAATGGGATGACCATGGGAACGCGCCAACAGCTGGCTAGTGTTCCGCATGCTGCCGCTGCAGATGCCGTGATTGGCGGGATTGTAGACGCCTCAGTGCTCTCCATCGGTGGAACGCCATTCGTCGAGAGCGCAGGGGTCATCTCGGGTGACCTTCTGGTGGACGGTAGCTTGCGTAGTACCGGCATTCAGCTACCGTACACCGTGACCATTGATGGGCGTTCTTGGTTGGATGAGACCAAGGTGCAGTTGAACGGCGCGAATCCGGTCTTGAACGCCAATGGCACATTGAATACCGGGACATCCTTTACCGGGAGTAGCGGTTATATCTTGATTCCGTTGGTTTCGGCCGGCGTTCTACCTAACGAGCGAATGAGTGTTCAGGTCTCGTGGCGCCGAATCTGCCGCACCTCGGACTGCGATACGATTACCCGGCTGCAAGATGGGAATGGCGTTGGCTGGATGGTTGCAAGCTACGACA
>JBLHSN010000318.1:0-6918 GCA_047626195.1 Myxococcota bacterium
CCACAACGTGCCGCTGCTCAAGCTTCTGACGCACCCATGCTTGGCTCGCGCGCGCTCGGCTCCCGCGCGTGGAACGTAGGGTGTTCACGCTGTCAGAAATGTGGTTGGCGGTTGCGTCAATACGCATGGCAGCCGAGCCTACAACCTCCATAGTCACCGGTGTATCTATGGTTATGGCTGGGATTCCGCGGGCCATCGCTTCGAGGGGGGCGAGGCCGTAGGTGTCGTGGCTGCTTGGCGCGATGTACAGGTCGACACCGTGGAAGAACGCGCTTCGGTCCTCCACCCATCCGGCAAAGTTCACCCGCTCACCGACTCCGAGCTGCTGTGCCAACGCCACCAGCCGGCGGTGGCTTGGACCGTCGCCGCCGAGGGTCAGACGGTCGTTGGGAAGGTGGACCATAGCCCGGATGAGCAAGTCTAGTCCTTTGTTATCAGCTAGGCGGGATAGGCAGGCCAGATGTAGTGAATCCTGTGAGGAGGCCGCTTGAATCGGGGCCTCAGCGGCGGTCCGAGCGTCTGGCGGTAGACTGGGTGCGAGGACGTGAACGTCTCTAAGACCTGCTTGCTGGTAGCGCTCCGCGTAGTGCTCTGTCCCGGCAATCAGGCGGTGAGCAGGCGATAATAAACGTTTTAGAATGTGTCTTCGAGGGCCTGTCAGCCAAGGGTCGATGGCGGCGCTGTGTAGCTGAATCACAACGTGAGCGCCGAGCGTGCGTGCACGTGCGGCGAGGGCCGAGGTTCGGGCCACGCACAGTGGGCCACCGGTGTGGGCAAACAAAATGGGGTCGCGTGTAGGCAACGCGCTCGGAAGGGCCAGTAGTGCTTGTGCCAGCGGGGTAAAGCGCGCCCGGGGGTACGACCGATGCGTACACAAGAACCCAGCAAGTTCGTCCTGTTCTTCGAGCTCAGCGAGCAGTCCGCTGAGCGACGTTGCGACGCCTCCGCGCCCCGTTGGGTCGGTCCCGGCGACAACGATGCGACTCATGACGCGTCCAAGGCGGCGTTGATGAGCGCACGCGCCTCGTCCGTTAGAATGTGCGGCGGTGCTGAGCGACGGTTCCACGACAGCACAGGTGCGGTGACGTGCTGATGGATGCGGGACTTCAAGCGAGGTGAAAGGGTCCGTCGGACAAAGCGTTTCGCCAGAGAATCACCGAGTATCCAGTGCTGCAGAGCGGCGTTTTTGGTGAATGACGCCGTGTTCTGTGAGGGCAGGGGTGGAAGCGTCGCGTTGTGGAGTCCCAATGCCTGGAGAAGTGGAGCGAGTGCGGTGCTCGACCCGTCTCCGAGAGCGGTTGTTTCGAGGACGTGGACCTGTGCGCGTGGAAAGTACTGGAGAAGGCGTGTGATGTGTTTGTCGTAGCTGGAATTGCCGACATACTGGAGTTCTACGCGTTCAATGCGGGTGCCCTGACGTCGGTCTGATTCGGCTGCGAGCGCGTCTGCGAGAGCGAGCGTCTCCCATCCATTGGCGACGGCGAAGCAGTACGCGGACCCTATGCGTTCGACGGGGTCGCGGGTCAGAGCAATTAGCTGCATGGCAGGATTGTGCCGGTACATGGACGCGATAGCGCTGTCCAGGGACCATGCGTGGGCGTAGGCGTGGAGCGTTCGTTTTCCGGTCGGATACAGCACGTCGAGTGCAGCGTCGCGGGCGTCATCATCTAGGGTGAACGCCCGTGATTCTTTGGCTTTTGGTGCGGTGATGTCGGGGTGCCGTGCGAGTGAGCGGTAGAGCGTGGTCGTCCCACACTTTTGGCCGCCAACAATGGCAATGTCGACCCGAGCGCTCACGGCTTCTCCAGCAGTAGACCCCAAAATCGACCCCAAAGCGGGCTGGAACCGGGCTCGGTGACGGGGACGAAGTGAAGAGGAGACATGGGTTCGGGCAGGGCTTTGGCCAGGGTTGCCGGTGTGTAGGCGCGTGCGCGCAGATGGTGGCCGTGGGCGCGACTCCACGCCCTTGCGGCTTGCCACGACGGACGGCTGATGTGCACAGCAGACAGGTCTACGTCCAACCATTCATGTAACGGCCGTAGAGTGGGAACCAGTCCAACGCCACGGGCGACGGCTTCGAGGTGCGCAAAGGTGATGCTGACTTCCGGGTGGTCGAGGTGGGTGGTCTCTTGCGGTGGGGCGTCGACGGTGCCGAACTCGCTCACCCACGCCCGTCCCCCTGGTGTCAGCACGCGGGCAATCTCTTCAAGAAATCGCCAGCTTCCGAGGTTGTACAGGTGTTCCCAAGCGGGAATACCATAGCGCTCGAGCCGTTCTGGCACGCCTTCCGCTTGGGCGGGAACAGCGGCGAGGTCAGCGAGGATTTCATTGCTGATCAGGCGGTCAATGCTGGCATCTGCGAAGGGAAGGCCGTTCGCGTCGCCCATGACGCCGTGGGTGGCGGGACAGACCGTGGCTTGGTGACGCAACAGCTCAGGCGATAGGTCTACGCGTATGTAGGTGGCGCTCACCACGGCCGAGAGGTCTCGGGCTAGCTCCCCCGTGCCACAACCGACTTCTGCTACGACCATGTCCTGGGTCACGTCGCCCAAGACGCACGCCAGGCGTGTGCCGTAGGTCTCGCCGTTCAGCGCCGGATGCGGCTCGGCGTAGCCGTGAGCGATGGTGGTCTCGCGGTCGTCGAAGTGGGTGCTGCCGTCTGTGATGGCGTCTTGGTGGTAGGCGAGCAGGTCGGTTCCACTGCCTACGCGGTCGCGGCCGAGGTCGGGTCGCGGAGGAGACAGCGGTGCGAGAAGTGTGGGGTCGACACGTCGGAGGGGGGTTGTGCGGAGCTGCACAGCTTGAACCTCTGGACTCATCCATAGGGCCAGCGCGTCGAGCACTACGGCACTGGAGACGTTGAGCTGGTCAGCGACGTCGGAGATGGTCTTTGCATCATTGATGGCCAGCCATAGCGATAGAGTAAAGCCGCTAAGCGGTGTTGACCCATAGGCGAATCCACCCGGTCCCGGTTGGCTCGGTAGCGGATGCCAAAGGCGATGTCGCTGGGGGAGCGCGCTGACGCCACGCATGCGAATAATGGCGGCTTCATGCCTGTCATTGACCGAGTGGGCAAGCAGTCCAAGACCACTAAGTCTTCGGTGCAGAGGAACGGCCATGGTGTCTGCATGAATTGCCTGAAGGGTCTCTGGATGCACGGCCAATCCCCGACCGAGCAGCGGCTGCCACAGGACCGTGCGCTCTCCGAGGCGCCACGACAGGACTTGTTCGTGCAGACTCACAGTTGTGAAAACATGCGGTAGTGAGGTCCAATGCGGGGAATATCGAAGGCCTCCCCGGGGCACTCCCATCCATGACCCTCGTAGAACGGCTTGGCGGACTCGCGGGCGTTGCACCACATGGGCTCGTTCACGTCCGTTGTCAGTCGCAGCAAGAGAGCCTTACCAAGACCTTTTCCACGGACGTTTTGGGCTGTCGCCATGCCTCTTAGCTGCCAGCGATGCTCTGGGTGCGTCGGTTCAGTGCGGGCAAGAACAGTGGCCACTCCTACAACCTCGCCGGCCCAGGTGACTGTCCAGTGTCGGGTCTCTGGGTCTGTATCACCTGACCAAACCGCACTCTCACGCGGACGTCCCGAACGTAGGACGGCGTGGCGAAGGTCGACGACGTCGCTGGGGCTAGCAAGCTGGACCCTAGGAATGTGTCGCTGACGACGCCACCAACGACGGAGAGTTACGAAAAAGCCGCGCCATCCCACGGCGCGACTGGAGAGCTGCGCAACCTCGCTCATTCTACAGCTCGGTCTGGGAGATGAGACGTCCGAAACGGTAGTTGCGACGGGTTCGCGGCTCACCATCCAGGCGGTAGTACATCCAGATGTCGTCCATCTCGCCATCATTGTAGGTGCCTTCACGCTCCAACACACCCGATTCAGCCCAGTACTGCCAATGCCCAGACTCGCGACCGCTGGTCATAGTGCCCTGTTTGGCCATCTCTCCATTGTCATAGTACTCGGCCCACGGCCCGTCCGGGTCACCCTCGGTGTAGTGGCCAGCCAGCTTTGGCCGGCCGTTGGCGTAGAATTCCTGCCAGGCTCCGTGCGGTTTGTTGACGTAGTGGTTGCCTTGAATGGCAAGGGTCGCGGCGTCGTGCCATCGCAAGTAGGGACCATGCTTTTCGCTGTCTCCTCGAATGTCGATGCGCGCGCAGTAGGTCTCTAGGCCATGCGGTGGGGCCAGACCAACCGCTTCCGTGCTCGCCGGGCAGGTCATGTCGGGATGGCCGGGACTTGGGGCTGGGCCTGACATGTCGCCGGTTATCGGTTGTTTCGGGGGACAGCCAGCAAGGAGTAGGCTTAGCAAGACGATGCCGCGTGTCATGGGACCTCTCTGTTCGGCAAGCATACGACGCCCTGGCAGTTTGGGCGACTGCAACCGGGCGGACGGGCGGTCAAGGCGATAGCCCCGTGCCATGGATAGGAGAGACGACATGCTGAAATTCACGGTCTTGGGAGCGCTGTTGACTGGCGTTGCCATGGCAGACGAACCCGAAGTCCCTTGGGCGCTTGCGGAGGTCGAAGCCGACGGCCTGCGCGCGGTGGAGACCCCCATCCACTGGCCGAATCGGTCCTTGGTCATCTCGGGTGGAACGGTACTGACAGCTGCCGGAGACGTGTTCGTACCTGGCTATGTCGTGGTCGAAGGCGGCAACATCACCGCTGTGGGTGAGGGAGATGCCCCAGAGCTGGTAGATGCCGAGCAGGTCGACGCCACCGGTCGCTACATCACGCCCGGACTTATCGACACACACAGCCACCTTGGCGTCGACCCATCCCCGTGGGCCCGGGCGCACAGTGACGGGAACGAAGCTACGAGTCCAACGACGCCGGGTGTGTGGGCGGAACACAGCTTTTGGCCACAGGACCCTGGACTACAGCGAGCTGCTGAAGGCGGGGTCACCTCTCTTCAGGTGTTGCCAGGTAGTGCCAATCTGGTCGGCGGACGAGGTGCGGTCCTACACATGACGCCCGCTCGTGGTGGTCGAGCCATGCGCTTTCCAGGCGCCCCAGAGACGCTGAAGATGGCGTGCGGTGAGAACCCGAAGCGCGTGTACGAAAATAGTGGTCCGTCCACTCGTATGGGCAACGTTCGTGGCCAGCGCCGTGCGTTCTTACAGGCAGCGGAAGCGATGGAGGAGTGGGAAGACTACTCCGAGTCCTTAGCCGAGTTCCGTGAGTTTGAGGCTCTGTCTGACAAGGACAAGGCGAAGGCTCGTCGGCGTGAAGAGGCACCCAGTGAGCCAGATATGCCGGGGCGTGACCTCGACCAAGAGACCTTGATTGGCCTGCTCCACGGTGACATCTACGCCCAAATCCACTGCTACCGAGCCGACGACATGCTCAGCATGATGCAGATGGGAGACGAGTTCGGCTTCAAGATTCGCTCGTTCCACCACGCCATCGAAGCGTACAAGATTCGCGATTTGCTCGTGGAACACGACATCTCAGCGAGTACCTGGGCGGACTGGTGGGGCTTCAAGCTCGAAGCGTACGATGCCGTTCAGGCCAATGCCGCCATGCTGCATGACGCCGGTGGACGTGCCATCATCCACTCGGACTCCGAGATTGGTATTCAACGGCTCAACCAAGAAGCGGCCAAGGCCATGCGTGCGGGCATTGCCGCCGGAATCGAGCTGTCGACAAACGACGTCCTGCGCTGGGTCACCATCAATCCGGCCTGGGCCATGGGCATCGACGACGAAGTCGGAACGCTGGAAGTAGGGAAGCGCGCAGACCTCGTCATCTGGGACGCGCATCCGTTGTCAGTGTACGCGCATGCGGAGAACGTCTTCGTAGATGGTCATCTTATTATTGACCGCGAACAACCACGAACGTGGTCAGACTTTGAAATCGGTCAGGGGGTGCACTGATGTTAGTTCTACTCGCAGCGTTGGCGACAGCAGCCCCGTGTCTTCAAGTGAGCGGAGAGATTCGCACCACAGATGGTGTCATTGAATCGGTCAGCTTTGACCCCGAGACCGGTCTCATCCTCTCCACCAGCCAAGCCGTTGCATGCACCGCGATTGTGCTCCCGGAAGCCTCCCAAGGCCGGGTTATCACCGCAGGATTTGTCGCGGTGGGCACACGCACCGGACTGACCGAGGTCGGCGCGGTAAGCGCGACCAACCAGTCGGATGCTGGCGGCGACAGCCCCATCCGCGCCTCCTTGGTTGCGACCGAGTCGTACAACCCGATGGCCAGTCACATTGCCGTGACCCGCATGGCCGGTGTGACCGACGCCGTCATTCTGCCCGGTGGCGGTCTCATCGCTGGCCAAGGCGGCTGGGTCCGACTGACCGGAGACACCCAGTCGGCTGCCGTCGTTGACCCGAGTGTGGTCATGGTTGGTGGCCGCGATGGACACATGTCACGCACGTTGCGCCTGTGGCGTCAGCTGTTTGACGACGCAGACTACTTGAAGAAGAATCGCGGCGCTGTCGATCGAGGCACAGCGCGTCCTTTATCTGCCCACCCGGCGGACCTTCGCCCACTGTGGCCTGTGATGAGTGGCGACCAACCGCTTATCGTCGGTATCGACCGCGCGTCCGATATCGAGTCGTTGCTGACGTTCATCGCAGACACCGACCTGTCTATCGTCATTGATGGCGGTGCTGAAGCATGGCGCCATGCAGACGCGCTCGCTGAAGCAGGCGTCGCCGTTCTCGTCGACCCCACGGTGTTCGGTCCTGGCGGCTTTGACCAGCTCCAGGGCCGACCGGACAACGCCAAGTTGTTGGCAGACGCTGGGGTCAAAGTGATGCTCGGACACACGGGCACGCACAACGCTCGACTGGTCGCTCATCAAGCTGGTATTGCGGTTGGACAGGGCCTCTCAGCGGAACAGGCGCTCGCCGCAGTCACCTCCACCCCACGCGAAGTATTTGGCGTAGGCGGTGGCG
>JBLHSN010000319.1:0-6900 GCA_047626195.1 Myxococcota bacterium
GAGCTGTGCGCAATCGAAGCCGATGAGAAGGACTGTAGTGTCGAAGCTTGTTTCTGTGGCGACCCCACGGATACGCCGAGCGGCGGCCAGTTCTAGCGTCTGTGTTTCGCCCGATTCGTCGGGCTTGGCATGAAAAGCTCACCCTTTCGGGTGGGCTTTTTTGTTGTGAGGATTCTGAAACTAGGCGTTTAGCCTTGACTTTGCCAGCACCAGAGCCTGCTCCCGGGTACGGACGTCGCCGCTAATCTGTGCGTTGTAGACGGCGGCAAGGATGGCCCCCATGTGCGGACCTGGCTTGGCGCCCAAGACGAAGAGATCTCGACCTTGAAGTAGCGGTGGCTCAGCCTCGTACCGAAGGCCAAGATCAGTGGCTCGCGCCAATGCGGGATGGGTACCCGCCGCTGTGCCCTGCGCATGAGACACCGAGAGGGCCAGGAAGGGCTCTGCGAGGGTGGCTAGGCGCCGGAGATCACTGTCGGCTTTCGACGGCTTGTGGATGGCCTCGACAGCCGCCAACACGGCTTCCCGCAAGCGGTAGCCCAGCCACTTGTGAATGAAGAGGATGTCGAGGATGGCTTCAGGGGCTGTGACGTCTGCGAGCCATGCGGTGAGCATCAGAGCAAGTTTGCGACCTGGGTGAGGTTCCGCGTCTCTTGCGGAGACTAAGCGGTCGAGGGTCGTGCCCACGTCGTCAGGCGTACCGGGGAAGATGCGTCTGAGCAGGTTGGCGCGCTGGGCGACTTCCAGGCCGACGCCAGGGTAATCGGCGAGCAAAAGCTTAAACCACTCGCCGCGGATGCGCTCTGCGGGTAGCTCGTCGACCGCAGCGCGTTTGCACAGGGTGATGAGGGCAGGGGTCGGCTTGGCGTTGAGACGTGCGGCGAACTGGACCACACGGAGGGCTCGGAGAGGGTCTTCTAGAAACGTTTGTTCATCGACCGCGCGCAGGATGCCGTTGTTGAGGTCATCCACGCCTCCGAATGGGTCGATGAGTTCACCAGTCAGCAGATTGCAGAGGATGGCATTAAGAGTGAGGTCGCGTCGGCGACTGGCTTCGCGAATGCCTAAGAATGGGTCACCGATGACATCGATGCCTTTGTGCCCGGGCCCTGCATTGGAGTCCCGTCTAGGCAACGAGACATCGATGGTCAGGCCGCGTTTGGTCAGTTTGAACACAGCGAAGGCCTTGCCTACGGCATCCACATGTCCGAGCCGTCGGAGAAGCGAAACCAGCTGAGCTTCGGGTACTGCGTGGACCTCAATGTCCCAGTCGTAGATAGGGCGGTGCAGTAGGTGGTCGCGTACGACGCCGCCGACGGCGTACGCGGTGCCACCGAGGGCCTTGACACCTTCGGCGAGGGACAGGACGAGGGCGGGTGGCTGCATGGGATTCATGCGAGCCTAGTAGACGTCAGGGCCAGCCCTTGCAACCGATGCTGTGCAGCTAGCGGTCGCCGAATCGCACACCAGTGGTCTCGACGTCTTCACCGGCTTCGGTGGTGACGGTACGATCGCCGCGGCGGCCATCGAGATCGTAGGTACCGTTTAGCCAGGCAACGAGCTTTCCTTCAAGCTGGGGGTCGCGGGTGAGCATACGAACACCCTTGGCTTCGCCCACGAGAATTTCAAGGTACACCGGCCCTGCAGCTTTTCCTTCAAGCACGGAAGCTGAGCGGGCGCTGTAGCTGTCGCCAGCGCTGGCCACGACGAGCGCGGGGCGGGCTCCGTAAGTCTCCATAGCCGCCGGAGTGGCCACGCCTTCTAGATTCATCCCTGCAGAAAGTAGTGCGATGTCGTTAATTTCAGTATCCGCGGCTGCGGCTTGTACGGCGAGGTTGGCTCCGAACTCATCGCCCACTAAATGGACTTTGGCGGCACCATTTTCGCGTAACCAGACGGCTGCAGCATGAACATCGGCAACCATCAGCGGGTATGTCTCGGCAGTGAGTTCTGCGGCTCCCGCAGAGGTTCCATGACCGCGAAGATCGACCGCTACGACGTGGAATCCGCGGGTGGCGAGACGTTCGCCGAAGTGAGACCAATCTGCCGCAGCGCCGCCCTTCCCGTGGATAAGCACAACGCCGTTGTCACCACTTCCGTAGGTAGTAGCCCCGATTTGGACACCATCGGCTGTGGTGAGGCCGATAGTATCAGCCATTGCCGGGACGGCGAAAGCCATTGCTAGGGCGGTAAAAAGGATGCGCATCGAGTAGCTCCAAAGTCTGGCAAGTATGGACCCCGCAGCAGCATGCGGGATTCCGTGAACGGAAGTCGATCCATTGAGGTCAACAGTGTACAGCGATCTGTAGTGTGTCGTTGGGTGTTGACATCAGGGCGGGGGGTCCATAGAGGGCGCGTCGCTTAGGGACGCTGTTCTCTGAATGCTCTTTGACCAAGTGATGAATTTGACTGTACACGAGCAGTACATGCGCCATGCATTGACTCTCGCGGACACCGCTGCGGCGATGGGGGAAGTTCCTGTCGGTGCGGTTGTTGTCTTCGAAAATGAGATCATTGCAGTGGGGCACAATCTTCGAGAGCGTGATCAGGACCCGGCAGCACATGCTGAGTTCTTGGCCATGCAAAAAGCGGCAAAGATCCTTGGATCTTGGCGGTTAGAGGGCTGTACTGTTTATGTGACTCTAGAGCCGTGTGCCATGTGCGCTGGTTTGATGGTCAACGCCCGCATTGCGGGATGTGTGTATGGTTGTGCAGATCCCAAAGGAGGGTTCCTAGGAACGCTTGCCGATCTGTCGTCCTTCGCTGGACTTAACCACCGGTTCCCGGTGATTTCCGGCGTTTTGGATGACGAATCGCGTGAGCGGCTTCAGGCTTTCTTTCGGGCTCTGCGTCGACGATGAAACGGAGGGGTGGCCGAGTGGTTGAAGGCGCTGGATTCGAAATCCAGTTTGGGGGCAACTCTAACGAGGGTTCGAATCCCTCCTCCTCCGCCATCATTGAAGACAGTCAGTTCGTGAATAAGGAGGGGTGGCCGAGTGGACGAAGGCGCATGATTGGAATTCATGTGTAGGGCAACTTACCCAGGGTTCGAATCCCTGTCCCTCCGCCACGAACTGACTGTCATCGTCGTCACGTTATAAGGTCTCCAGCATCGCGGTTTCGCGGGTTGGAGGTGAGAGTCGGGTCCACTGGACTGTGTCCGGTGAACCCCGCCAGGTCCGAAAGGAAGCAACGGTAGCTGTTCTTCACGGGGCTAGTGGTTGCCCGGCTCTCTCCTCTGATCCGCTAAGCGACGTGCGATTGTACTCCCAGGACTTGCCGCTATGTTTCTAGCGTAGCAAGCCACGCATCGGCACTTGCGCTGGCGTCCTAGAAGCACGCTTGCACGTCTTCTACGCGGCGGCTTTGTGCGCTGGTTGCGCTTCGCGCACAGTTTGCGCCCCGCGGGTTGTTCGGGCGGCATGACGGACCATGTGCCCAGCTGCGCACCCGTGCCGGTCAGCCTTCGGTTGGTCGAGACATGGGCAATGCCGAAGTGGAGGAGTGCCGTGGGCGTCGATGAGCACGTTTTGGGGCTTGACGTCTCGATGGATAATTCCGCGTGCGTCAGATGCGTGTAGTGCCTGCACCACGACAGGAGTCGCTTGCACGACGTCGCTTGAAGGGAAGGCACCGTTTCGCAGCAGCTGGTCGTGTAGCGAGCCGGCTTGAAGGAGCGACATGACCAAGAAGACGATGCTGCCGTCGCGACCTACATCGTGAACGGGTACAACATTTGGATGTTCCAGCTGGGCCATCACCCGGGCTTCACGCTCGAATCGCTCCATCAGTTTTGAGGAGTGCGCCAGGTCGGAGGACAAGAACTGGACGGCCCGTTCTACGTGGAGTCGAGTGTCCGTGGCTTGGTACACGGAGGCCATTCCTCGCTTCCAAGTTGAGAGCCCAAGACGTATCGACCATCCGCCAGCGTCTTCTCGTTCAAGCCCCCGCCTCCATTGCCCGAGTCCTAGCGCACAGGTGGAGAACGGCGTGACTGGGCTGGCCTCACTCGACGGGGCAGGCGTCGTCGAGCCAGTCTTGGCAGGAGTCGCAGAAAGTGGTCTGTGCGCTCCATTCGCCGCCTTATGGGCAGTCGAGGTTGCATGGGCCGGTCGGGGCGCTCGCTTCGGTACACTGGCAGATGTAGTCAGTGCCGTCGCTGTGAGTGGTGTCGCCGCCGTTGTGGCAGGTGTCGCCCTCGTAGATGGTGGTGCCGCAGGCGGTGAGGAGCAGGGGGGGTAGGAATCGCATGGGATTGCTCACTGCTAGATCAGCGGGCCATTACCCAGAGCGGTGCCAAGTCATCCGGAAGCGGCGACTCGAAGGTGTGTTGGACGCGCGTCTCTGGGTGCTTCAGACTCAGGGTCGCGGCGTGCAGGGCCAATCGCGACCACGCCCTTGACGCACTGCCCCCGTACCGTCGGTCGCCAGCAATCGGTGTGCCATTCATGGCCGCGTGGCGGCGCAGCTGATGGGTTCGCCCTGTGTGCAGCGACATGGACACTGCGGTGAATCCGTTTGCGCTGTGCAGGACGGTGACGTTGCTTCGAGCTGTTTTACCGTCGATTGGGGCGTCCCAGCTGCCGCTGACAGCGTCTCCAACGAGGATGGCAACATAGGTTCGCTGAATGCTGTGGGTGCGGAACCCGTCAGCCAGCGACTTGTTGGCAAGACCACTGCGGCCGAACACCACTAGGCCAGATGCCGGGCGGTCGAGGCGATGATGGAGTGCGAGGGTTGGCTCGTCTGCACGAAGGGCATCATACAGGCCGGGTTGGCCGTTCTTATCGGCCTGGGTGGCCACACCCGCTGGTTTATCGATGACGAGCAAGTGGTGGTCTCGGAAGATTTCAGTAGCCATTACCCACCTCCAACGGCGCGGATGATCTCGATGACCATGCCGTCGGTCAGGACGGTCTGGGCGTAGGTACTTCGCGGGACCACCTCGCGGTCCACAGCGGTGGCAATGCCATCTACTGGCAGTCCGAGCTCACGCACCAGTTGGTCGAGGGTCATGCCATCATCGACCTCACGTGCCTCGCCGTTGACGGTCAGGGCAATCACAGCGCCCGCCGGTTTTCGAGGGCGCGGGACAGACTGACAGCGTCGGCGTACTCGATCTCGGTCCCCACAGAGATGCCGTGGGCGAGTCGGCTGACGACAACACCGAGGCCATCGAGCAGGCGCGCCAAGTACAAGGCGGTAGCGTCGCCTTCGACGTCTGGGTCGGTAGCCACAATGACTTCTTTGACGGTACCGTCGCGCAGACGTTCGAGCAGTCGCCGAATGCGCAGAGCGTCGGGACCAATACCGTCGAGGGGTGACAGGGAGCCGTGCAGTACGTGGAATCGCCCGCGGTACTCGGCAGCCCTCTCGAAGGCGAGTAGGTCTTGGGGAGACTCGACCACGCAGATGGTGTCGTCGAAGCGCTTGGTGTCTGCACAGAATCGGCATGGGTCGCTAGCAGTGAGGTTGCAGCAGGTACTGCATTCCTTCACGCTCGCCGCCAGCTCTTCGAGGGCCGCACCCATTTCTTGGGCGGTGCCTTCGGGAGCACGCAGCAACCAGTAGACCAAACGTGTCGCACTCTTCTCACCGATTCCGGGAAAGCGGGAGAGCTGCTGAACGGCCTTGCGGATGGGGTCGGGCTGTCTCACAGTCCGGGAATCAGACCGGGGGGAATCGGCAAACCACCCGCCATTGCTTTCATGCCCTTGCCTGTCTCTTCGCGCGCTTGGCGAAGGGCTTCAGCGAGAGCCGCACGCACGAGGTCTTCGAGCATCTCGCGGTCGTCCATGGCATCTGGGCTGATGGACACCGAGTCGACGTGGTAGTCGCAGGTCAAACGAACGGTGACCAGTCCGCCGCCGGCGACGCCCTCCACTTTGGTGGTGGCGGCCTTTTCTTTCATATCGGCCATTCGTTGCTGCAGGCCGCCGAGCAGGCCGCCCATATTGCCAAGGTCAAACGGGTTCATGAGTCTTCTCCGGTTTCGGTGGGACGTACCTTAATGACGCGCGCGCCAAGGGTGTCGATAATGGTTCGAAGCTGTGGGTCTTCGAGCGCAATCTTGCGTAAAGCAGCTTCTTCAGGATCTTTGATACGGGGGGTCAGCGTGACCTCCAGCGTAGTCTTCGGACCATAGGCGCGCCGGAAGACGTCTTGGAAGGACTCGTCTGCGGCGAGTCGGCGAACATCAGCCTGAAGTTTGGTGGTCGCCAGCGAAAGGACAACCGTATCCCCAGCACGCCGGGTCTCTGCTTGCTTCATCCATTCGGTGTTCGGGTGCAGCTCGGCGGCGATGAAAGCCCACGGCTTTTTTGGCAGTGAAGCGCGCATCATCGGGGCTTTTTCAGCCTCCGTGACAGCGATTTTGGCCGATTCACTAACCACGGCAGCGTCCGACCATTGCTGACGCGACGCGCCACCACGAAGACCGGCGGTTGGGCCGATATGACCCGCGGTGCGAAGGTCGCGTTGAATGGTCTGAAGGCGCTCGACTAATGCGCCCACGGGCTGAACCGGGCGGATGGTGGCTAAGCGTGCGACCGCCATCTCCAGGACGAGCCGCGGACGCCCCGCACGTGCGAGGTCGTCGATGACCGCCATGAGTGCCGAGAATACACGGGTCAGAACCTCTGGGTTGACCTCTTTGACGATTTCTTCGAGGACCAGCGATTCTTCCTTGGGAAGATCAATGTGCTCGTGGGCGGCTGGCGATAGGCGCAGGAAGGTCGCGTTTCGGACGACTTCCAACAACTCGGCGGTGAACTGGCCGAGGTCGTAGCCATACTCATAGACCGTCGCGACAACGTCCAAGCATTTGCCGGCATTACCGGAAACGAGCCCTGCGAGCATGTCGTGGAGGAGTCGCCGGTCAACAAGGCCCAAGATGTCGGC
>JBLHSN010000320.1:0-6877 GCA_047626195.1 Myxococcota bacterium
GTACACGACCCGGCGGACGCCCTAGCTGCGGCACAAGAAGCGGCCGACGCCGATGTCCGTGTGTACGGTCTTGTAGTGGGCCAAGAGTCGGCCCCCATTCCGACTCAGCGCGGCCCGCTCATGAACAACGGCACCACGGTCATGACCACTCCAGACGACAGCCTGCTGCGAGACATCGCGCGCATGACCGGTGGCGCATTCGTCACGTCTGTGGCATCGAATGATGACATGACTACGCTGTACCGAGATGAGATGCGCACGCGCTTGGTTGCCGCGACAAGTGGCAGCATGCAGCGGGAGACCTGGCGGACCGGCTATCAATGGCCTCTTGGAGTGGGTCTGATGTGCTTGCTACTGGCTTCGTGGTTGGGTGATGGAAAGCGGCGTTGGGGTTCGGCCGTCGCCGTTGTGCTTGCCGCTCAGTTCGCCCTTCACGGTGTTGCTATGGCCGGAGAGCTAGACGACGCAGACGCCCTTTACCGGTCCGGTCGCTACTCGGAAGCCTCCGATATCTTCGCGGACATGACCTCTCGTGAGCCGGCCAATGTAGAGGCTTGGCAGCGGCTCGGCGCCTCTCGCTACAAGCTCAACGACTGGGATGGCGCTGCGCGGGCCTTCGATACTGCAACTCAGATCGGAGGTGGTGTGGAGTCCGAGTACAACGCCGGTAATGCGCACTACAACGCCGGTCGCTTGGTCGAATCGCTCACCCGCTACCAGGGCGTGCTTGAGCAAGGACCTCACCCCGGTGCTGAGCACAACCTCGCCATGTTGCTCAACGAGCTCGAGAAGCGCGCCCAGATTCAGCCACCTCCACCTCCACAGCAAGAAAACTCCGAAGAACCTCCCGAAGATGAACCGGAAGATGGTGATACGGGCGAAGAGGGCGACGGAGGCGACTCGGACTCCGAGTCGGGTGAAGAGGACGGAGACTCGGGCGACGATCAGGACGGCGAAGAGCCTGGCGATGACGGCGGCGGCGAAGGTGGAGAGCCGGGTGGCGAAGGCGAACCGAATGGAGAGCCAGGTGACCCAGGAGAAAACGGAGAGCCGTCCGATCCTTCGGATGCCAACAGCGAAGGCAACCCCGGCGACGACGACCAAGAGCTAGAAGACGGCGATACCAACGGCACCGCAGACCTCACCGAGGGCGACGGAAGCGAGGGTGGAGAGCCGACCGATGGCATGGCAGCGGGTGGCGGTGAAGGTGGCGGCGAAGCCTCTGAAGACGGGGGTCCCGTGACGCGAACACAGGCCGAACGTCTGCTTGATGGTGTGGAAGAAGGGCGTCCGCGCATCCGCATTCCGGGCGAGAGGACCAGCAAACCATGGTGAGGTTGTGGCTCGTCATTGCCGCGCTTTTTGTATCGGTTCCGGCCATGGCCCAGAGGGTTCAGCTGTCGCTTCAAGCCACCGAGGTACAGACGCTTCAGACCGTAGGACTGGTCGTCAGTATCATTGACTACAAGCGCGCGGTTCGCCCGCCATCGCTGGTCGTGACGCCCGACGTGACCATTGAATTTTCATCGGACCGCCCCGACATGCAGATGACCGGACAAGGCATCGTTCGGACCCTACAGTTCATCTATGCAGTCACTCCGCAGCGCGAAGGAACGTTTACCCTTGGACCCGCCGATATTGTAGTGGACGGCCAAACACTGACCACCAACAGCGTGCAACTCACGGTTACGCCCCGCACGCTGACGGCCGATACGCCCGAGCTCGAAGCGTATGCAGAGTTCGAAGACACCGAGGTCTATGAAGGCCAAATTGTCCTGTACCGCTATGGTCTACGCTCACGCCGTCGCATCTACAGAGACCAGTGGGTTCGCCCGCCAATGGCCCTGCTTCAGTCGCCGCGTGACGGCCTTCCGGTGACCAATGAGTACGTCATCAACGACCCCACTGGGGCGTTGTATGTGAAGGAAAGCCGGGAGGCACTGCTGGCGACGGCGCCCGGAGATTTGGGGCAGATTCCGGCCACCGCGCTCGTCAGCTTGGCTGTGGAGTCGCCGGATCGGTTTCGTCTGCGTCGCACGGAAGACAAGACAATTGTGACCGACCCATCCCCACTCACCGTGCTCGCTTTGCCGTCCCCACCGTTGGGATTTGCCGGGCTGGTGGGTGACTTTGAGTTCAGCGGAACCCTCAACCGCACCCGGGTTCGCGCCGGGGATTCCGTCACCTACACCGTTGATGTCATTGGCGATGGCTCGTTGGAGGGCTTCGCGCTCCCGGAATCACCGGAGGTCGATGGCCTGAGCTTCTACGACAATATGGTCGGTGCAGATGCTCGTATAGCAGACGGCGCGTACATCGCTCAAGGCCGCTGGCAGCGGGTCATTGTTGGCACTCGGCGCGGCGTGGCAGAAGTGCCGCCGTTGCGCATTGTTAGCTTTTCCCCCACCCAACAGCGCTACGTGACCCACGAACTCACCTTGGGGTCCATCACGGTTCGACCGGGTGATGAGAGCGAGGCGGACGTCGAGTCTTTCTCGGAGGCCGACAGCGATGGTGACGATGTCTTGGTCGACGACGATATCCGCCCCATCTACCGGTCGTGGACAGCGTCTTTGGTACCGGCGCTGCCGTGGTTGCTAGCCGGCGCATTGCTGCTCGGACTGCCCGGTCTGTGGGTGGGCGTGTCCTCTGGACTTGGTGTGTTGCGCCGACGTCGTGCTCGGCGTGTCGGTCCTGCAGAGAGCCCGCTCGTTCGTCTTCGCAGTGTTCCTGTCGGAGACCCGGAACGGCTAGCCGTATTGGACGCAACGCTGCGGGCTTGTTTGGCATCCTCTTTGCCCGACGATGGGGTCGCAGCTGACGTCACGTCGGCGTTGGCAGAGCTCGGCCGCGTACGATTTGCCGGTGGTGTACTGCCGGAAGACCTCGACAGTCGGGTGGTCGCGCTGTGTACGCGTCTGGAACAACTACGGCAGGTGACCTCGTGATCTGGCTCGTTGCCCTCGCTCTTGCAGGACCTGTCGAAGATGGTGCGGAAGCGTACGACCAGGGAGATTGGCCCGCCGCTATCGAAGCCTGGGAGCGGATTCCGTCTCCAAACGGAAAGGTGCTCTACAATCTGGGAAATGCACACTACCGGAGTGCTGATCCGGCTCGCGCAGTCGCCTACTACCGCAGTGCTGCGCGCTTCCGCCCGAGAGACGGAGACCTGGCGCATAGCCTCGCTATTGCCCGCCAGCGGCTCGACAATCCACCTCCTCCTGTCGACCCTCCGCGCTTGTGGCAGTCTTTCTTGACGTCGGGTGAACTGGGTGTGCTGGGACTGCTCCTGCTCGGCGCAGGCTCTGGGACCGGGGTGTGGCAGCGTCGCCGTCAAGAACCTTGGTGGGGAGCCGCGATTGCTTGGGGCATAGGTGTGGTGGTTGTGGTGACAGCTGTTCTTGGTATGGCGGCTTCGGACCTACAGCCCGTCGTCGTTGTCGTGGATTCAGAAGCGGTCGTACGCGAGTCCGCCCGTCCGGACGCCCGACAAGCCTTCGTGTTGCCACCGGGCTCGGAGGTCCGCATCGAGCGCTCTCTCGCCGGTTTTTATCGGATTGAGACTGGCGATGGCCGCTTGGGCTGGGTCCCAACGGGCGCGGTCTTCGCCACTGCATTAGGTCCGGCACCCTCGGAGGAACCCTAGTCATGCGTACACTTGCTCTTGTCCTTGCTCTCGGATTGCTCGCTGGTTGTGGCGGAAAGATGAAGCGTCTGTCAGGCACCGAGCGTGACCATCTCGCCGCATTGCGCGTGTACATGAACGACGATGCTGAGAAAGAGTGGCTCAAGCTCAAGACGGAAACCGAGCGCGACGAATGGCTTCATGTCAACGGCGTTCCTGGCTCGCGCCTGTCCTACTGGGAACAGTTCTACCAGTACGATGCAGACGTTCGCGAGGCCATTCTTGGCGGCGACGTTCAGCTTGCTTGGTCCGAAGACAAGGTGTTCATGTCCTGGGGCCAGCCCTACGAACGCCGTCGCCTGACGGGGCGTCCTGCCAGTCGCAGTGAGCTGTTCATTTACCGCTTCGAGGTCGATGGTGATGGCATCATTCGCGTGTGGGAACCGTCGAGTACCACGGCCTACAAGGCGGTACGTCAGTACCAGATGGACGTGTTTGTCGACGACGGTCGCGTGACCGATCTGATCCGAAAAGACGTCTGGGAGTGAGCTTCCGCGTTGTTGAAGCCTCTCCGGCAGATGCGCCGGAGCTCATGCACTTGCACATCGCTGTCCTCACCGAAGGGCGTTGGTTTTTGACCGATCCGGGTGAGTATCCACATGACCCGTTCACACTTCTTGAGACGATCAAGGATGTGTTGGGCGCGGGTAATTGTGGATGGTGGGTTGCCCGAGATAAGAGCGGAATCCTTGGATTTGCCACGGTCATCGGTGGACACTTGCGCCGCACCCGACGCACGGCTCGATTTGAGGTCATGGTGGCTGAACATGCCCGTAGCCGCGGGGTCGGGCGTGCACTGACCGAGACGGCGATTGGCTGGTACCGAGATTGTCCGAACTTAGACAAGCTCTCGCTGGCCGTCTTTGACGATAACGAGCGAGCGATTGGCTTGTATCAATCCCTCGGCTTTGGCGAAGAGGGACGCCGAGCCGGCGAGTACGTCGAGGCGGATGGAACGCGCCGCGGTGATGTCCTGATGGCGCTGACGTAGCGCTACTCATCGGTTTCCCACTCGGCTTCACGCCGGTAGATGGTCCGTGCAGTAATACCCAGAAGGGAGGCTGCTAGGCCCTTGTCGCCGTCTGTGAGTTTGAGCGTCTCTTCAATCATACGGCGCTCAACCGTCTTGATGGGCGTACCCACTTCGAAGGTGAGGCGTTGCTTGCCTCCCTTGCCTTGGCGCATCGGAGCCGGCAGGTCGTCGAGCCCAATTCGGTCTTCGCGGCACAGGACCACGGCCCGTTCAATAGCGTTCTCGAGCTCGCGGACGTTTCCGGGCCATTTCCATGCGGCTAGCGCGTCTAGGGCTTCTGGAGTGAATCCAGAGACCGACTTGTTGTTCTTCGCCACGAAGCGCGCCAGGAAGTGGTTGGCGAGCAGTGGGACGTCGTCGCTGCGTTCGCGTAGCGGCGGAACGTGCATGCGAATCACATTGAGACGGTAGTACAGGTCCTCGCGGAACGTACCTTTCTTAATCTCCTCTTCAATGTCGCGGTTGGTCGCAGCAACTACGCGGATATCGGCATGCAGGGTTTCGGTGCCCCCGACACGTTCGTATTCACCTTCTTGCAATACGCGCAGTAGCTTGACCTGCACCGCAGGAGACGCTTCGGTGATTTCGTCCAAGAACAGCGTTCCGCCTTGTGCGAGGTCCAACCGCCCTTCCTTGCGTGCCGTTGCTCCGGTGAACGCACCGCGTTCGTAGCCAAACAGCTCGCTCTCCAACAGGTTCTCGGGAATGGCGGCGCAGTTGACCGTTATGAGTCGCTTGGCGCGCCTGCGGCTCATGTCGTGTAGGAGCCGTGTGAAGCGTCCCTTACCCGTACCCGACTCTCCGGTAAGCAAGACCGTGACGTCGGCCGGAGCGACCTGTTCTGCTTCATCGAGCAGGGCTCGCAGGCCATCGGAGCGTCCAACGAGCTGGTGGCCATCGGTCGCGTCTCCGAGACGAGCGCGAAGCTGGCGGTTTTCCCGCTGTAGACTTCGCTTTTCCAGAGCCTTCTTGACGCAGGTGACGAGCTCCAGTCGCTTGAGTGGCTTGGCCACAAAGTCGTAGGCTCCTTCTTTCATGGCTTCTACGGCAGTCTCCACGGTCCCGTAGGCCGTCATGACGACCACCTCGATGTCCGAGTCCACGGTTCGGACGGCGCGGAGTAGGTCGATGCCACTCATACCCGGCATCTTGAGGTCTGTAAGCACTAAATCAACGGGGTTGGCGCGCAGCTGTTCCATTGCCGCTCGGCCATTCTCGGCGTGTTGAACGCTGTACCCCTCGCGCCCCAAAATGCGCTCGAGAACCGAACGGTTGGACGCGTCGTCATCCACCACGAGGACGGTGTGCAGCATGAGACTCCTTTTCAGTATGGTGATGTGGGATAAGCAGGGTAACCTCGGCGCCTTCACCCGGTGAGGAGCGGATGAGTAGGGTGCCGTCGTGGTCGTCGAGAATCTGTTTGGTGATGGCGAGGCCCAGGCCCGTGCCGCTGACCTTGGTGGAGAAGAAGGGGTCGATGGCTCGCTCCGCTTCTTGCTCCGTCATTCCAGGGCCATCATCGACTAGCCCAATGCGTACTGCTGTTTCCGTGGATGAGACGGACAGCGACAGGTTGCGACCTCCGGCTTCAACAGCGTTGCGAATCACGTTGAGTAGAGCTTGGCGAAGTTGGTTGCCGTCGACCTGACACACGGCTTCTCCATCGGCATCTACCGTCAGCGTCACTTTTTGGGATTCTAGCTCCAGATCGAGCAACCGGACGACATCTCGGATGATGCCAATGACATCCTCGGGGTAGAGCTGGGCAGGTGGCCGGCGTGCGAGCTGGAGGTAGTGACCAGTGACATCCGTGAGCCGGTCGATTTCATTTTGGATAATCTCGAGAAGCTCGCCTGCATCTGTCTTTCCATCGGCGTCTAGCTCACTAACTTCGTCTCCGAGCAGCTCCGCATTGAGCGACAAGGCGTTGAGTGGATTGCGCACTTCGTGGGTAATCTGCGCCAACATTTGGCCAACGAGTGCGAGACGTTCCGAGCGAGCCAATCGTGCCTTGGAGGCGTTTTGTGCGGTGACGTCTGCGGTAATGACAACCACGCCGTCTTGGCCCAAGGGACTGGTGCGGAGTTCATGCAGCGTGTTGCCCGGGCCTTGGATGTCCGCGTGACCGCTGTGCCCGATGAACGGTCCGATGGGCTCAG
>JBLHSN010000321.1:0-6872 GCA_047626195.1 Myxococcota bacterium
AATACTCGAAGGTGGTCAGTGCGGCACTCTCTCCACGCAGGGATTCGCGGAGGAAACCCCGATGCCGTTCGACCCCGCCCAGTGTATGGAGCTCGGTGAAGGCGATGGTCTTTTCGTCGGAGAATCCGACAATGCTCCCGAACCACTGGCGGACGGTGAGAACGCGCTGAGTGCCGGACACGTCCATGAAGGCAGACCCTCCAGCGCTGAGTCGGACGAACGAGTCGGTCTCACCGGCCACATCCGTTCCCAGTGTCATGGCAAAGTCGGCCGCAACACCGGTGCCGGCTTCTGGGCGGGGGACGCGGGAGTCGGCGGTGCCTTCGACCGTGAGGTCGAGCAGTCCGTAGCCATCCATAAAGCCCGAGAGCCGATCCGGTCGGTACAGTGTGGCAATGCTCGGGTCGTCAATGACGCCATCGTCGCCGGCATCAAAGTCGTTTCGTTCAAATCCAATGCTTGTACGAATATGGTCGTACAAGCCTGTGTACACGTCGATGCCGGCGCGGGCGCCTATCCGGCTTCGTGAGTAGCGAGACTGGTCGATGGCTCGGATATTGCCCAAGCCGGCAAAGACTTCGTCGGGGCGCTCGAGGTAGCGCGCCTCCAAGATCACTGCACTCTGGTCCCGGTCGAGAGGGGTGCCGATGTCCTGGGTCCAGCTGCCACCGAGGGCCTGCCAGTCTGGACCGCCGTAGGCCGCCGCGATGCGGAAGCTACTCTTGCCCTTGGCACCGATGTCGGAGCCAATGAGTGCGGCGCCGACCGACGCCCGGAAGCCAAAGCTGATGAGTGCGGTGGGGAGGAACAACGCATGCCCACCGTCTGGGTCACCGATGGTCAGCGCACGCTCTACCTTCTTGGCCACGCCTTCCCGCTCGATGAACTTCACTGTGTGTGAGACGGGCGGGTAGATGACGAACTTCTCGACTGCGTACAGCGGTGCGAATGCCACGCGTGGCACCCACAATAAGCTCTCACCGAGTGTGGGCGGGGCGTTGTCTCGGCCGTCGTAGTTGGGCAGCTCGCGTTCGGACAGCTGCGGTGCAGAGAGCGCCGGAGCCGCCTCTTGTGCCGCAGGCCCCCAAGCACGCTCTGCCTCTTGGCCAGACGCCAATGCGATGAGTAGGATGAGGGCAGTCATGCAGCGGTCTCCTCTGACGGCGTCTCGGCAGCCAGTGCCTTGTAGCGCCGAACGACCAAGACGGACACACCGAGCCATGCAGCGATGACCACCAGGTTCACTACGCCAAAGCCGCGATTGCCGAGCATTAGCCAGTTGGCGCCGACAAAGACGATACCGGCGCTGATGACATCTCCAAGGCGGACAAAGAAGGTGTCCACGGCCTGTTTGGCTTTGTACTTCTCGTTTCGGTCAGTCGGTAGCCAAAGCATGCTCTTGGCGCTGTTCATCACCGAGTAGTCGGTGCTGTTCTCAGCGGTCTTCAGCCAGCGCAGCACGATGAACCCAACACCGGCGGCGGCTCCGGCGTACACGCCGAACGCGATAATGGGCAGTAAAAAGACAAGGGGTGTGATGCCGAACCACTTGACCAAGCGGGAGACAAACAATGCTTGGAATAGCACCGCAAGGACGTTGACCCAGAAGAAAAAGTTGCCGTAGAAGGCACCGATCCACTTGCCTTTTCGCTTGTCGAAGATCTCCTCGCGGGTAGGAATGACCTCGCCCGCCTCTATGGCGAGGGTCTCGGCGAAGGGCTCTCCAGTGGCCTCTTGGGCCTCCATCTGCAGGGTGATGGTCTCACCGGCTGTGTCGACGACCACGCTCCCCAGCATGTACTCGCCAGTCGTGTTCACGATGTTGAGCAGGATGAGCAGGATGGCGATGAGTCGGATGTATGGACGTGTCAGCACCAGCAGGAAGCCGTTGGGTCCTTCAAGAGGCTTGGGTGCGGGCCCTTGAGCGGACCCACTGGCATTGGCCATCATGGTCAGGATGAGGTGTGTGACGAGCAGTCCTGCCGCCACCTGCATCAGCGCGTAGGGGCCAAGGCCGTCACCCAAGAAGCCGATGTCATAGCCCCATATTTTGCCCTTGAACAGGACGGAGGCGACGAAGCTTCCAACTGCAGCCCCGGCGGTCATACCGATTCCAACAATGGGAAAGAGCCGCTCTCCCTGGTCTTTGTTGTACAGGTCGTTCGCGAGCGACCAGAACTGGGCAATGGTGGCCACGCTGAAAATGCCCACCCAGATGTAGTAGACGACGCCCAGCCAATTCGGCTCCGCAGACACGCCGAGCAGGTAGAATCCCTGGAGGCAAGCGATGAATGCAATCAATGTACCGGCGATGAGCTTCGGCCGGTCCACGCGGTTGGCGAGGTAGCCGTAGGCGGGGACGAACAGCATCAGCACACCGGCCTGTGCCGCGGCGGCGTAAGACTTCGGCTCGGCAGAACCACCGGCGAGAATGAGGGGTTCACGCACTGTTTTGAGGATGTAATAGCTGACCATCAGCAGAAACAGCGACAGCAGCATCAGCAGGGCGTGAGACCCTTCGCCGGCGCGGACATCCGAGAAGATGCCGAGGGCGGAGTCTATCAGCGATTTCTTTTTCTTCGCGTTGGCCATGCGGTCGCTGTCCCTGGGTGACTTGGCGGCGTCTTACCACGTCTTCCGGCGAACACGCCCACCTCAATAGATATTGGCGCTTATGGATATAGACGGGCATTTGTCTGCGAAGGTGATGGGTGAAACGTCGGGTGATGGCATCGGCGGTTCCGAGCCCTCAGTCCATCTGTTTCGCGATCTGTTCAAGGAATAAGCGGCATATACAGGGGTGGACCTCCACGTTGATGTCGAATCCGACGCTTTGGCACGCCCAGTTTCGCCGCCAACTTTTCGTAGTAACAAGTTACAACGTCGTCAGTTGGCGACGCCCCTGAACGCACCCTAGCGCCGGTTTCTTCCATCAACGACATCGGCCACTCCTGTATCCAAGCCGGCAGAATAAGTTGCGATGGAAAGTACCCTATTCAACGAGACGCTGCTGCGGCTCTCCTACTCCCAGGTGTGGCGCTGGCGTCGCTCTTGACCTTGGTTCACCAGGGACGTCCGGGAGCGGCGGTTTTGGGTTGCGCTAGCCGGACGGCGGAATACCGCGAACGGCGGTGGCTGCCAGATTGGGCCAGCGTTCCCGAATGAACGTGCGTCCCTCCTGCAGCGGCAGGCTGCCGGCGATGCTTCGTGCCAGAGACATGCCCGTTCGGAGGTGACGCGCGCGTTCGCTTTCATCGGTGCATACCCGAACAAGTTCGTGGTGGCAGCACAGCTGGAAGAAGCGGTAGCCATGCGTCTGTGCAATGTTCAGCGCTTTGCTGAGACCCTCGTGGGCGCACGTGATGTCGCCGAGTGCGGCATACGCCTGACCGCGGGCCAGCTCCGTGCGCACCTGAAGGTGTGGCCACTGGCGAACGCGGTCTTCTTCCTTGTTCAGCAGCGCACGCGCTTCGGTGGTCCGCCCGAGCAGGGCCAGTGCGTGGGCTCTCCAAGCCTCCGCTTGAGGCGTGATACCTTCGGAGTCGTGCTGCTCCAACATGGGCCACATGCGGTCGAGAATGCTCAGCGCGCGCTCTGGATGACCGTCGGCCAAGGCAATCCGGGCCCGCAGAGCCAGGGCAGTGACTTCATCCTCGAATTGACCGAGCTTCCGTACCAATCGGAGCGCCTCTGCCGCATTTTGCTCGGCCTCTCGGGTGCGACCCAGCTCGAGCAATACGTTGGTTCGGTACACCAAGCCCAAGGCGATGCCGTGTGGGTGGTCGACCTCACGAGCTTGGGCGACCGTACGCTCTGATAGACCGAGTGCTTTGCTCAAGATACCGCTCGACAGGTACAGTTCGACAAGGTTGACTCGCGCAATAGCCAGCGCATCCAGCATGCCCAGCTCGCCGAATAGTGATGCGGACTGCTCCAAGTGGCTTCGCGCTTGTGCGGTAGCGCCTTCACAAACAGCCAGGATACCGAGACCGTTGTAGCCGAAGCCCAACGCGCGGTCGTCGCCAGTGGCTTGCGCGCTTGTGACCACGTCGTTCCACATTTGCTCGGCGCCAACCAGATTTCCTTTGGCCCAGACCAACGCACCTAGATGGTACAGCGGCATGGGGCGTAGGGACTCGTCACCAGCGTCGTCTGCGCGGCTTAAGGCACGGCGCAACGCCACTTCGGCTTCGTCATTCTTACCTTGATTGCGCAATTGGTTGCCGTACTCGGCATAGACCCGTGCTTGCAGAGCCGAGCTTGGGACAACATCTGCCAGAGCTCGCGCGCGTTCAGCGGACTCCAGCGCTCCCTTCCAGTCGCCGAGGTGGAATCGGGTCAGCGAGCGGGCCAAGTGCAGCTCGGACAGGGTGCTGTCCGCGTGGTCGAGCAGCATCAGCGGGCGCGCCGTGGGCTCGAGCTTCAAGGCGCGGTCAATGAAGACCATGGCCTCTTCGTGCAGGCTGCGCCTCAAGTGACGACGGGCGGTCTGCATCAGGAAGGCGTAGGCTTTGGGCGCCAAGCCAGCCTGTTCAAACTGGTAGGCCAGTTCCTCAACAATCATCGCGGGTTGGTCGCGGTATTGCCGCTCCAGAACCTCGCCCAAGCGCTGGTGTTGTTCCTGACGCTTCTCAGGGGACATTCGCTCCAGAAGTACGTCCCGAACCCGTCCTTGGGCGAGCTCGAACGACTCTTCATCGCCGTCTCTGCGTTCTTCGACCAAGCCGGCTTCTTCCAGGACGTCGATGGCGTCGAGCAGCGTGTCTTCGTCGACTGACAGGGTTCCCAAGAGCGCGTCTACGTCTAAGCGACGACGGGAGATGGCCAAGGTCTGGGCCACCCGTTCGGCTTCGGCCGGTAGGTGACGGAGGCGCTCGCGAATCGCGTCGCGAAGCGATGTCGGAATGGGAAGGCGTGAGCGCGTGATCTCCGTGGGGTCGAGCGTGATGCGCCACTGGCCGTCTTCTTTGACCAAGACGCCTTCGTCCACCAAGCCGCGCATCATGTCGGCGATAAATGCTGGGCTGCCTCCGGACTCTAGGTGCAGTCGCTCGGCTAGGGTCCGCGTGCGCATGTCGTTGGGAAGCATGGCCAGCAGCAGTTCTTCGACTTCTGAGCCGCCCAACGCACCGATGTCTACCGGGATGACCGCGTCGATGTCTTCGAGGCGACGCTCGGAGCTTCCGGAGTCGGTGTCCTGACCCAACAGGAAGACGACCTGCTCGCTCTGTAGCTCCAGTGTGTTGCGAATCAAGTATTCGAGCAGCTCGGCCGTCGCAGGGTCGGCGTTTTCAAGGTCGTCTAGGACGATGACCACTGGTGCTCTCGACACCACTAGGTCGCGAAATGCTCGGATGACGGGATAGCGCTCACGGACCACGCCGTCGTCCACGCTTCCGAGGACCTGTTCAAGAATGGCGGGGGGCTCATCTCCGATCAGCGCTCGGTAGACCCCAATAAAAGCACCAAACGGGCGGTCTTGTTTGCGGCAGCGACCCCGAGCAACCACCATACCCAAGCGACGGGCATAGTCGACGGACTGTTCGAGCAGCCGGGACTTGCCCATGCCCGTACGTCCCTTGAGCAACAAGGCATTGCCGATTCCGTTCTGGGCGAGGTCGTCCACCGAGTCGCGCATTCGGGCGGACTGCAATGTTCGGCCTACGGTCTTTGGCGGCCAAGCTTCATTGATGTTGGTGGTTTGGGTGTCGCCGAGGATGTGCAGCAGATGTGCGCTTGAGGCGAAGCGTGCGGCCGGGTCTTTTGCGAGCAAGCGCATGCAGATGCGGTCGAGGTGTGGCGGGACCAGCGGCTCAACTTCTCGAGGCGGTCGGGGCATCTCGTTGAGGTGCTTTTCTAGATAGCCGTGCAGACCACGCGCGGTAAACGGGCGTTGTCCGGTGAGGACCAAGTACAGCACCGCCCCTAGGGAGTACAGGTCGGCGCGGGCGTCGACGGCCTCGCCTTTGATCTGCTCTGGGCTGATGTAGGCGACGGTGCCAATCATCTCACCATGGCGGGTGAGGTCGGCGCCGAGGTCCTTGACCACACCGAAGTCCATGAGCTTCGTATTGCCTTCGCTGTCCACCATGATGTTCGACGGGGTCACATCGCGATGCACGAGCCCGCGGTCATGGGCGTAGGCCAAGGCGCGCGTGACTTGTATGAGCATGTTGTTGGCGTGTTCGAATCGCACCCTCGGTGACTCGGTGCGCCAGATTTCAGTGGCCTCTTTCAGCACCATGCCGTCCAGAAGCTCCATCGTGAACCACGGCCGATGCTCGTGCACCCCCCACTCAAAAACCTTGAGGATGTTGGGGTGAGAGAGCCGAGACAGTGCGCGGAACTCTCGCCGAAATCGCGTTTGCGCCTCGGCTGCATCATCGAGTGGCAGCAGCAGCTTCATGGCGCGTGTGGAGCCGTCGCGTACGTCGCGCACCGCGATGACGCTCGCCATCCCTCCGCGCGCAACGCGATGGAGAACTTCGTAGGCACCGATGCGGTCTCCGGGAGACACGCCGCCAGCGCCGATTGCAACCTCGTTCAATGGCATCTTGGGCTGTGCGTCTCCGGTGGAGCTGTTCGTGGGACAGGCTGGACCCTACCCCTCGCGCAGCAAGGCACTATAATGCCGGCAATTGTAGCCGACCGCACTGTCGGCGTGAGGATGTTCATGCAGCTTGAGAGCTACGCCTGCACCGATGCAGGGCCTGTCCGCGAACAGAACGAAGACTTTTTCCTGGTGGACAAGGAGACTGGAATCTTCGTTGTTGCGGATGGAATGGGAGGGCATGCCGCAGGCGAAGTCGCTTCTCAGATGGCCGTGGAAGCTATTCACAGCATCCTGGTCGGCCGCGAAGACCCCGACGAGA
>JBLHSN010000322.1:0-6834 GCA_047626195.1 Myxococcota bacterium
CGACGCCAAGAGGTTGCCTGACAGGGTGGGGGAGCAAGCTCCGCTCTCGGAACGCGGGTGTGGCGGATTGCATCGGCAATAACGCCACGCTCTTGCACCCCAAACGCTCGAAAGCCGGTGTACTGACGCTGCTCTGAGGCCTCTCATTGTCCGCGTCACGGTCGTGCGTGCAGCTCATCCCGAGTTCAAGCGATTGGGCGCTCGCGGAAAGCGGTTCCGCAACTACCCCTGCCAGCAACCACGCACCCCAGACCCGACCTATGTTCAACCAATCAAGAGTCATCTCTCCCCCAATACCTGACAGACACTGCGTGTACAGAGAGATTCGGGCAATTACCAATCGATTGATTAAATGATGAAAGGGGCGGGAAATAGCATGCGCACTCGCGCCGAAACACCGGCAGCAGGAGACACGGTTGCAACGCGCTCAAACCAACGTTGGTGCCTAGCCAACGGCCACACCACGGGGGTGTGTGCAGCGACACTCCCCAACGCAGTGGTGGGGGCATCCTCTTAAACGGCTCACCTCTCGGGATGACCCGGCCATCCCCTCGGGTTCGCATCCTCGCCCTCGCGACGCCGCCAAGTGCTTACAAGCACAGGCCAGCGCAACAGGCGTTACATGCTAGTTTCCGGCAACTCGGGGACCCACACATGCTACTTCTTGCCGTACTTCTCGCCAGCGCGTCACCACTGACCGTAAACCAGCAGGGGCGTCTTCTAGACGTCTTGGGTCAGCCTGTACAAGGCGAACAGACACTGTCTTTCCGACTGGTCAATGCCGACGACAACTCGGTCTTCAGCGAGACTTTGGTGACCCCCGTCGACAACGGGTACTACAGCGTCATCCTCGGAGCACAACCCTCAAACCTGCTCGACTCCGACCTGTTCTTGGTCGGCAGCACCCTGACGATTGAAGTGGATTTAGGGGCCCAGACCTTCGAAGGTGGACAGCTCGTCCCAGTTCCCTTGGCAGGACACGCTCTCACCGCCGAGCAAATCGCTACCAGACCACTCAACGATGCAAGCGGCGCCCTGGCCTCTTGTGAAGCTATCCGCGACGACGGCAGCTCTCGTGGAACAGGCGCGTACTACATCGACTCTGGCAGCGGCCCCGAGCGGGTACATTGCCAGATGGACCTGGCCTCCGGTGGCTGGACGCATCTGGCTACCATCAACCCGTCGGATGGGTCGTCTGTTCGGTTCAGCAACACGCGATTCTGGGAAGGAACCGACACCTACGGATGGTTTGGTGGGCACCTCACCCACGACTACCGCAGTGCGGTGGCCGACAACCTGGCTGGCACCGAGATGCTCATTGTGTTGGTGCGCCACAACTCGACGGACGCCATCATCGGTTGGCGCCACTGGCAACTCACCGGCTCGCAGACGTGGAACGCCATGTTCACGTCAGCCAATAACACCGCCCTGACGTCGGCCGTCGTGGCCACCGACATGGGCGACATCCACACCCACGAGCCGCTAATCGGCGCCTCGACTGACGCGAATGTTGGCGCCCAGCTCAGAACGAACGCTCTATTCGGCTCCAGCAACGACCGCGCGCGACTCAATATCACCGCGTACAGCCCGCTCGGAAACGACAACCAGCCGGGCCTGGGCACCATGATGAACCAGGCTAGTGGATTGGACGTCTACCTGTGGGCTGACGCGGAGCTGTGGGTCGACAGCGGGACTAATCTGTGGCGAGTGAGCCCGAGCTCCGAGAGCCTGTATGCAAGGTTGGGATTTGACAATGGGTGTGGCCAGTCATGCGTTGGGACGAACAACATGATGATGCATCCGAACTGGTATGAGACGTGGGACTACCAGATCTACGTGCGATGACGAAGTAGCTGGCCGGCATCCTCCGCCTGCAGAGCGTGCGGCATGTTGTGCCCCTCCAGACGGGCCCCAACAGCGCCCCGATTCCAGCCGGCGTCGCCAATCTGTAGGCCGTAGACCACTGTGCCGGCGGCTAGTGTGTGGAAGTGCTCTCCCTACGTGCCCAGGGCGACACGCCGTCGTGGTGGGCTGCAGTCGGCCTTGACGGCGCACCCGCGTTGATGGTCGACGTTGGCGACGAGCTTGTGTTCACGCCGATTGCCGCCGCTCCCGTAAAAGCGGCACCCGTACTGGTTCAGCTCCGGCTGTAGAGACGCCCTCGATTCGCTTGCGACGCCGATGGGAATACGACCAGCCGTTCCCTGAGCCGTGGTACGAGACCCTGCCGGAGGTGCCGGTGCGGTTTCTGATGTTGATGTTGTTGGCGGGATGCGACCTCGTTGTCACCAATCCGGACGGCACGCCCCATCGGAGACGTCCGGGATGGCTTGATTCTAGGATACAGGGGTGGACCTCCACGTTGATGTCGAACCCGACGCTTTGGCACGCCCAGTTTCGCCGCCAACTTCCTAGTAGTAACAAGGTACAACGTCGTCAGTTGGCGACGCCCCTGAACGCACCCTAACGCCGGTTTCTTCCATCAACGACATCGGCCACCCCTGTATATTTTGGCTGGTAATGAGATATTCGGAACGGTGCAAGTCGGCCACGATTCTCGACACTGTGGAAGTGTCTTGTACGTCATCGGACGCAGACGTCCATGACCTCGAGGCCGCCATCAGCTAGGGGGTGAACGATGAGTAGGTGGATGCCTTGGGCGTCTTCTTCGACGTGGCCGCCTTCGCCGTTCGCGGCGACGCCATTTGGGCGCAGGTCATCGTCGACGACGGCTACACCACGTCGCAGATCTTGGCTTCTGTCGAGCATGATGCTGGCAACGCGCCGCCAACTGCCCCCGGTGGTGTCGACCTACCCGGCGGCTCCCACGCCCGACAGCAGCATTGTGTGCGAGCTGGACTCGTCATCCATCGACCCCGGCGGCGATGCGCGGACCTACGCACGGGTATGGCAACTTGAGTCCGCCGAGGGCGGGGTGACGGACTGGAGCCCTGAAGCGCTTGATGGTGAGAACTTTGGCCTGCCGGTTGTGGCCGGTGACACGGTGTCGTGCATCGCTACTGCAGACGATGGGTTCGATACGACAGACTCCGAGCCCACTGTCGCGGTGATTGAGGTGTGCAATGGCTGCTTGGACAGCGGATGTGTTGTCGTCACAAGTGACGCCACCGCGTGGACGCTCGATCGACTCACTCCTGCCGACGGCAACCTTGAGCTGTTGTCGGACGTGATGGGCTTCGACGCGTCGGACACATTCATTGTGCGGAGTGGCGTGACAGAACTCACAGTCTACGCGCTCGGTGCGGGTGGCGGCGGTCGCGGGACTTCACCTACGGCGCCGCTGGCTACGTCATGTTCAAGTAGTACAACACCGCACCCAACGTCATCTCTGGCATCGGTGCGGCCATTACCGATGCGGCGCAGTCCGACACGTCCACCTGGGACAGCATGACCGGAGTGCAGGTGAGCGAGCACACCGCTGACGGTGAGATCTACTACGCGGTGTCCTTCGACGACCTTACAGAGGTGGACCTCCACGTTGATGTCGAACGCGACGCTTTGGCACGCCCAGTTTCGCCGCCAACTTCCTAGCAGTAACGCGTTACAACGTCGTCAGTTTGCGACGTCCCTGAACGCACCCTAGCGCCGGTTTCTTCCATCAACGACATCGGCCACCCCTGTAGGTCGTATGCCATCAATATTGGCGGTACCTGGCGTCTGATTGTTGAGGCGGTGGAGACCAAGGTGTCCTCGGTACCGAGCATGCGGAACAACGACGCCAAGAAGTGGTGGATGAATGAGGGCCCCGACGCCGATGGCGAGTCTTGGTTGGAGTGCGCCGAGAATAGGCCCGCTGGCTGTGTGCAACAGACCTTTGAAGTGGCTGCCAACCAGATGACCGGTACGCGACTGGCCCGGACGAACGGGCTGCCGCCGGCGGCTTTGTCCCGGGTACACTCGACTTTGCAGTCGGCATGCAGACCTTCGTCGGCGCCTCCAGTCCCAGTGTGAACGGGCTGCAGGTCATTCGATGGCGCAAACCATCGTTACCCTGACCCCCGTCGTGGCTCAAGGGCCGCGGCGGGGTTTTTCGTTGGTGTAGCAGTGCGAGCTGCTATGAGTCCAAGAGCGGCAGAGTCAGGGTGAAACATGCACCCAATCCCGGTCCGGCGCTGCTGGCCTCAAGGGTGCCGTTCATGCCAGCGACGATGCGCGCACACGAGCTTAGGCCCAGTCCACGGTCACCTGGCTTGGTTGAGAAGCCGCGCTCGAACAGGCGCGCTTGGGTCACGGAGTCCATACCACTGCCGGTGTCCTGGATGCGGATGAGGACCCACTCCCCTCGTTGCTCGGACGACATGAAGATTGCTCGGTTGGGCAGACTACTCACGGCATCAACAGCGTTCTGGACCAGGTTGACCAGCACTTGCTGCAGGGCCTCTGCGTCTACAAGTACGCGGGCATGCTCGGCGTCGCACACGATGGAGGCACCGGCCTGCTCAACGATGATGGAGGACAGAACCATGACCTCCTCTACAGCCTCGGCGACGTCTACCTCTTGGGCCCGCCCGCCCGCTTGTTCGCGAGCTCGGTGTAGGAGGCGCTTGAGTGCGTTGACGCGGAGCAACAGCGTGCGCGCTTCTTCTTGCTGACGCTGCTGGTCTGCTGTCATTGCGTTGGCGAGCGACTGCAGGTACCGCGGAAGGGCCGTGGCCTTTGAGGAGGGGTCGGAATTGAGGCTCGCCAGAGCTTGCGTATTCAGTAGGGCGCCGGCTCGTGCGACGCCATCGACATGCTTGGATGCGTGCGAGGACCGCAGGGATGCCGCACTCACACCCACGCTGGACAGTACATTGCCCATGTCGTGTAGCAGCTCGGATGCACGCTCGGCTTGGCCGCTGAGCTGTTCGTTGACGCGTGCTAGAGCACTGCGCTCGGCGTCCCGCTGCAAGAGTCGCGACAGTCTTGCGCGGAGTTCTTTTGGGCGAAACGGCTTTACAAGGTAGTCATCTGCGCCGGTCGCCAGACCGCGAGAGACGTGGCGTTCGCTGGTTCGACCCGTCACCATAACGATGGGGATGGTCCCGAATACTGCGGAGTTCCGGATGCGCTCGATGACCTCAACCCCGGTCAGACCCGGCATGTTGACGTCTAAAAGTACGGCATCAGGCGGGTCTGCGCAGATCGCTTCCCAAGCACTCGCGCCGTCTTCGCACGCTACAACGTCGTACGACTGGGATAGCGCCCGGGCGAGGGTGTTTCGCATAAGCTCTTCGTCGTCTGCAATGACCACTCGGGGGCGGACGCGCGCCTGATTCTGTGTAGATTTGTCAGACATCAAGGCTGCCTGAATCAGGCGTATGGCTTCCAATATGCCGGTGCTGCGTTCGCCATCACCTGAGGCCTGTCGTAAGGCGGCAAGTGCGGTGTGTAGGGCTATAGTGGTGGTTGACTTCACGGAATGATTGGACTCCGGGCAGACCGTCGGATCAAGGTTTCGCGGTGTTTCGCGCGCAATGTGCTTTGCTTGTTGTAAATTTTTTTTCCTCAAGTCTTAACCATCGACTCTACCGATCCGTTCCCCTGCCACACGAGGGAGCCGAAGATGCATAGAGGCATTGAAGATGCGTAGAGTCATTGCACTAGGAGGCGCCGCCGGACTGGTGGTTGCGACGTTGACTATGAATGTGAACCTTGGGGACACCCCACCTGCGCCTGCAGTCACATCCAACAACCCGACCATCCCGTCTACGAGCACCGATCGCGCACCGACGAGCGCCGGCGTTGCCGGTACCGTTGAGCGTGCTGGGGAAGAGGCGGACCGCATCATGGTGCGCGTTGCTGGAGACCTTGATGTGTGGGCGGCTGAGCAAGGTGTTCAGGTCGCCAAACGCCCAGGGGTATCAGGCTTTGCCGCGGTCTTGGTCCCAGTTGGTGAGACCACTACATCGCTGTTGGACCGACTCCGCGCAACCGGAACGGTGGATGCAGCGCCAATTGCACTCATGTACGGAGCTGGTGAGCCCGACAACGACGGCGAGGACTCTACGACCACAACAATGGATAGCGCTGACACAGTGTCGGACTCCCCGAGGTCGGAGTCCCCAACATCCGACTCAACGGAGTCCGGTGCGGCCTCCAGCGCCGTTCACTTTCAGTGGCATCTGGCTGCAGCGGACATGCGTGGGAATACATTCCGAGCGGACGGCGTCGTCGTCGCAGTCGTCGACAGTGGCGTGGCTTACCTGACCACAGCGGAAGATGGGCGGTCGTTCAACCGGGCGGAGTCGCTCGCTGGCGTGACCATTGTGGCACCTTGGGACTTTGTAGAAGACGACGCGCTGCCGCTCGACGAGCACCAGCACGGAACACACATCGCGAGCATCATCGCGTCTCAAGGCGAGGTTCAGGGCATCGCCCAGGGCGTGTCTCTGATGCCGCTGCGCGTGCTGGACGAGAACAACGCCGGAAATGAGCTGGATCTCGTCGAAGCGCTGCACTGGGCGATTGACCATGGCGCAGATGTCGTAAACATGAGCTTGGCCTTTCCGACTGGCTACCTGCCGTCTCCGGCGTTGGAAGAAGCGCTAGAGCGTTGTCACAACGCGGGCGTAGTGGTCATCGCTGCCACCGGAAACGATGGTGCAAGTATCATCTCCTGGCCGGCTGCTAGCCCCTCTGTCATCGCCGTGGGGGCCAGTGCTCCCGGCCTGAATGGTCCGCATCCGGCGGTCTACTCCAATCTCGACCCCAAGGTGGCCTTGCTGGCTCCAGGCGGCGACATGCAGTCGGATATGGACCAGGACGGCTACCCCGACGGCATCTTGGCCGAGACCATCGCGTTGAATGACCCAACGGCTCCGAGCTTGTGGT
>JBLHSN010000323.1:0-6780 GCA_047626195.1 Myxococcota bacterium
CGACAGCATCGTGCTTGGTCAGCTCGCTCACCGAGGTCGGCCTTCCCCACTCCTCCACATACGCACGACTGGCGTAGAATGAGGTTGTCGCAGTGCCCAAACGACGAGCTCGTAGGTTGGGTTGTTTAGGCTGAAACATTCGAATGGCGATGTCGGCTTCACGCCGGTCCAAGTCACTAGCGGTAGCCGACACCACCACATCCACGAACACACCGGGGTGTTTACGACGCAAGGCTCGAAGGCTGGGCAACAGCACGCCTACCGCAACAGATTCGGTGCAGGCCACCCGGACACGTCCGCGCATCTCGCCGGTAGCTCCGGACATCGACCGCTGAAACGACCGTACAACCTTTTGCATATTGACGGCAGCCGCCACAGCAGCGTGGCCGGCAGCCGTCAGAGTCACCCCACGGGCATGACGGACAACTAACGTAGTTCCGACTGCCATCTCGACATCACGCAAGCGTCGCCCAAGTGTCGGCTGGCTGATGCCCAGAGCCGCAGCGGCTCTGCGTAGCGAGCCATGATGAGCCACCACAGACATGAGCCGCAGGCCGTCCCAGTCCAACTGATTCAAATATGAATCACTCATGTGAAAACTCTCCGGCAGTCACTCTATTATGAATCGGTGATGACAGATGCACAAGGAGTCCCCATGAACATCACCATTCTAGGCGCAACTGGAGGCATCGGAGATGCCGTCACGACCGCATTCATCGACGCAGGCCATACCGTCACCGTCCTCGTCAGAGACCCTGCCAAGTTTCGCCACCAACCCACGGTACGGATACTGACCGGAGACGCACACAACGCCGTGGACCTGGACAACGCGCTACACGAAGCGGACTGTGTGTTCCATGGGATTAACGTTCCTTATCCACAGTGGGACCCCGAGATGCTCGACCTGACCCAGGGCATCGTAGACGCCGCCGTTCGTGCACAGGTAACGGTGCTGCTTCCTGGAAATGTGTACAACTTCGGACCCGACTTCGCACAGCCGCTGACCGAGTCGAGCCCCAAGCAGCCAGTGAGCCGAAAGGGAGCGCTGCGCAATCGACTAGAAGCCATTCTCCGCGCTGGAAGCGATGGCGGAGCACCGGTAATCGTGGCCCGTGCCGGCGACTTCTTTGGCGTCATTGGCACGTCTACATGGATGCATCACCTCGCCAGCGGTGCGGTGACGGGCGGCAAGATTCAGTACCCTGCGCCCCTCAACATTCCGCACTCATGGGCATTCGGTCCAGACATCGCTCAGGTGTTCAGACAGCTTGCCGAGCGACGGCATGAGCTCCCCACATGGTCCGAGTTCAACGTCACAGGTCATGTTCTGACTGGCGAAGTGTGGACGCGAGCGGTGGCAGACGTGTTGGGAGACCCGACCCGTGGAGTCCGCCGCATGCCGTGGTGGGCCATGCAGCCACTTCGCCTCGTTAGCCCTATGGTCCGGGAGCTGTGGGAGATGCGCTACTTATGGGACCAACCGGTGAGAATGTCTGAAGTCAAGCTCGCCGCATTCCTCGGCAAAGTCCCACACACTCCCCTGCACGAGGCGCTGACGGCAGACCTGCTTCCAGCGGACACGTCAGTACGCCGCGCGTCCTAGCCGTCAGAACTTCACCCCAAAGTGCAGTCCAGGTTCGAACAGGAAATAGCCAGACCACCGGTCCTCCACTACAGCGAAGTCGTCGGGCAGGTTGGTGTTGATGGGCCAAGCGGTGAAGGCCACAGAGGGCTCGATAAATACACGGTTTTTCGCGAAGGCAAAGTGGTAGCCAAACCTTGCTGTCATGAACAACTGAAAACCGCTCTGAATACGCTTTCCTTCTGCATCCAGGTAGGTCTGATGGAACGGCGTGGCGTGCAGAGCCGCGTACGCCCCTTTCCACAAGAAGCGCTGGTAGGCGACTCCAATGCCAATATCGAGAACACGGCCCGGGAACGCATTGTCCAAGTTGCCCTTGTCTGGGCCCCACGGAATGCCCAGAGGTTCGTGGTACTGCCAGGTGATGGCCTCGAAGATGAGGACATCCTTCGGGGTCAGACGCACGCCAAAATTCAGGTTGGCAAACGCTGGTGATTGGTCGCTGGGCACAAAGCTGACCAACACAAAAAGCGATGTACCCAAGTGAAAGCGCCGGTACGGAGGCGCGTCTCCCTGGCTTGGTCCCGCGAGTTCGGTTGGCGGCTCCGCGCGTTCGGGTGGCGGTTCGGCGAGCTCAGACTCTGTCGGTGGGTCCGCTTGCGCGTACGCCGAGCTCAACCAAGTGGCATTCCAGATGAGCGCCGCGCAAAGAGCGATGGCATGGACAATAGGCGGGGTCGGTCGGTGGGGCATGTAGGTCTCCTCACTCCACCACTAGCTGTGCTATTCTGTCCAAGGAATGGTTGTTACTGCATCACCGTTGTGCAATGGTGCACACATGGACTGGGATGACCTTCGCTTCGTACTCGCCGCTAGCCGCCACCGGTCGCTGAGCGGCGCCGCCACTGACCTGGGCGTGCGCCATACAACTGTAGGCCGGCGTCTGCGTGCACTCGAAGAGCGCATGGGCGTGCGTTTGTTCGACCGCAGACCGGACGGACTGCACATGACTCCAGCCGGACAAGAGATGGCCGCTACGGCAGAGCGCGTTGAGTTCGAGGTTCATGCCGCACAGAGCCTGGTCATGGGCCAGGACACGGACTTGCGCGGCTCACTTCGAGTCTCTCTCTTCGATGACCTCTTTCGCGTTCTCGCACCAGGCTTTGGCTTGTTCATCAAGCGGTACCCAGGCGTAGAACTCACCATTACATCCACCCTAGACACCGTCTCATTGACCCGGCGCGAGGCCGATATCGCTATTCGCTTGTCCGAATCTCCGCCAGAGGGGTTGCTCGGACGGAGAGCCGGTACGGTGAGCTACGCGGCGTACGCGAGTGAAGCCCTCATCGCACAGGTGGGAGAAGACGCACCACTACAGGACTACCCGTGGCTTGGATGGGATGAGCGTCTGCCCGGCAAGTGGTTGAATACATGGCTGGACGAGAATGCGCCTGGCGCAAAGATTGTCGCGCGCATCGATGAGAGCGCCATCCTCCGCAAGCAGGCCGTCGCCGCTGGAATCGGGGCCTTCTTCATGCCCTGCTACGAAGGCGATGACACTCCGGGAGTTCGCAGAATGGGCCCGCCTCAATTCTCGCGTCCACTCTGGTTGCTGACACTGATGGAGCTGCGCCACACCAGCCGGGTCCGCGCGTTTATGGACCACATGGCCAAGGTGTTGTCAGACCCCAAAGGTCCTCTTGCACAGGCTTCCTAGCGGAACCGGTCCGTCCGGAGATAGTCCACCGTTCTCACGTAGTTGGAGTCCGCCATGCTCATCCTGACAGCACTGCTCTTTGGGTGCACCGAGTCTCTCGACCTACCTACGGACCCTAGCGAACCCGGTGTTCCCGTCGGCGTACAGACCCTCGAGATCGACGGGCACATCACAGAGATCTGGTACCCGGCCACACAAACCGATGACCGGCTGGCTGGCGAGGTCATTGACATGCTGACCTACGTCCCCGACTCGTTCATTGCGCACCTGGGGTCGGTATCTGTCAATAGCATCGAGACCAGCGCCCGGCGAGACGCCGAACCCCGGCGCCTACAAGACCCACTCCCCGTCATCGTGTTCAGTCACGGCTTCGGCGGCATGCGCGTTCAGTCCGCAAACTTGGCCACTCACCTGGCGTCACGCGGCTACGTGGTGCTCTCCACCGATCACAGCGGTCGCTCACTAGGAGACGTCCTTCCTTGCTTGTTTTCACCGGCTCTAGACGGCTGCGACCTGTCGGGCTTTGGCTCTGACCCTGCCGAAGACGATCTCGATGACCTGTTGGACGCGCTCCCCGACCTCGCAAACGGCAGCGACCTGCTCGGCGGACGCATCGACACCGACCGCATCGGTTTGTTCGGTCATTCAGCCGGCGCGAACTCCACCACAACGATTGCTCAAGACGACGAACGAATCGACGCCTTTGTCGCGATGGCCGGCGGACAAGCAGTCCCCCGCGACGTCCCCGGCTTGTACATGGCGGCAACGTGCGATGGCATCATCTCAGCCACCGAAACCGAAGAAGCCGCGAGCGATAGCGCCATGCCGTACATCGCGTACGAGGGCGCGGGTCACTTGGCCTTCAGCGACCTGTGCGACCTGCAGCTCACCACCTTCGCCGAAGCCAACCTTCTGGACCGCGACGACCTCGACCCCACCTTCTCCGACCTACTGATCCGGCTCGCCGGAGACGGCTGCGCAGACGGAACGCCCGCTTCCGATGTGGTCGGAATCAATGAATGCAGCACCGGATTCGTGCTGCCACAGGTTGTTGAGCCCGACATTCGCGGCGCTCTGACCACGCACTTCGACGCGCATCTTTAGAGCACTAAAACCGAACGAGCGCGTTGTTTGAACGGTTTCGACGTACAGCAGGTACAACGACGGCTCCAAGGAGTATTCATGAGCCCATCCCGTATCGCATTCGTGTTTGCTGCCGTCTCCGCCCTCGCCGCGTCCTGTGACGACGAGCCCCCCGGACAAGACACGGGCACAGACACCGAGCAAGGAACCGATTCAGACGTCGATACTGACACTGACACTGACACTGACACTGACACTGACACTGACACTGACACTGACACTGACACTGACACTGACACTGACACTGACACTGACACTGAACGAACAGCCTGTCTGACCTACCCGGTCCCCCTCACTCCCGTCGGACGACAGGCCACTGTGACCGCTGCAATTACCGGTCTGGACTCTGCGGCAACCGTGACCTGGAGCACCCCTCGGGACACCGCAAGCCGACTCGCCTTCGACGTAGACCTCACTGCGTGCTCGGATGGCGAAGCGGACCTGTACGACGCCGTGTGGGACGTGTTCGAAGCCACACCCGATGCCTTCCTCTTAGACCGCGACGACTGGGGCACCAATAACGCTCCCTGCCGCATTGTTGTTGAAGGCCGCGTACGCACAATCCAGTTCTACCGCGAACGCATCGGAAGCATCCCTCTGGCCCGTGACGTTGTCTCCGCAGTCCTGCGCCGCGACGACGGGGTTGTCCACATGACCGCCATGTCGGGCACCTACGTGCCACCGGCCACCGAGGCGCTCAACACCGAGCTTTCCGCCTGCCCAACGGTCAATGCCGAAGATGTTCAACCCGCCGTTTTCCGCGGAACCTACGACTACGCCATCTTCGAACAGTGCCAGTCAACCGGAACCGGCTCGTACATCGCCCAGTCCGACGACACCTTCCGTCTGAGCACTCGTGTTGTGTGGTCTTGGTACGAATCTGAAGACGGCATCCTGTTCGACAAGACCGTTGGCGGAGAATTCCACGTAGACGAGGTGAACTGGACGCCAACACTGCTGCAGAGCACCGCCTACTGCCCAGCCGCCAGCGACCGCGACGCCACAATGGGATGGCTACTGCGCTTCGATGCTGTGACCGGCGAGTGGCTGCCTGCGATGCCCGGAATTGGCTGCCTAGTCTGTTGACCGGCGCTACTTCTTAGGACGCATTGCCTGCATCATCTGCTTGAGGTTGTCGCGGTCCATCCGTGCCAACAGACCGAAGCTCTGCCCGGCCAACAACCACTCCCCGCCGTCAATGGGAACAGTGGCACCGTTGACGTAGCTGGCTTGGTCACTGATCAGGTAGGTCGCCAAGTTCGCGAGCTCCTGTGGCTCTCCGAAGCGACCGGTCGGGTTCTGGTCCTTACCCAGCTGGTCCATTCCAGGAACAGCGAGCCGGGAGAACGCACCTTCGGTTGGGAATGGCCCGGGGGCAATGTCTACAAAGCGCATGCCGTACGTCGCCCACTCCACAGCCAGCGACTTGGTCATGGCGTGAACGCCGGCCTTGGCGCACGCACTGGGCAGTACGAAGGGTGAGCCCATCCACGCGTAGGTGGTGGTGATGTTGAGCACCACACCCTTGCGGGCTTCGTCGGCAATCACCCGGCGACCAAAGTCCTGGGTACAGTGAAAGGTGCCGCGCAGCACAATGTCGATGACCGCATTGAAGGCGTTGGGAGACAAGTCTTCTGTCGGCGACAGAAAGTTCCCAGCGGCGTTGTTGATCAAGGTGTCGAGCGGTCCAAGCTCCAACTCCAAGGCATCGAATGCCGCATGGACCGAATCGGGGTCTCGTACATCGGCACTCGCCCAAGCAGCCACCGCACCGGCTGCGGTCAGGTCCGCCACAGTCGCCTTGAGCGGCTCGGTCCGACGTCCAAGAATGCCAACCTTGGCCCCAAAACGGGCAAAGTGAAGCGCCATGGCACGGCCCAATCCAGTTCCACCACCCGTCACAACCACGACACGCCCAGCCAGCAGATTCTCCGCAAACATGCAACCCTCCAGAGTAGGTGCAGGCGCTATCGCAAATGAGGGCGAAGAGTCCCGACCATCGACAAGAGATGGCGTGTCCTAAAGCCCATGCTCCACATGGTGATTGGGCTCGCCCCGTGCGACTGTGAAGCGACCCCCTACCCCCCCACACAACGCCGTCCGCGATAGGCAAGCGCCCATCAAGGAGACTCCCATGGCTACACCTGACCTACGCGTTCTGCTCACCCAGATGGTTCCATTCATTAAGACTGTTGGCTTGACCATCGATGAGATTGGCCTCGGAACTGCTACGGCTACCCTTCCAGCCCGTCCAGAAGTCAACAACCACCTCGGCACCGCCCATGCGGGAGCCGTGTACACACTCGGTGAGTCGGCATCCGGAGGCGCCGTGCTCTCC
>JBLHSN010000324.1:0-6767 GCA_047626195.1 Myxococcota bacterium
CGTCGCTCGTACACGTGGTTCGCAATGCGCTTGACCATGGTGTGGAGCCCGAGGACGAACGGTTGGCCAACGGCAAGCCAGTGGTCGGAACATTGACCTTACGGGCGGAGATTGTCCAGGATTGGCTGGAGATCTCTGTTGGCGACGATGGCCGAGGTATTGATTGGGATGCGGTTCGCGCTCGTGCGGCAGTGGCCGGCTTGATTAACATTAACGACCAAGAGTTGGTGGAGGCCCTCTTTCATGATGGCTTGAGCACGCGAGATGGTGCGAACGAGATGTCGGGTCGCGGCATTGGGATGAGTGCTGTGCGACAAGCGTGTCGGGATTGCGGTGGCTTTGTTCAGGTGTCTACGTCCCGACATGAAGGCACAACCTTCACCTTCCGATTCCCAAAATCGGAAGTGATGGTGGCTGCCGCTTAGCCCCACTCGTTGCCTGTTTGCTGATTGATTGATGGAGTCGTCCCTGGGACGGCTCGTAGTGGTTTTTGGGGATCATGCGACGTCAAGGTTTTCACGCTTGTCAACGTTAGACCTTAATTTTACCGTGCCCGGTCCGACTCATGATTGACATGGAACATCGCGTTGCAGGCTGGTGTGCATCAGCCCTCTCCGCACTTCCATCTCGGAGCTATCGAATGACTGTTGACCGTCCTATTCTTATCGTGGATGACTCCCTCATGATTCGCAACATGGTCAAGCGTGCACTGGCTGGTGCTGGCTACGCGGTGCTGGAAGCGAAGGATGGAGTAGACGCAGTTGAGAAGCTTGCAGCGGGTGCGGAGCCCTCTCTGATTGTGTGTGACGTCAATATGCCGCGGATGAACGGTATTGAGTTCCTCGAAGCGTTGCGCGAGAGTCACGGTGTCCGCATTCCTGTAGTCATGCTGACCACCGAAGGGCAGCCGGAGATGGTTCGAAAAGCGCGCCTACTAGGGGCCAAGGGTTGGTTGGTAAAGCCGTTCAAGACCACGTTGCTGCTTGCCGCTGTTGAAAAGCTAGCTGTAGCTGGGGTCTGAGATGAACATCCTGGTTGCTGGACAAGACGGAAGGGACTGTGAGGCGTTTCGAGTCGTCTTGTGCGGCCTTGGTCATACGGTGAATGTGGCGCACACAGACACGGACATCACGCGGTCACTGATGCGAGGGCCAACGGTGGATGTTGCCATTGTCTGTCAGCCTGTGCACGAATGGGTCACCCCGTTCCGAGAGCACTCCGACCGGCATGTCTACGTCATCGCGTCGCTTGAACACCCATCGGGTCGTGAAGTTCGTGAAGCGTGGCAAATGGGTGTCGACGACATCATGTCGGCGAAGGCGTCGCCCGAAGAGGTCGCGGGTCGGGTGGACGCGGTGGAACGGATTCGAAGTTGGGTGCACACGATGGGGGACGACTTCGTCCGAGTCCCACCAAACACCCTCTCTCGGTTGACCACGCTTACCGAGTTCCCCATCATGATCTGTTCGGAGTTTGGACAGATGATCGGCGCTGACCTTGTCAGCGAACCTCTCGAAATGGTACCCAATTTGGAGTACGCGGCCGAAATTCCACTGACCCTGATCAGTGACGGCCTAAACCTGACGATTGGTGTTGGCCTCCTCAAAGACGCTGTACCTACCTTCTGCGGGGTGTTGTTTGGTGACATTGTGGGCCATGACGTGATGGCCGATGCCATGAGGGAATTCGCCAATATGGCAGGCGGTACCATCAAGCGTGGGGCAGATGCCGAAGGCCATACCTTCTCCCTGGGTTTGCCGGCGGATGCCATGTTCGTCAAACCCGCGAGCGACGCCCGTGTTTGGCGACTTGTCAGCGGTGACCTCGAGCTGTGTGTATGGCTGATTACCCGACAAGATGCGCGAGAGCGTCTGTCGGCATCGCTACTGCGCGAGGGAATGGTGATCAGTAAAGCCGTGAACAATGGCGCGGGAGTCATGTTGATTCCGGAGGGGACTGTGCTGACCGAGCGCACAGTGGCCCGTCTTTTACAGCTTCTCGGGCCAAGTACACTCGTGGAGGTGGCTCGTGCTGCATGATGGACGGACATTGCCACCCATGCCCGCGAGTTGGTTTCGGGTGATGTCGGACCCGAAAGGGCTCGTGCGTTTGCTACTCCTGGTCCCAGACACTCTGCCATTGGTCGAAGCGATTCGCCTATCGCCACTACACGTTGGGTTGACCATTGTGCGGCCGGACAACTTTGATGAGGCACTGAGTCTTGGCTCCTATGACGTGATTGTTAGCGACCAGATCGACGTTCTGCTACGCGCTCAAAAGCACATGCCTACGGCGAGACGTGTGTGGATGGTTGACTCGGCAGCGGTGTCCAACGCCGAATGGGCTTATGCACACCATATTCTGCAGTGGGACGCCAACCTGTCGGATTTGACCGCTGTTTTGGACAGTAGCTTGGATGGCAATGGGGTCCCCAACCTCCGTCTACCGAAAGACGCGAGCGGCGAACTGCCGAAGATGCCAAGTGATGCTCTTCATTTGTTCGACATCCTCGACGACCCCAACGCCACCACCGCCAAGATTCGCGCCGCCATGCAGCTCGATCCAATCATGGTGGGCAAGGTTCTTGGAGTCGTAAACTCGCCATACTTCAACCTTCCGCGTCGGGTAGCATCTCTCGACCGTGCCATCGTATTGTTGGGTATTAACAAGCTTCGCGCTGCGGTCTTGGCAGGTGTGTGTTTCGGAGCCATCGAAGGCTTGGACAAGCGCCATGTCTCCCGCATCAGTCAGCGCGGGCTCAAGGCCATGCTCTTGGTCAGACAGATGGCGGGTTGCCATGCAGAGTCAGCTGTTACCGCGGCTATCTTGATGGACATTGGCCAGCTGCTGATGATGAAGACAGATCCGGACTACCCGAAGCTTGTTGAGATCTGCTTGAAGAGTGGAGCATCACTCATCGATACCGAGCATGCGCATTATGGATTTACCCACGCCTATTTGGGCGCCCGATTACTCCATCATTGGGGTCTACCCCGCGATGTCATTCAGGCCGTTGCGTACAGTCATACGGGGTATCCACTTCCGAGCCGTCCACACTCTCCGAGAATGCTGCTGTTCATAGCCAGTGAGTTGATCGAAGCGTCCGAGGCAGGACGGCCTGTGCACTTTCATCCCGCGTGGCTGGAGCAGACAGGTTGGGCGGACTCCATCGAGGAGTGGCAGCACTATTTGGCAGACGCCGATATGCTGGCCATAGCGAGCTAACAAGCCACAAACTGGGTGGGTGGCTTACGTCGTAGGAGTTGTCGCGGGACGTTTCTGCTGTTGGTGTTCTGGCGGACTATCGGGTAGTGGCGCGGCCAAATTGGAGGTTGCGATGCGCGCGTTGGTTTTGTTGATGATGGTCGGCTGTGCAGAAGAGGCGATTGTTGATGACACATCCGTGGATGCGGACTCGTCTCTGGACACGGAAGCCGAGGAGGGTACCGAAGCAGAGACGGACACGGAAGCGGATACCGAAGCGGATACCGAAACTCCAGCTACTCTGGCCAGTAACGGAACCTGGGACACGTCCAATTTCACCGTAGACAGCGACCCGTGCAGTCTGGGGAACTTTCGCGACCCAACAGAGTTCCTTCCGGAAATGCTGGTGATTACCGACTCAACGTCTGCCAGTTTTGACATGGGTGAGCCCGGTGGTGATTCACAAGAATGCACCCTCAATGGTTCGCAATACAGCTGTGGACGCTTTGAGCGGATTGAGGACAGCGGCTTTGGCGCAGACCTCATCATCGACACGGGCCTGTCCGGCATGGTGCTGTCCTCGACCCAACTGGATGGCGTCCTCGACCTCGTCATGACCTGTAGCGGCGGTGGTTGTGGGCTGCTCGAGCTGGGCGGTCTGACCTTCCCATGCGCCTTTGAGGGGTCGTTCGACCTCGACCTTCAGTAGACTGGAACGGGGCTGTGCTCACTTTGACCGTGAGCTAGCCCTTGCGCCGGGCTCCGCACGCTTGTAGGGCACCCCAAGCCTGGAGTGTCTCTGTGAAACAGTCTGCTGCCGTCCGACCCGAAGCGACCTTTCACCGAAAGGCGGCCGTCGCTTATGGAGCGGCTCTTGACCACACCGGCAAGGTGCACATCAAGGGTATCCCCGACTTCGATCTCGACCGCACCATCTTCCAGACCTTGGAAGGCACGCTCGCCCGCTACGTGATGCGTAAGCGCGTTGCGAAAGAGGTGTTCTGGGCCGATTCCGCTGCCAGTACGGTACAAAAAGCGTACGACGCCATTCGCACCGAGAACGACCTGCCATCCGTCGACCCAGACCTCGTCCAGTTCTTGGTCGACGAGTGCGACTTTGACGTTGAGCACGCCGACGGGTCGTTTCTCGACCACCTGTACTTTGGCTTTGAGTACACAGCACAGCACTACCCACAGCACTCTCCGCTGGTCATGCTACTGCACTCCATCCTCGGAACGGGCACGAATACCTTTGCCATGGAAGCGGCGAAGATTCCGGCGCTTGAGAAGCTGATGACACCGTTTGAGTGGCGGCAGACCGAAGCGTTTCCAACCGTTCTTCGTTTGCTTTACGCGGGTGATCTACGGCGGGAACTTCAAGAGAACGCGGGTCGCGCAAGTACACTGCAGTCGGTCTGTATGCACCGGGTCATTGACAACGCACCTATCGAAATGAGCGGCGAAGACTTCTGGATTGCGATGAACTACCAGCTCATTCACCTCATTGACTTCCTACCGGTGGCCAACTGGTCGGCTCACCAGAGTGACACGTCTTTCATCCTCTTCCGCCACCTGTACGCCTTGATGCAGAGCGCTGGAGAGTTGGTGGCGCATATCGACTACACACCCGCGTCCGGTTCTGTGGCTCTGCAGGGTGAAGCCGGCGGGTTTGGCGGTTGGCTGACCACCAAGATTCCGGTCAGCTTAGCGGAACGCATGGCCTCAAAGTCGGTTCGCACCTTCTCAGAACGTATAGGGCACTCGCTTGACTACACCCTTGTCTGGGGATGACGCCTCGTCTCTCGATGAGGCCATCCTAGATAGCTTAGCGGCGTGTGCGGGAAGCATGGATATGGCGGCCTTAACAAAGGTCGTTCGGTCGCTATCGCCTGATCCGGTCTCGGTCATGCAGGCCTCAGTACGTGTGTCTGCTCTGGCGTCAAAGGGTCTACTCATTCACAAGAACCGGTTGTGGGTGCCTCGTGAAACGGCTGAAAAGCGCGTCCGAGCCCACATTCGGGCCGGAACCTATGCAGAGCTTGTAGAGTCGGTCAACGAAGCGGACCCCCGCCGTGGTTTCTATGGCTATGGGTCGTCGAACACTGACTTGGGCCGCCGCCAAGCGCGTGTCGCGCTGCACCAGGGAGACCGGGCCCGGTGGGATGTACTGTCCGATACGATTCTGGCCGCAGACATTGCTCACTGGTTCATTGAGCCGTTTGCCGGCGACCTACTCGATGGCCTTCTTCCGCCACTTCGTGCGTCTGTTCTCGGGGCTATTGCCCAGCGGTTGTTCCTCTCGGCCATACCGTCAGAAGAATTCTGGGTCTACCTTACGCAAATATTAGAGCGTGAACCCAGTCTTCCGGTCGTCGTCGCTACCGCGCGGCAGGCCCTGTACGCCGGGGAACCGGCACGCGCCGAGGACCTGCTGATGGATGTCCCTGAAGTGGATGCTTGGTACGCTCACGCCCAGCTCGCGTTGTTCGCCGGCGACATCAAGACGGCCTGCAAGCGCTATTCCAAAGGGTTGGCCCAAGCGCGGTCTACGACCCGTCATCCCGAACCTTATCCAACAGACCCAGACGCCTATTTCTTGCCGTTGGCGTTTCTATTGGACTCGGGTATTTCTCGTCCAAAGCAAGCGAAACGCATGATTGTGCTGCCGTATCAGCGTGATGGTGGGCCTTGGTTGGGGTGGCGTCATCTGACACAGCTTGTCGATGCTGACCAAGACGTGGACGACTGCTCTGACCATCCCATGGCGGTCTTACTTCAGGGATTGATGGCCTGGTGGCGAGGTCTGGACCTTGCTCCCGGCCGTGCGGAAGCCGCTGCTGTTCGGGCCGAGAGCATTGGGTGGAGCGGTGTGGCCGAAGACCTTCGCTTGGGCGTGGCTGGACGCAGCCTCGTGCGTCTGCGTTCGGTTCAGACCGACTGGGAGCGTAAGCTCAACGCCATGCATGAGGTCCTCGGATTAGCGGGTGATACGCCGAAACAGGCTGCGGAAGGTCGGAAGCGCCTTGCATGGTGGGTGACGGAGCTCCATGGCGAGGTCCAGCTGCAACCCCGTGAGCAAGTTCGGTCGACGAAGGGGTGGTCACGTGGGCGACCTGTGGCTTTGGCGCGGCTGGTCGAAGGACATCCGGATGCGACCTCGGCAGATGCCGCCATTCTTGCAGCTCTCCGCGTGGCCCAGACATCGGGCTGGGGCGGAACGAGCCAAGATGTATTTTCGTGGAGTGCGGTCGGGGTGTGGCCCGCGTTGGCGTCTCACCCATCGGTGTTTGACGCTTCCGGCAACGCATTGACCATCGTGCTTGCGAAGCCCCGGCTCATTATCAGCGACACCGCGGAAGGCACCCAGGTGCGTGTATTGCCCACACCGACCCCAGCAGGGCTCTCGGTCACGCCGGTCGGCAACGGCTTTGAAGTGACGGTGTTCTCGGCCGATCAGCTACGTGTGGCGTCGGTTGTCGGGGCTGGGCTGGTGGTGCCACCGGAAGGCCAGGAGTCTCTGCAAGCCTTGCTGAGCGCCAGCGAGACACTGTTTGAGCGGACCA
>JBLHSN010000325.1:0-6718 GCA_047626195.1 Myxococcota bacterium
ATGAACAGCATGGCGAAACCCAGGCGCTCCTGCAGCTCTTGCACCCGTCGCAAGATGCCGCGTTCCACAACGACATCGAGCGCTGTTGTGGGTTCATCCATCACGAGTAGCGGCGGCTCAAACAGGAGTGCCAAGGCCAGAGCGACCCGCTGACGCATGCCGCCGGACAGTTCGTGGGGATAGCTGCCAAGGTGGACCGGGTCGATGTCCACCATGCGCAACAGCTCGGCTCCGCGCTGCTCGGCGATGTCGCGGGAGAACTCTCCATGGGCGACGAGGGTGTCGCGCACGTGTGCACGAATGGTCAGCACTGGATTCAGCGCGTTCAGCGCACTCTGCGGGACGATGGCGCTGGTCTTCCATCGCAGCTTACGCAGGCCTTCGTCGTCGAGAGCCAACAGGTCATGGCCGTCGAGCGTTACCGAGCCCCCGAGGACAGCCCCCGGAGCCGCCAACGTTCGCAGCAGGCCGTAGACCAGGGTTGATTTTCCACAGCCCGACTCGCCGCACAGGCCGAGAGTCTCGCCGCGATTGAGCGTGAAGGACACGCCTTCTACCGCGCGAATCACGCTGCCATCGGTGCGCACGTAGCCAACGGCGAGGTCTTCGACGACCAGCAGGGGATCAGCCATTCGTACTCCGGAGCACCGGCGTCGGCCCTGGGGGTTGACCGGGCTTGCCAACGGCGCGTTGGGCGGTCAGGCGGGGGTTTGTGACCTCGTCGATGCCAAAGTTTACCAAGGTCAGGCCAAAGCCGACGAGTGCGACACCCAGTCCGGTTGGGACGAAGGTCCACCAGCTGCCGGTGAGCAGGGCGGCGTCATTGCTGGCCCAGTACAGGTTGGTTCCCCAGGTGACCGCAGCGACGTCGCCGAGACCGAGAAACTCTAGGCCTACTTGCGCGCCGATAGCGTAGACCGTGGCGCCAATGAAGCTACTGACCAGCAGTGAGGCGAGGTTTGGGAGAATCTCAACCGCCACAATGCGCAGCGGGTTCTCGCCCGTCACTTTTGCCGCGGCGATGAAGTCGCGCTTGGCGATGGACAGGACTTGGGCTCGAATGACCCGCGCTTGCCACGCCCAGCCGGTGAGTGAGAGCACGGCGAACATGGTCATCGGTCCTGGCGGCAGCCAAGCGGCAATGACGACCATCAGCGGGAGTCCAGGCAGGACGAGGAACACGTTGATTAGCAAGGACAGGCCGTCGTCCCAGCGTCCCCCAAGGTACCCCGCAGCGCCACCGGCCAAGGCACCGACGCCCACGACTGCAATGCCCGTTGCGACCGCGACCGTGAGGGTCAGACGGGCGCCCACAACGGTCTGTGCAAGGACGTCTTGGCCCTGACCTGTGGTGCCGAGCCAGTGGTCCCAGTTGGGAGGAAGGAGTGGGCGGGCCAGAAACGAGGTCGGGTCTTGGACGAAGAACGGTCCAATGAGGGCCATGAGCGCAATGGCGCCGACGACGACCAACCCTGCGAGCGCTTTCTTATTGGCGAGGAACGCGCTTATCATCGGGTCCTCGGGTCCAGCAGGGCAGTGAGTAGGTCGACCAGCCAGTTGGCGCCGAGAACGGCGAAGGTGATGGTGAGGAAAATACCCTGCATCAGCGGGTAGTCTTGTCCGCGAACCGCTTGAATCAGCAGGTAGCCTTGGCCGGGGTAACTGAACACAATCTCGGTGAGCAGGGCGCCGGAGAGGACAAAGCCCAGCGCCATACCGAAGCCGGCGACGTTGGGGAGAAGGGCGTTTCGTACTGCATAGTGGACGAGGATGCGGCGCTTCGACAGGCCCCGGGCCTGGGCGTAGGTGATGAAGTCTTCGCCGAGCGTGCCGAGCATGACGTTGCGCATAGACAACAACCATCCGCCTAAGGCCACAATCACCATGGTGAGAGCGGGAAGGAAGGCATGACGGAGCACACTGCCGAAGAAAGCGAGGTGGAAGCCAGGCTCAATGTGCAGGCCATACGCGTGGCGAACCGGGAACCAGCCGAGCTGGAAGCCGAACAGCCAGGCCGCAGCCATGGCCAGCCAGAAATACGGAAAGGCACCGATGAACGACAAGATGGGCGGGGCCAAGCTGTCCAAGAACCCGCCACGCCACCATGCGGACAGGGCGCCAAGGGTGCTGCCGATGACGAACGCCAGGACAACAGCGATGCCGGCGAGAAATACCGTCCACATCAGCCCGGTCATCAGGACCTCTGACACCGGTGCGGGAAAGTAGACGACGGAGGTGCCAAAGTCACCTTGGGCGACATGTCCGAGGTACGACAAATACTGCTGCCACATCGGGGCATCGGTCAGCCCAAACGTCTCGCGTAGCGCGGTGATAGCTTCAGGATCAAGGTCGCCTTGAAAGCGGGCGAACATCACACTTGCGGGGTCCCCTGGCATCAGCCGGGGCACCATGAAGTTCAGCGTCAAGGCAACCCATGCGGCTAAGGCGTAGAACCCTGCTCGCCGCAGTAGGTAGCGGATCATTGATTCGCGACGCGGGTCTGACGGGGCATGATCTGCGTCATGACCAGAAGGGGGTCCGGCGCTAAGTTCGGAGACAGGCGGGCGTAGGGGTTTTCGGCGCTGGGCCATCCGACAAAGCGTGCGGTGCTGTACTCGCCCCAGCTGGGGTTGGGGAACAGTGGAAGAGCCGGCGCCTCCGTCACAAAACGCATCTGTAGTGCGGTGATGGCCTGGCGTTGTAGGGCGGGGTTGGTGGCGTCTTCAAAGGCGGCGAGCAGCCCGTCCGCCTGGGGGTCTGCGTAGCGGTGCCAGTTGCGAATGGCCGGCTCGCCAATGGGTTGTACGGCCTTCGCGGATAACAAGCCCTTGTACAAGCCATACGGCGTGGGGCCTTCCTCAGACCAGGCGATGGACAGGTCAAAGTCGCCGCGTCCGAGGCTGTCAAACCACGCCGAGAAGTCTTTGCTCTGTACGGTGCAGCGAACCCCGACCGCTTCGAGGTTGCGCGATGCCACTTGAGCCGCACGCACCCAGTCACTCCAGCCGGAGACCACTGATAGGGACAGCTCCAGCGGCTCTCCTGCGGCGTTGTAGCGGACACCGTCGTCGCGCAAGGTCCATCCAGCGGTCTCCAGAGCCGCAGCGGCGCCTTCGGGATTGTAGGTCATCCACTCCGACCCAAGGGTTTCAGCCGCGGGGTCGCGCCAGTCGGAGTAGCTGTCGGACATACCGGTCGGGTTGGCAGGCTCAGTGTAGCCATACATGGCCACATTCACGATGAGCTCGCGGTCCAAGGCCATGGAGAGCGCTTTGCGCACGTCAACGTTGTCCAGGGGGGGCTTGGTGGTGTTCGGGTAGAGGAACACCATGCCGCCGGTCTGCGGGAACCAGTACTTGTGATGGTCGGGGTCACGTCCGACATACACACGGTCAATGGCAGGAATGAAGGTGCCTGCCCAGTCGATATCGCCTTCGACGATAGACCAAGCGGCCTGTTCATTGCTGCCCACAGCAGGAAAGCGCAGCGCTTGTACGTGGGGCAGTCCCTGTTGCCAGTAGTTGGGGTTTTTGCCTAGCTCGAACACTTGGGAGCGAAACACGTTCACTTCGGTGAAGGGTCCGGTGGCGACCGGGTCGGGATTGGCCCATGTGGTGGGGTCTTCGACCTCACTCCAGATGTGTTCGGGAATGATGGGCTGGTGGGCAATGTCGATGAGCCCTGGACTGTAGCGGCGTTGAAAGCGCACCACGACGGTGTCGGGATCGGTGGCGTCTACGGACTCGACAAAGCCCCACAGGCCGCCGAGGTCGAGGCTGGGGTGGTCGCGCAGTAGATGGAAGGTGGCCACAACGTCATCTGCGGCGAAGGTCTCGCCATCGGACCACTGCACGCCATCGCGCAGGTCGAAGGTGAGTGCCAGGCCATCGTCCGACCACGCCCACGCTTCAGCCAGCCAAGGCGTCCACTCGCCCGTGGCACCGTTGAAGATGAGCAGGGGTTCGTAGATACCACTGCGCGTGGGCCATCGGGCTCCACCGGTGGTGAGCATTGGGTTGAAGTTGCGGATCCAAGTGGCTTGCTGCTCCTGCAGTACCGTCACAACACCGGGGTCGAGTTCAGGCGCAGCCCCGCAGCCCAGCAGGGTCAAAATGAGGGGCAACACCTGCTACTCCGTGACTGCAAACGGTTCTGTCCGCTCGTAAACGCGGACGTAGTCGACACCCATGACTGCTGGGAAGACGGTGGTGCTGTCGGGGTCGCCGAGGAAGGTGCCCCCTACAGCGACGTTCAGGATGAGGAAGAAGTCGTGGTCAAACACCCAAGTCCCTGGGGTATCGCCGGGATTGACTGTGTTGATGACTTGGTCGTCGAAATACCAAGTGATGTGGTCGGGGTCCCACTCGATGGCGTAGACGTGAAAGTCGTCAGTGACGGGTTCGTCCAGGACAATCTCGCCGCCGATGCTGTTACCGCCGGCGTAGCCTGGACCGTGAACGGTTCCTAAGACACGGTTCGGTTGCTGACCGCGAAGCTCCAGAATATCGATCTCGCCACAGGCAGGCCAGCTGACTTCGTCGATGTCGTTGCCCAGCATCCAGAAGGCGGGCCAGATGCCTTGGCCGGCTGGAAGGTTTACCCGCGCTTCGATGCGCCCGTAGGTGGTGGAGAACAGACCTTGGGTCTTGATGCGCCCAGAGGTGTACCCATTACCCTGAAAGTCTTCCTTCTGAGCGGTGATGCGCAGAAAACCATTTCCATCTAGGTCTACGTTTTCGGTACGGTCACTGTTGTACTCAAGCTGCTGGTTTCCCCAGCCGTCACCACCGATGTCATAGGTCCACCGTTCGCTATCGGGCGCCGTTCCCGCCGGGCCATCGAACTCGTCGGCCCACACAAGTGTCCAGGTCTCGGACTCGGGAGATTCGCCACACGCGGTGGATAGCGCAACAAGGGCGCAGAGAAGGGCACGCATGGTCACTCCTGGGTCAGGTAGACGTCGTCAACACGGAGGATGGCGCCATCGCCAACGCCGTCGTCCAATAGGATTAGGGCAACACCGACTTGCGTCGTGTCCACACCGGTAAAATCGGTCAATGGGATGGTCACGTCATGCCATTCGCCGTCGGGGACAAAGCCATAGTCCGAGGCCTCTATGCTGAATTCAACGTCTCCACCGTTCATGCCGATGGTCAGGCCATTGTAGTCGCTGTTCTCCGACTGCAGCGCCAAGTGCATGGCGGTCCAAGCGGACAAGTCGCGCGGACTGTCCCAGTGGATGCCTCCGCCAACCCAGCCCACGTTGTTTGCGACGACTTCGTCGGATGAAAGTCCCTCGACGCGGTCGGTCGACAAGCTGACAGAGAAGGTATTGTCGTACACGTAGAGGTGGGTGACGATGTCATCGATGACTACCGTCTCGGTAGCCCCACCTTCGTAGAAAGCGCCTATGCTCAGCCGCTCTTGACCTTCCCAGGGCGCGGAGCCGTCTAAGAAGTCGTCGCCCACGTCCACGAATACGGGACGGTCTGGGTAGCTGGCAGTGCCAGGGTTTTCACGGCACGCTGTGAGTGCCAGCACAATGAGAAGTGCACGCATGATTCAGCCTCCCTGAGCGACGGCGCCGCCGTCTTCGGTTTCAATGAAAATCCATCCGCCCTCTACGTCTCCGCCGAGGGCTTCGATGCCCATGTAGGCCTGTGGAGCGAGGTCGAAGATCTGACGCCCATCTGCGCTGTAGGTGACCGCTCCAGGGAAGACATTGAGGACGTTTTGGTAACCGCGAATCGCGATGTCCCGGACGAAAACGAGGTCTCCGGGGTCGGTCAGGCCGGCGTCGTACATGGCATGCGCGTTGACTGCGGCGTAGAACTGATGTTCACCTGTTGGCTCGCCAACAAGGGCGGTGGACCAACCGTAGAAGGCAGCGATGGGCCCGTCTACGGCGACTTCGAACTTGGTCAGAGCGCTGATTCCCTGCGAGAACGGATTGTTTGGGTCTCGCATGACCGAGGCGTCTGGGTAGACACCCATGTCTCGGCTGTACAGCTCGAACTCCAGCGACCCGAGGGACTCGCCGTATTCGTAGTCAGAAGCCTCAACACAGCCAGTGGCTAACACGGCGAGCAAGAGCAGTCGTGGTGTGGTCATAGGGACACCCTCACGTAGGTTTGCAGTTCGAGCTCACTGCCCCATGTATCGGTGGGGGGCGGCTCTTCAGAGTTTTCATCGGTTGCGCGTGCCTTGACCGACATCCCGAAGCGGGTGCCGTTGCCGAGGATGCTGGGTCGACCCAGTCCGCCCGAGAAGTCGGTGATGAGCTGGACGGGGAATGTTAGGTTGTAGTCGCGGTGGTAGTCATACGGACCCCAGTCGTTGACCTTGACGGTGGTGTCGAGCAGCCATGGACCGCGGTAAACTTGCACGGTGGCGCCGGCTCGGGTGAGCAGACGGTCGCTGATACCCGTGGATTGAGCCTGCCCGACGTACACATTGGTGATGACACGGTCCTTGCCGTTGGCGAACACCATGCGCGTGGACACCTGCCACTCGTCGCGGGCCTGCGGGCTGCCAGGGAAGGCGAAGAGGAAGCCTTCTTGGGTAAAGCCAAAGTTGGCGTCGCGTACGGTCGGCTGGTGGCGGTACACAAAGTCGAGGCTAGCGGCAAAGCTGGCGTCTTCCCGGTAGTCTGAGTCCCACAGCCAGAACCACGAGCCCGGGGTGGGGTCGTAGACAATGAGCATCTCGGCGGCCAATG
>JBLHSN010000326.1:0-6680 GCA_047626195.1 Myxococcota bacterium
GGGGCTGGACACACAAGCCGTGGGTTGACCACCAAGGCAGCTTCACCGCTAAAGAACTCATCACGGCACGAAACAGCGCACATGAGGTGCTCCTCGCCTGTGTTCAAGCGTGCAATGCAGACCTCGCAAGCCGACTGCACGCCGAGCTGTGGCCGGTGGTCGACGACTACGTGTGGCGTCTTCAGCGCGAAGGGGCGGTCGACTACTTCGACCTGTTGGCGCAGACGAGCGCCGTCCTTCGCGCCAATCGAGATGTCCGGCACGACCTGCAGCAGCGCTTCACACACCTTCTTGTAGACGAGTTTCAGGACACTGACCCGCTCCAGGCCGACATCTTGCTGCTCCTGGCCGCTGACACAGCCGACGAGGCCGACCCAACCGAGGTCCGCACTGTGCGTGGAAAGCTGTTCATCGTCGGCGACCCCAAGCAGTCTATTTACCGGTTCCGTCGCGCTGATGTTGGACTGTATCTGGCCATCCGTCAGCGCCTCGAAAACGAGGGCGCCACCGTCCTTCAGCTGTCCACCAGCTTCCGCAGCGACCCGCGCATTCAAGCCGTCATCAACCGCGCGTTCGACAGCCGCATGACCGGTGGCACCCAAGCGACCTACGTGCCGCTAGACCCGTTCCGGGCCGCCATACCGAGCCGCCCAGCCGTCATCGCCTTGTCGCTTCCCGAGCCGTACAGCCAGTGGGGCCGCGTCACAGCCACCGCCGTGCGAGACACCGAGCCTGCCGCCGTGGCCAAGTTCATTGAGTGGGCCGTCGGCGAGTCTGGCTGGACCGTCACAGACCCACACACCGGCCAACCCACACCGCTGCGTCCACGGCACATCTGCCTGCTGTTCCGCCGACTTCAGAGCTACCACGGTAGCGTCGCGCAGCCGTACTCTGCGGCCCTTCAAGCGGTCGGCCATCCAACCCTTCTCCTCGGCGGACGCTCGCTACACGAACGCGAAGAAGTGCAGGCCCTTCGTACAGCTCTGACCGCCATTGAGCGCCCCGACGACGCCCTCGCTGTCTACGCCACCCTTCGTGGACCGCTCTTCGCAGTGGGAGATGATGCCCTGCTGTGGTTCAAACACACCGTCGGTACCCTGCACCCACTGCAGCCACTGCCAGAGCGCGACGAGGCCCTGTTTGTCGAGGTCGCTGGCGCTCTCACTCTCTTGGCTGAGCGCCATCGCGAGCGAAATCGCATCCCGGTCTCCGAGACCGTCCGACGCCTGCTCGACCACACCCGTGCCCACGCGGGATTGGCGCTTTGGGCCGGTGGTTCACAAGTACTGGCCAACGCCCTGTCCGTTGTCGAACAAGCGCGCAGTGCCGAACGCGGAGGACTGCGCAGCTTCCGCCAGTTCGTCTCCCGTCTCGACCGTCACGCAGAGACACGAACTACAAGCGAAGCTGCCGTAGACGACGACGCCGACGACAGCGTGCGCATCATGACCGTTCACAAAGCGAAGGGCCTCGAGTTCCCCGTGGTCATCCTGTGCGACAGCGCCTACGCGGGTGTCCCGAAGAGCCCCGGACGCTGGGTCGATGCCGACAGCCAGACCTGTGCCAGCCGAATCGTTGGCCTAGACCCTTGGGAGCTCACCGACCACCGCGACGCCCTCCTGAAAGCCGAGCGCGAAGAGTCTGACCGGTTGCTGTACGTGGCTGCGACCCGAGCGCGAGACATCTTGGTGGTGCCGGCGGTTGCCGATGGCCCTCTGGACGGCTGGACCGACGCCTTACATGGCGCCTTGTACCCACCCGCCGATGCCTGGCGTGACGGTCAACCCAGCCCAGGATGCCCACCCTTTGGACGTGACGCGACGGTCATTCGCCCGGTAGACCGAGCCCCTCCGCCAGACAGCGGCGTGCGACCAGGTCGCTACACAGATGGCAGACTCGACGTGACCTGGTGGGACGGCCACCTGCTTGGCCCACCGCCAAGCGCAGCGCTAGGGTTTCGGCGCGTAGACGCTCAGCTCTTGGCCCCAGACCGCGACCTACGCCATGCGGCTGTCGCCAAACGGCACACCCAGTGGGCTGAACATCGCGCGCTACGAATCGAACGCGGCCGCACCATGTCGCAAGTGGTGCAGACCCCGTCTCATGCCGTAGACCTCACTACTGGCGTGCACACTATCGAGTGGCACAGCGTGCCACGTGCGCGGCAAGAACGGCCACACGGAAGGGTCTTTGGTACCTACATCCACGCCATCTTGGCCACAGTCTCGCTGACCGCCAGCCGAGCCGACATCACTGCCGTCGCCGAACAACAAGCGCGTATACACGGCGTAACCAAACACGAATGCAGCGCTGCGGTCACCCTCGTCGAAGCAGCCTTGACCCACACCCTCTTTGACCGGGCCCGGGCATCCGAGCGGGTCGAACGCGAGCTCCCCATCGCCCACCGCCGTGCAGACGGCGTATTTATAGAAGGAAGCGCAGACCTCGTTTTCTGGGAGGGGACACGCGTCGTCGTCGTCGACTACAAGACAGACCTCGACGTCGACGAGCGCAAACAGGCGTACGAAGTGCAGCTAGCTCTGTACGCGGACGCCTTACACGCAGCGACCGGCAAAACAGTCCTAGCCATTGGACTTTCCGTCTAGCGCCCGGGCCCTCGCCCGAAGAACAACAACGCCGGGGCCGATGGCATCCCGGCGTGCCCAGAATCGACAGACGTCTACCGCCGTCGGCGAGACAGTCCGAGCAGTACAAGCAACCCGAACAGCCCACCCATCGATCCACCAGCGTGACTACAGCCGGCACAGCTCGACCGTCCGAAGAGGTCCGTGATGGTGTCGTTATTGTCGCGAATCATTCCGTCGATTTCAACGGTGCGGTCAACAATCACCTCCGGGGAGCCCGACTCGGCAGTACGCTCGACAATCGCCGCCGCATACACAGACGCGTCTTCGAAGAACTCCGATGTGGTCACATCGTTGTCACTGAAGTAGCGCTCGGGTGGCAGTAGAATGGTGCGTCCGTCCGCCAAGACGACCTGACGTTCGGCATCGGCAATATCAGGCCCGCCGGTACAGTCATACTCCACGGTAGCGGTGTGCAAATTGCTGACATCGCCCATGTCCGGATTGAACACAAACATGGGGTCAACCGTCATTTCAACCGGTGAGATAGATGATGTCATGCGCGACACCGTGCTGTGACGGGAGAACAGGGCCTCGGCGCCACGGAGCGGCGCAACCACTTCCTCTTCGAAGGCAGCACCCATCGCGGTGCCATCGACGGTGACGCCTTCCAGCTGGTCCGGATAGCAATCCACGCAGTTGTAGAAGCTCTGCTCATCCAAGCCATCCGGCACGGGCAAGAAGCGGCGCAAGATGGACAGCGTGGTTCCGTTCGCCGGAAAGCGACCATCAATGACCAGGTTCATCGCTTCGACCGGGTCAGTCACACCGTCAAAGACCGCGGTATTGAAGCGACCCTCGGTGTACATCATGCCCCGGAAGGCGGCGGTGGAGCCGGAGAAGTCTGTAGCGAAGGCTTGGCCGCCCGCCTCATCTGCGGCGCGGGTAATGATGTCTTCGTAGTTAGCGCCCCAGGACAGCCAGTCAATGGCTGCCTCGTTGACCTGCACGTGTAAGTAGTTCGACGGAACGGCCCGTTCTTCACCAAGAACGTAGACTTCTAGCCGCATATCGGGAGTAGCTGCAATACTGGTGAGCTGAATCGGAATCATGGGCTGAGTCGCGGCGTAGCGCATACCCAGCGGCTTCAGGTCGCCGAGGTCCCGGTCATTCTGAAGGCCCAGAGCGACAAAGTAGGACTCACTTGCAACGTACGGTGCCAACACAGGGTCTAGGCTGTCCGGCAGGTCGTAGTTGTTGTCTTGAAGCCAAGTCAGCAACGCAGCGGAAGACGACGCGCGCAGGACCACCGTTCGGTAGGGCCCCACATTGCGCTCTTCAATGATGTCCACGCCGCCACTGGGTGAAGAGTCGCTGTCAGTGTCCGTGTCTGATTCCGACACGTCAACATCCCAGCCTGTGTCCCACTGCCACTCACAGTCGCCGTTGTACACAGTCTCCACACGAAACTGCGGTCGGGTACGCTGACGCAGCTGCTGGAACAGCATGTCGGTGGACAGAAACAACTCGGGAACTTCGGGGACGGGAACAACCCATGCGAAGTCTTCCGCACTGCCTTGGTAGGCGACTTGGACGTGGGTCTCGACCGTTCCGGTTCCGGGGTCCACGCCGAAGACAATCTGTTCGCCGATCTGATCGACGTCCACCTGGCTGCAGAAAAAACCACCGCATGCCGAGGCGTCGGTGGTGGCGAGAAGGCCCAGCGTCGTTGCGGCGCCCAGCAAGAGTGTACGCATGATGATGTCCTCGGTCCGTGCTCCCCGAGTGTAGCCGACAATTGCCCGACCGGCGTGTCGCTAGATAGATAGTTCTGCGAGTTCAACTTGAAGAAAATCGACCGCCTCAACAGCGCTCTCTGCGTCAATCTCTAGGATGACATTGTACGGGTGAGCCACAATCCTGGCTGCAAGGCCGCTGGGCCCTTGTTCAGCCAAGGTATGCTGGACCCAATCTGCCAAAGCAATGAGTGCGTCCGCACAAAACACTGGGCGTCCTACGAGTCCAACCGTCATTTGCGGTTGGTGGTGGTTACGCACGGCGAGGGTTGTCCCGCACGAAAATCGCCAGTGCTTCAGGCACTGTTCACCGAGTACCGCATGATCGACGTGAGCGACGTGTCGCTCAGCCGCCAATCGCTGTAGCTCGGTCAGGCCCGGGCGATTGAGTACGTCGGCGTAGGACTGCCCGACCGACTCCAACAACACTACCTTGCCCAGGTCATGCAGCATCCCGGCGACAAACGCTTCTGATGGCTCCAGCGCGCGGGTGTGCCGCGCCAGTTCCCGTGCAATGACTGCGGTCCGTGCACTATGCCTCATCACCTGGCGCGACTGCGGATGCCGAACCAGAGCAGATGTCATGGCTAAGGCCAGTGAAACTTGAGCCGCAGCCACGTATCCAATCGCCACCAAGGCGTGACGTAAGGCCGTCACGGTTCGACGCCCCCGGTAATAGGGCGAGTTCGCGAGACGTAAGATGCGCGCAGTGAGTGCGACGTCACAGCTCACAATGGCCTCAAGATCGGCGATAGACGACGTCTTCTTGTACGTCAGCCGCTGAATTCGACGGGCGATTTCTGGAAACATGCCCAGGTTTTCAGCCGCTTGAACCAGGCCATCACAAACACCGTCCACCACGTCGGACTCTTCCAGTAGCAGCATTCCCGCCTCCACTGGTTGGGTGTCGGATCATCGTTCACCGTCATACAGTGAAAACCCGACGCGAACCCGTCAGGAAGAGGTCGCCATGAGTGCCAACACCCCTCCCCCAAGTACCGCAAGCCCGATGTACCGGCTGCACCCCTACTGGTACATCGCATGCCGCACAGGCGAGCTGCGGGCCACCCCAGTGGCCAGAACCATCTTGGGCATTCCCCTTGTGCTGTTCCGTGATGAGACGGGGAGCGCCAAGGCACTGGTCGACCGATGCCCGCACCGAAACGTCCCTCTGTCTTTCGGGCGCGTGACCGATGGAAAACTGGTCTGCGGCTACCATGGCTGGTCCTTCGACGGAGACGGCGCCTGCCGCGACGTCCCCGGATTCACCGGCGAGCCGAATCACCGAACCCGTTGCGCAAGCAGCCATGCTGTTGTTGAGCAGCAAGGGTACATCTGGGTGTTCATGAGTGCAGGTGTCACCCCTGACTCTCGTCCGTTCGAGTTCCCTCATCTAGCGACCCCAGGCTACACCGTGGTTCGCCGAGACCTAGACGCCGAGTGCAGCCTGCACGCTATGGCTGAAAATGCGCTCGACGTGCCACACACCGCGTTTCTCCACGGTGGGCTCTTTCGTTCAGCGAGTGTCCGCAACCCTATCCAAGCGGTCATCCAGCGCTTCCGGGACCGCGTCGAGGCCGAGTACATCGGCGAACCTCGCCCAACCGGTATTGCCGCACGACTTCTCTCGCCGTCCGGTGGGCTTGTCACCCATTTCGATAGGTTCTTTCTACCATCCATCATCCAGGTGGAGTACCGGATTGGAGAGGAGAACCACATCGTCCTCAATGGTGCGTGTACACCTATTTCGGAGACGCACACTCGTATGTTCGCGGTGGTGACCGCCAATACTCGAGTCCCTGGCTGGCTGCTCAAGCCCATCCTGTTGCCCGTCGGCCTGCGTATCTTTGGGCAAGACCAAGTCGTCTTGCGCCTTCAGACGCAGACCATCCAAGCGTTCGGTGAAGAGGATTTTGCCTCCACCGAAATAGACCTGTTGGGGCGGCATATCAAGCGCCTACTCCGCTTAGCCGAGGCCGGTCAACTGCCCGAAACAGACGACGTTGTGACCACGCGCGACATCACCATGATGGTGTAGGCATGCTCCGCCTCTCATCAACGCTGACGAGAGGCGCAAGCCCTACTTAGGCGGGGTCTTGCGTTGACGATGACGGGCACGAGCGTTCTTGTTCGAGCACTCGCGGGAACAGTACTTGCTGTTCGAGCGGCTGCCCTTGTCACACTCTTCCCACGCACACCTTGCCAACTCCACGCCATCTTTCGCCGCAACCGGCTTTGCAGCCTTGCTGGCCTTGGCCACGGACGGACTGCTGATGGATTTAGCCGCCGATGGGGTGGC
>JBLHSN010000327.1:0-6617 GCA_047626195.1 Myxococcota bacterium
CTGTCGGGACGCCTGCGGTAATGCCGAACCAGTCCACATTCGCCAAGCTCTCGGACACTACGATTGCGTCGATTCGAGGCCACGCCTCCTACACGGGCCCGACCGACATTCGCATGACCTGCAACTTCTCCACACCGCTGACCCAGTACTGCAGCAGCAGCTGCTCATTCGGCGCCAATAACGTAGTCAATACCACTGCAAACTGCGGCCGTTGCTCCCAGACCTTCGAGGGCGGTCTGACGTCGCTCGCCCCCAATGAGGGTACGCGCGGATTTGGTCACCACCATCTGAGCTCGTGGTTCGCCTATCAGAGCACCCACTACAACTCCAATGGCTGTCACGCCGACGCCTACAACGGCGTCAACAACGGCAACGCCAGCGGCCACATGTGGGTAAAGTAGGGCGACCTACTCTTCTGTCGCCTCGACCCGTGGGTCTAGACCCGACTCCACTACAACGGCGTCCAAGAACAACATCTGGTCGCCAAAGTAATAGTTACTGCGCCGACCCATCGCGATTTCCACTTCATAGGGAACCGAGTCGGGTGTCGAGCGCGAAATCCAGCCTTCCACGGTCATTAGCTCGTAGGTAACCAGGTCTTCTGGAGGAACTTCGCTGCGCACCATTACGCGAACCGGACCTTGCTCGGTGTCGTAGGGCTCGGAGAGCGGATACAGCCAGTAGTGCTCTTCCTTACGGACTAGGTTGCCGGGTGCGGTCTGTTCCATGACCACTCCATAATGGCCCATGCCGCTCGTGCGTACGTATCCGCGCGAGGCGTCCAGCTCGGCAAACGGCACCCAAGGCACCTCTTCCGGCGGAGTTCGGCTGAACAGCCAACCCTGTATGGCGAAGACCAGCCCCGCCCCCAAAAGCACGGCCGAAAAAGGGAGAATGAAGGGTAAGTAGTGTTTCATGACCTGTCCGTTAGCGTCTTGATGCCCGCATAACTGGATGCTCCCCTTCCGTTTGGCAGACGTGCGGTTACGTCGCCCTCCTACCTAGAGGTCCCCATGCACACCCTCCCCCCCGAACGTTGGTTCGAGCAGTTTGGCGTTGACGACGCCCTCACCCTTCGGGTGCTCGCCACTGCCACTCAACATGGCGCAGATGACGCCGACCTGTACTTTGAGCATAGTGTCTCCACCTCTGTCGGCCTGTCCGACCACAAGGTGAATCGCGCGCACACAAGCGTAGACTTGGGCGTTGGCGTTCGGGTCGTGATTGGCGACCAAGTTGGCTATGCGTACACCGAAGACCTGTCCGAAGTCGCCATGAAGCGTGCCGCGGCCATCGCTGCCGAAATCGCCCGTGACGGGCACGCGAGCGTTCCACCGCAGCAGGTTCGTACCGGCAAAGTCCACGACTTCTACCCGGTCAAGCGCCAATGGTCGGATGTGGGCGTCTCGGAACGTGTCCCGCTGGTTCGCGAATGGGAATCCCAAGCTTTCTCGCGCGACGCGCGGGTCAAGAACGTCCAAGTAGGCTTGTCCGACGCCGACAAGCACATCCTCATCGTGCGTGCTGACGGAACCCGCGTTGCCGACTACCGCCCCATGACTACCGCACACGTCTCCGTCACCAGCTCAGAGGGTGACAAGACCGAAGCGGGCGGCTTCAACCTCGCTGGCCGCGCTGGCATTGAGTTCTTCACCCAAGAACGCCAAGACCGTCTGGTCGACGAAGCCGTAAAGCGTAGTGTTGACGCACTCCACGCCGGCGCCGCTCCTGCCGGCGAGATGCCGGTAGTTCTTGCTGCCGGAAGCTCGGGAATTCTGCTACACGAAGCGATTGGCCATGGTCTCGAAGCGGACTTCAACCGCAAGGGTATCAGCATCTTCGCCGACCGCATGAACTCTCGAATCGCCAGCGACGAAGTCACCATCGTAGATGACGCTACGATTCAGAACGACCGCGGCGCCATCAACGTAGACGACGAAGGCTCCCCCACCGAGAAGACCACCTTGGTCCAGAACGGCGTGCTCAAGAGCTACCTGCACGACCGAATCAGCGCCCGCCACTACGATGTCGAGCCCACCGGTTCGGGCCGCCGCGAGTCGTTCCGCAGCACCGTTCTGCCACGTATGAGCAGCACCTACATGGAGTCCGGTCCGCATGACCCCGGCGAAATCATTGCTAGCGTCGAGAAGGGCATCTACTGCGTGACCTTCAGCAATGGCCAAGTCCAGATTGGCGCTGGCGACTTCGCCTTCTACGTCCGCCAAGCCTACCTCATTGAGAACGGCAAGTTGACGCGTCCCATCAAGGACGTCAATCTCATCGGAAACGGCCCGAAAGTTCTTGAGACCATTGATATGGTCGGCAACGACCTGAAGATTGACGACGGCGGCTGGACCTGTGGCAAAGACGGCCAGAGTGTTCCTGTGTCCCAGGGCATGCCCACCGTTCGAGTGGCCAGTCTATCGGTTGGAGGTCAGTCATGAACACCACCACCTCCGAACAACTCGACCTCGCCGAGCGCACCGTCCGCGAGACACTGGGTCTTGGCGCAGATGAAGTCAGCGTCTCGGTCAGCCAAGGTAGCCACACCACCGTGCAGCGTCGTGACGGGAAGGTGGAGCAAGCGACTGAAGCGACGACCCGCGGGCTGTCACTGTCCTTAATGGTCGACGACCGCTACTCCAGCCATGGCACCAGCGACCTGCGTCCCGAGGCCCTGACCCAGTTCCTCACAAATGCCATTGCCGCTACTCGCTTCTTGGAGCCCGACCCCGACCGTGCGCTTCCGGACCCTGCCCTGTGTGGCCGTGGCTCAACAGACGCCGAGCTCGACGTCTTCGACCCTGCCTTCAACGACTACACCCCAGCCGACCGGTCCAAGACTGGACATGAAATTGAAGCTGCGGTGATTGCCTCCGGCCTCGACAACGTCATCAGCTCGTCGGCCTACATCGCCGATGGCTCGTCGCAGTCGGCCCGCGTCACCAGCACTGGATTCGCCGAAGAGAGCCACGGCGCCTGGTTCGCCTTGGGCGGCGAGACAACGCTCGCGACCCCGGACGGCAAACGCCCCGAAGCCAGCGCCTACTACGCCGGTCGCTACCTGTCGGACCTGCCCAGCATCGAGACCATCCAGGCAGAGATTGTCCGGCGTGCCAAAGAACGGCTGGACTCGGGTCCGATGGAGTCTGGCAAGTACCCAATGATCCTGCTCAACCAAGTGGCTGGGCGCATTCTCGGCGTCATCGGTGGCCCTATCAGCGGCGGCTCTCTACACCACGACCGCAGCTGCTTGAAGGGCAAGTTGGGCGAGAGCATCGGCAGCTCCCTGTTCACCATTGTAGACGACCCGACTATTCCACGTGGACTGGGCTCCAGTGCCTGGGATGGGGACACCATGATGGCGAAGCCACGCACCATCGTTCAGAACGGTGTGCTGGAGAGCTACTACCTCAACACCTACTACAGCCGGAAGCTCAAGATGCCCGCCACAACAGGTGGCCGAAGCAACTGGGTGATTCCCGCGGGTGACCAGTCCTGGCAGGACTTGGCGAAGGCCTTCCCGAAGGCCATCTTGGTCACGGGCTTCCTAGGGGGTAACAGCAACGGTGTGACTGGAAACTTCAGCTTCGGTGTTCGTGGTGTCCTGCTGGAAAATGGTGTTCCCACAAAGAACTTGTCCGAGATGAACGTGGCTGGCGGCGTGCTGGACATCTTCCACAAGCTGTCCGCAGTGGCCAATGACACATGGACCTTCAGCAGCACACGGTCCCCGACCTTGATCTTCGAAGACGTGCAGTTCTCGGGAACCTGACAGAGGGGTCGCGCTGGCGCGGTCTTTCTGACCGCGCCTGCTACATGTTCCCAGCAAGTCCGATGGCGATGCCGAGTCCGTACAACCCAAAGTAGGCGCAACAGAGCAGGCTGACAAATCCGCACCACGCCACGCCGATTACGCTCATGGCAATGCTGGTCCGCGCATAGGCTCCAGGCGCACCGTCCACGCCCGAATCGAGTACCCCTTTCGCTAGCACCAGCGCCACGATGCCTAGGACCACTCCAGGTCCGCTGATGAAGAGAGGCCCACAGCAAGCCAACACTGCGCATAATTGGCAAATAAAGCCAAGAATTGCGGAAAACATGGCGGTCCGTTCAATGCGTGCGTAGTCTTCGGCGTCGAGTCCCAGCTCAGCCAGTCGCTCGGCCGTCATGGAGCCATTTGTGTTGTCCGACATCATTGCCCCCCCCCAATCGCCGCAATCATAAGCAGGATGAACCCAACATACAGAGTGATAGCAGTCGCACAGAAGCACAGAACGATTGCCGCCCAGACTGAACTGACAATACCCGTGACCATCGCTATTATGCCGTAGGCCCGCGGAGCCCCCTGAACACCAGAGTCAACGGTCGTCTTGCCCAAGTAGGCAGCCACGATGCCAAGAACTATGGTCGGCAGGGACATCACGCCGTAGCTTGGGTATACAAACATGGCCGAGGTCATGCCTAGTACACCGAGGATTACGGCGAAGGCGCCGTCCCGCTCAAGGCGTGCCATTTCTACAGGGTCAACTTCCCAGTCTTCCGCTTCGTCCCACCCGTCGGCCATGCCAACTCCTCATCACACGATTGTTCGTGCGACTATACCGGGTGTCGCCAAGTGTCTCTAGTTAGACCCCAGCTAATGCACACAGTCGCGCATGTACGGGCATCGTGCGATTGTATTTCTCGGCAATCTGCACATACCAACCGTTACGCCATGCCCACTCTTTGACTGCCCCCTGATAGTCGGGGATCGTCATAGAGTATGAGGACAAGGCGGCGATCAGGTGAGCGACCGTCACGCTGACATCTAGCTCCAGGCGGGCGACTAAGTCCAGCTCCGCAACCAGCTCGGCAAGCTCACTAGCGTGGTCGCGAACAATGACTCCGACTGGAGCATTGTACGCTTGGCAGAGCAGACCAAAACAACTGTTCCACAACAATTTTTCGTGCTCAAGATTCGTGAAGGTGGCCGTACTGACCACTTCGGCTGGCACACCAATAGCGGTGAGAAACGCTACAGCCGCTGCTGCATGCGGGCCAACAAACGGACTGGGTGGCCCCGGCTGAATGGGTGCGCCACGCGCTGCCACTGCAAAAAACAGAAGTCCGCGAGTTGCATCCGAGACCCCCGCTTCGGCCAGCCAAGGACGCAGCATCCCGTTCTGCACAAAGACAACGTCCGTGTGCCGATTGGCTGGAACCGCACGGAGCACATCGGCTAGGTCGTTGTTACGGGTTGCCACAAGGACTGGCCCATCGCCGACGTGTAGTGAGCTAAGGTCCATTCCGCGCGACCACAGCGTACACGGTTGCCCGTGTGCGATAGCCGATTCCGACAGGGCCCCGCCGACCCGTCCTGCTCCGATGATGTGCATGGGGTATGGCGTAGTCGATGCCACTGCCTGAATCCACTGCTCGCGCTCTGTCCGACGCAGAACTTTCCTTCGACCTCAACGTGCCCTTGGCCAAGCGGGTGTACTGGCGCGTGGGCGGCCCGGCCGATGCTGTTGTGACCGTCGACTCCTACCAAGCGCTTATACGCCTGCAGCGCATCGCTTTCGAGACTCATACTCCGGTGTTTGTTCTCGGAAAAGGGAGTAATCTACTCATCTCCGATGCTGGAATTCGCGGTATTGTTGTGTTGCTCAAGGGCGAGCTCGCCGACGCAGTCGCCACTGACGATGCACGGCCCCAGGTCACCGTGGGCGCCGGGATGCCCCTCGTGGTGCTGCTGTCCCGGGCAAAAAAGAACAGCTGGACCGGACTCGGCTGCTTCGCAGGGATTCCTGGTTCTGTCGGCGGGGCTGTTCGTATGAACGCAGGCTCTATACTGGGTGAGACAGACGTCCCGTTGGTGCATGTCGATCTGGTTCACCGCGATGGCACACCCCAGCGGCTGACTACCAGCGACCTTCAGATGAGCTACCGAACCAGCCACCTGCCGGACGGCGCAATCATCGCAACCGCCACGTTTCAGACGACTGGCGCAGACACAGAGACAGAGCAGGCGGTACTCAAGACCTTCCTAGAACGGCGAAAGGCGACGCAACCTCTTCATCTGCCGAGCTGTGGCTCGACCTTCCGCAATCCACCAGGTGACCACTCTGGGCGCTTGATTGAGATCAGCGGACTAAAGGGCTACCGAGTCGGCGGCGCCTGTGTTTCGGAGAAGCACGCGAACTTCGTGGTGAACGACGCACCATGCACTGCGAACGACATCCGTGCGGTCATCGAACATGTGGAAGACGAAGTCGAACGCCAACATGGTGTGCGTATGCAGCGTGAAGTCCACTTCGTGGGTGAGTGGACCGTCTAGCCGCGGCGCTGCTCAGCCAGGTTCTTTCCGAAGGGCAGACGCTCTTGACGAGGCGACGGGTCATTCGGGTCCCAACAGCCACGGCAACGTGGCTCGTAGGCATCTGTCTCACCGACCAAGACACGGCTGGAGCTTTCCACAATCCGCTGTGAACGGTCTGCTGGATTCCCACAGATAACACAGATAGCAAGTATCTTTTCGACGTACTCGGCCACCGCCATCAAGTGAGGCATGGGCTCAAAGGGGATGCCCTTATAGTCGAGGTCTAAGCCAGCGATAATCACGCGGCGACCACTAT
>JBLHSN010000328.1:0-6617 GCA_047626195.1 Myxococcota bacterium
ATCCGATGGGCCAACGCCTCTACTCGGTGAGTCGCTGCCCGGATCTGGTTGGTATCACCTTCAGAGACAGTCCCACCGCCGGCCAACGCCTTGCGAGCTCCAGCAATGGTGAAGCCTTCTTCGTGCAGAAGTCGACGAATCTTGAGGAAGCGCGCAATATCCTTGCGTTGGTACATCCGCTGGCCCGACTGCGACCGGCGGGGACGCATGCGGAACTCGGCCTCCCAGTAGCGTAAGACGTGAGACTCTACGCCTACAAGCTCGCCCACTTCGCCAATGCGAAAGAACAGCTTGCGCGGAATCTCAATGCCGAGGTCGTCGTCACTACTCATGCGGTGAACTCCATGTGCCGACCATACCGCGTTCGGCCCTGCTACGTTTCGCTGAGCGGACGGGGGTACTGTCGCACATGGACGACTCAGCTATCGGTGTCGGAGTCCACAATGATGCCGTCGTCGACTTCAAACAACTCGACGGTGAACACGTCCGTGCGTGTCTCATCGTCAACACCGGAACTCTCCAACTCCAGCCGCCACAGGCCACTGTCTGCGGAGTCCCGGGTGAGGTCGAAGTCGTCAAGTCCGCGCACGCCAGCATCAATAGATAGCGAAGTGCGGACGACAATATCTTCGTACTCGTCATCAATATCAATGGTGACGACGTGGAGGGTGCCGACAGGGCCAGAACCAGGTTCCACGGTCACTTCGCCAACCACCACAGCACCAGTGGTGCTCAGGAGGTCGCCGGTGACGGCGTCACCAACATCCAAAGATGCGGTGACCTCGACCCGAATCTCGTCATCCTCACTGTTGAAGCGGACCAAGTCCACTCCGACCGTGGCGCAATCAAATATGCCAAGAGACAACAGCGGGACGACGATTCGAATCACGACTGACGCGCCGCCTTGGCCTGCTCAACGAGCGTAGCGAAGGTTGCTGCATCACGGACCGCAAGGTCAGCGAGCATCTTGCGATTCAGTTCGATGTTGGCCAGCTTGAGGCCATGAATGAAGGTGCTGTACTTCATGCCATTGAGGCGAGCGGCAGCATTGATGCGCTGGTTCCACAGACGACGAAAGTCGCGCTTCCGCAGCTTACGGCCGATGTACTGGTTGCGCATTGCGCGCATGACATGCTCAATGGCCTGCCGGTGATTGCTTCGTCCGAGGAAGAAGCCTTTTGCCCGGCGGAAGAGCTTCTTCTTACCAGTCTTACGAATCTGTGCGCGTTTCACACGTGCCATGGGAATCTCCTTAAAGGATACCGGTTCCCAACCTCTTCAGGTGGTAGCGGTGGAGTGGTGACGCCGAAGCGTCGGAAAATAGATCTAGCCGTACGGAAGAAGCTTGCGAACGTGCTTCGCGTCGCATTCTTTCATCATGCCGGTCTTCATGAGCTTCTTCTTGGTCGTCTTCTTCTGGTGTTCCAGACAGTGACGCAGGAAGGCGTGCTTGAACTTGACCTTACCGGTTCCGGTAAAGCTGAAGCGCTTGGCTGCGCCACGGTGTGACTTCATCTTGGGCATCTTGGTCTCCAAATAGGGGTCGGACCCTGCAAAGGGCTCGAAGCCGGGCGGCCATAACGAGGCGCTCGCACTTGGGCTAGCCAAGCAACCCGAAAAGAAAGAAGGCGGGCAAGCTATTAAACTTACCCGCCTTCAAGATGGTAGGAATGCGCGGATTTGAACCGCGGACCCTCGCCGTGTCAGGGCGATGCTCTCCCACTGAGCTACACTCCTTCGTGCGACATCGTCGCAACGCCCGCCCTTCTAGCATGGTCCCTGTCACTGTCAATGCTCGCTGCTCGAATCGCCGAAAGAACGTGCTGGCCTACGTCAGAGGCAACGCGTGACACAGCGGTTGAACGTCCTGTTTCTTGAAGTACGGAAGTTGTTCGAACGCCAGATATTCCGCACGGTACAAAACCATCGAACGCAGTCAGGTCCGGATGTAGGTTCAAGGCGAAGCCGTGCATGGTCACCCCACGGCTCACATGAAGGCCAATGGCACCAATCTTACGGTCAGCGACCCACACACCGTGAAGTCCCTCTCGCCGCGACGCGACAAGCCCCTGGGTAGACAGCCAGTCGATCAGTCCCTGCTCCACCGCACAAACGAAGAGACGTGTTCCAATACCGCGACGCCCTATGTCCAATAGCGTGTACCCGACGAGCTGTCCGGGCCCATGCCATGTCGCGAGGCCGCCTCTCTCGGTGACGACCAAGTCTGCTCCCCGTCCGCGAAGCCACTCCGCACTCGGCACCTGTGAAACAGACCGACGTCCTAAAGTCACGACCTCAGGGTGAGTCAGCAGCCAAAACGCCTCGGCACCACCCGCCAAGATGTAGGCGCGACGTACACGTTGCTCGTGCAGCCCCCGCCTGTAGTCTACACATCCTCGCCATGCAGGCGTTGGCAGTGGGTTCATGGCCCCACAATGATGGCCACTGCCCCGCTTCGCAACACACCAGACCCCTCAAGGGCAGTGCGAAACCGCACCGCTTCGAGCGCTTCCAGCACGATGGTGCCCTCTGCGCTGGATTCGGCGCGAACAATCATCGGGTTCTGACCTACACCGATAATGGCTGGATGAGCTGGGTCTGACAACCAAACCACCGGCGTGGCACTCACAGCGATGTCGGCCCACAGCGCGCCGTCCCACAGAACACGCTCACCCGGCGACACAATGATTGGAGCCCATGTAGGGATAGCACCGGTGCCCCGGGCATCGATCACCACACCCGTGACCGCCGGCTCGCGCACCTGTTGTGGACGTGGATGAGCCCTATGCACGTTGTACGGCTTGAGCAGGTCGAGAAGATCGAGCTCGGCAATGACTTCAATCCGACCGGACGCGTAGTAGCGAGTCTCTCCAACCGCCCAGCGACCCGCGCGAGCCTCCACAGCATCTGCCAGTTCTGGATCACGCAGCAGATGGTTGACGTCGACATCTCGGGCCACATGCACACCGCCGACGGCACTGTGTACCTGGGCTCCAAGACCGGTTCGGGCAGACGCTTCAACAACCTTACGCGTCGCACCTACTCCCCGTCCCTGCGCCGAATTCAACACCTCCAGGGTCAGGGTGGTCCAGTTCACAACTGCGCCACCGCCAATGTCTTCGCGGACATCCAGTGGATCTTGAGCCAAAGCCAATGCGAGCCAAATCATCATCATGTCAGCGTCACCACACGTCGCCCATACAGGCCCTCTGCGCCCTCTTCTAGCCCGAGTCCAGGCTCCACGCGGTGGTTGGGTAGCTCCAGCTCTGCCACCCAATCCGGTCCGGTGATGCACAGGCGGGTCTCACATTCACCCGATTGCTCACCGAGCAGCGTAACCAAAGCGTCCAGGGCACCGCGCTTGGTCAGCTCTTCGAGTCCAAGCTCAATGATCACCCGTTTGGTGGCACGGGACCGAACATCCACCAGGCGCTGGGCTGACTCTGCGCGAACCTTGACCTCGCCATCCCGCCACTGGGCACGGCCGGTGACCACCACCGCTTCGCCGCTCTGAATCGCCTTCTGGGAGCTGGTCCACGCATCTGCAAAGAATACGGCTTCGACGGCGCCATCTACGTCTGTAAGTTGGACGAATGCCATCTTATCACCACGGCGCGTTCGCACCACGCGAGTGTCACCCGGCAGGCCTACAACGCGAAGTTCCGCACGGTCCTCCAGATCTCCCAGCCGCGCGATGGGATGGGTACCGTATCGCTCAACGTCCGTCCGGTACGACTCCATAGGGTGACCGCTCTGGTACATGCCCAAGACGTCGCGCTCGAATCCAAGGCGCTTCGAAAGAGGCCACTCCGGATGCTCGTGGAAGTGGTGCTGAGGGGTCGCTTTTGCAGTTGGCATCATCGAAAACAGGGACGCCTGACCCGCTTCAGCGTCGGCCTGAATGCGTTGGCCAGCAGAAATGGCGTCAGGCAACCCCTCAAACAAGGTTCGGCGTGTCAGCCCAGTCCAGTCCAGCGCTCCGGCCTTGACCAGGTGCTCTACAACGCGTTTGTTCACTCGCTTGTAGTCCAGAGTACGGAAGAAGTGGAAGGCGTCGTCCCAGGCACCCCCCTCTGCAGCACGCGTCTCTAGCAGGTTGTCCACGGCTCCCGAGCCCACGTTCTTGACCGCCGCTAGGCCGAAACGAATCGAGTCCTCTCCGGCGACACGGTCGGCGGGTGCAGGGACATCAAATCGCTTCTCGCTGTTGTTGACGCACACCGGGTCAATGCGGATGCCTGCCGCCTTGCAGTCGTCGATGTACATCAACACTTTTTCGGTATTGCCTGCCTCAATCGTCATCAGTGCGGCCATATACTCGGGCCGATAGTGCGCTTTCAGCCACGCGGTCTGGTAGCTAATGTAGCCGTACGCAGCCGAGTGCGACTTGTTGAAGCCGTAGGCTGCGAACTGAGCCAGCAGATCGAAAATCTCGCCCGCACGCTCAGCATCAATGTTGTTGGCGATGGACCCTTCGAGGAAGCGGACCCGTTGCTTCTCCATCTCGGAAGCTTTCTTCTTACCCATTGCCCGACGCAATAAATCAGCTTCACCCAACGAATACCCAGCCATGACCTGGGCCACCTGCATGACCTGCTCTTGGTAGACAATCGTGCCGTAGGTCGGCTTTAGAATGGGAATGAGAATGTCTAGCGGGTACTCAATCTTGTCCGCATCGTGCTTTCGAAGCACGAAGTCGTCGGTCATTCCGCTCTTGAGCGGACCTGGACGGTACAGCGCCACCAACGCGACCATGTCGTCGATATTGGACGGCCGCAACCGCGCGAGTAGCTCACGCATGCCGCTGGACTCAAGCTGAAAGATACCGAGCGCATCTCCGACTTCGAGCAGCTTGTACGTGGTCTCGTCGTCTACTGGAATCGCAGACATGTCGATATCGATGCCGTAGTTGCGCTTGACGTTGACGACGGCGTCGCGAATCTGGTCGAGGGTCTTCAATCCCAAGAAGTCGAACTTAATCAGGCCAATGCTCTCGGCTGACTTCATGTCGTATTGGACGACGGGCCCACCACCCGGTTCATCACGGTACAACGGTGCGTATTCGACGAGCGGGCGGTCACCGATGACAACGCCAGCAGCGTGAACACCGGTCTGACGAACGGCCCCTTCAACCGCGAGCGCCGTGTCGATGACCCGCCTGACCTTGGGGTCCATCTCGCGCATGGTCCGCAGCTGCTCAACCTCGTCCAGCGCTTCTTGCAGGGTGATTCCTAAGGTGTCAGGAATCAGCTTACTTATGCGGTCAGCATCTCCGTAGAACAAGGCCATCGACCTGGCGATGTCGCGGATAGCTGCCTTGGCCTTCAGTCTTCCATACGTGATGATCTGACTCACCAGCGGAGAGCCATACTTCTGGCGAACGTGCTCAATCACCTCTTCGCGACGGTCTTGGCAAAAGTCGACGTCGATGTCCGGCATCGACACCCGCTCTGGGTTCAAGAACCGCTCGAACAGTAGGGTGAACTTGATGGGGTCGATGTCGGTGATGCGCTGGGCCCAACACACAAGCGACCCGGCAGCAGACCCGCGACCCGGTCCAACCGGAATGGCGTTGTCCTTGGACCAGTTGATGAACTCGGCCACAATCAGCAAATAGGCTGGGAATCCCATGCCCTTGATGATTCCCAGCTCAATAGTCAAGCGGTCCCAATAGGTCGCGTGGAGCTCGGGGTCGATGCGCTCCAGGCGCAGCGTGAGCCCCTTGCCCGAGTACCAGTCGAAGTATCCGTCTAGATTGCCAGCACCTTCGGGTCGGTCTGGAACGGCCTCTTCGGGTGCCGGCAGACCGTAGTCAATGGGCGGTGGGTACGCGCGGTAGAAATAGGCCCAGTTGGCATCTGTATCCGGCTGTGGCTGTGCCTTTCCGTCGACCGGAGGGACGTAGTCAGGCGGAGTTGCAGCTGGCAGATGGTACGTGCCGAAGTCGAAGTGAAAGTCACAGCGCTCGGCAAGCTCAACGGTCCGGTCAATGGCCTCGCCGTCATCTGGGAAGAGCGCGCGCATCTCTTCTTCGGTCTTGACGTACGCTTGGTCGGTCAGTGACATCACCCGCGAGACGTCGTCCACAGACTGGCCGGTGCTAATGGCGTTGAGAACCTCGTGAACCGGGGCATCTTCAGCGTTGAGGTAGTGGGTACCGTTGGTGACGACAGTGGCCAGTCCAAGCTCTGCAGCAATGGCCCGAGCTGCCTGGTTTGCGGCATCTTCCCCATCGAGCCCGCGGTCGACCAACTCCAGAAACAACCGATTGGGCCCTACCGCGGCAGACAGCGCCGCGACCGTCTCGGTGGCCTCGGCGAGACCATGCCGTGGGAGTTCACGTCCAATCGGTCCACGGCGGCCCCCGGTGAGCACGAGCAGTCCTTCGCGATGCGCCGCAAGGCCGGCGAGGTCAACGCGGGGCTTGTAGGCATTGCCATCGAAAATCGCCTTGGTCACCAACGCGCAGATATTCTGGTAGCCGACCTGGTTTTCCACCAGAACGACGACCTTGTAGCCACCCTCGGCCCGGTCGCCGTCAATGTGGTCCGTGCCTTCTGGCTGAACGTCGAGTTCGGCACCAATGATGGCACGAATACCGGCAGCCTTACAGGCTT
>JBLHSN010000329.1:0-6589 GCA_047626195.1 Myxococcota bacterium
GGTTCTAGATTGCGTAGATGTAGAAGAATGCGATGGCGTCGACAACAACGGCGACGGGGATGCAGATGAGGGCTTTGGCGTTGGCGCCTTGTGTCTCGTCGGCGTCGGAGCGTGCGAGACCTCGGGGTTCATTGTCTGCACGGAAGATGGCCAAGGCTCCGAGTGTGAGGGGACTGCGGGCGCTCCGGAGCAGGAGGAATGCGACGGCGTAGACGGGGACTGCGACGGTGCCGTTGACACCTCTGTCGACGCTGACGGCGCGGTGTGGAGCGCCTGCGACGACACCGATGATGACGGCCTGACAGATGTGGAAGAGGTGTTTGAGTACGGCACCGACCCGACGAGCAAAGACTCCGATGGTGGCGGGGTAGACGACGCTGACGAGCTCAACGACGGCACCAACCCGAACGACCGGCTGGACGACGAGGTTGAGCTGGACACCGAGGCCGACACCGATGCGGACTCCGATGCGGCCCTAGACACAGGTGAGCTCGACCTTGTACAGCGGGACTGCGGCTGCAGCGCCTCTAGCCAACGCACTGGCTGGGCAGTGTTGCCGATGATGTTCCTGGTGTTGGGTCTTCGACGCCGTCGGTAGCCGGCGCAATGGGTGCGCACCCTGTCGCGAGCTGCCCTTTGGGGGAGTCTACAGGGGTGGACCTCCACGTTGATGTCGAACCCGACGGCTTGGCACGCCCGGTTTCGCCGCCAACTTCCTAGTAGTAACAAGTTACAACGTCATCAGTTGGCGACGCCCCTGAACGTACCCTAGCGCTCGGTTTCTTCTATCCACGACATCGGCCACCCCTGTAGATACCGGATGGCGGCTTTCGCGACTGCGCTATTCAATCACAAATACCGCACTCGCCTGGTCCTCGATGACCGCGGAGAATCCAGCCTCGGCGAGCGTCTGTCGCGCGACCTCGCCCGTCACCTCATCCACCGTGCCGCGCTCGTCGAATACCCGGCGTACGGTGAGCGACTCGCTTTCGAGGCCCGCTGCATCCATCAGCTCCAGCGGCAAGCGCACCAAACCGGTCACCGCTTCTCCGGGGCGGAAGTTGCCGACCACCACTACGATGCGCCCAGCATCGGGCTCGAAGCGCGCGAAGGTGTACAGGTCATCTGGAAAGCCCGGGTTCGCGGAGCTGTTATTGATGTACTCCAAGCCCCAGAAGCCAGAGCCCTCTACAGCGGGGTCATGCACGGGACCGGACAGCAGCTGTGCATACCACTGGCGCAGTTCCGCCTCTTCCGCTGTCAGACCGCCGCCATCGTAGGCGTGGTCATTGACCCAGCCTTGGAGTTTGGGCAGGCTCCAGTAGTCAAAGATTGAGGTTCGCCCATCATCACCACCGAAACCCTCGCGGCCACTGCCCTCTTCTCCGACCTCTTGTCCGTTGTAGAACAACACGGGACCGGAGCTCACTAGGTACTGGATAGGGGCCAGCTGTCGTGCGGCTCGGCTTGAGCCGAACCCTGAATTGTCCGGGTTGGCCGACTCGACCAAAGGGCTCGCGATGCGTCGCTCATCGTGGTTTTCTAGGTAGTGCAGCCAGCGATGACGGTCCTCGTCACCGAGTGATAAGTAACGTTCATCAAGGTTTGTTTGGTCTGCCTGACCCAGGTACATCGCCTTGAGCGTGTCATACGCTTCATCGTGGTAGACAACGTCAAACCCGCTCGCCAGCAGCCCATCTAGGTCCTCATAGGCCTCGGCGACGAAGTACACGTCAGAGTCGCGGAGGCGGGCTTGGTCGGTCAGCCATACCCACGCCGGATTGGGTACGAAGTGGGCGAAGTCTACGCGGAAGCCGTCTACGCCGATGTCTTCCTGCCAGAACGCAATGACGTCGTCGACTTTGTCCCAGGTCGCGGGACGCGGCTCGTAGCGGCCTTCACCGGTGGTGAAATCGAAGCCATAGTTGAGCTTAATCGTCTCGTACCAGTCACTAGCCGACGGTGTCGTGCTCGTTACCCGGTTTCCAGTCGCTTTGGGCGTGCGCTCAAGCGTGGAGCCGTCTTCTCGTGGGTACAGGCCGTCGAAGGTCACGCCAGATGGATTCCAGGCGTCTGGACGCGACAAGCGCAGTGCGGAGTCGCCGCCGTTGCCCACGTAGAAGAAGTCGTTGTTGGGCTCAAAGAAGACGGTTTGGTCGTCATCCACGCCGAAGTCCCGCTCGGGAAACCGTACCGAGCCGTAACCGCGGGCCACATGGTTTGGAACCAGGTCAATGAGCACCTGCATGTCGTTCGCGTGAAGACGCTCGACCAACGCCCGCAATTCATCTAGCCGTTGTTCCGGGTTCTCGGCGTAGTCGGGGCTGGTGTCGTAGTAGTCTCGAACCGCGTAGAACGAGCCTGCCCGGCCCTTCACCACGTCTGGGTCGTCCGGTGGCAGTCCCAGGGATGACCAGTCGGTCAGCGTGGCTTGCCGTGGGATTCCGGTCAGCCACACGTGGGTCACTCCAAGCTCACCGAGCCCCTCAATGGCCGCTTGGTTGACGTCGTTGAAGCGGCCCACGCCGTTCTGCTCCAGCGTGCCGTCCACCCGGCGAGTCTCTGTGGTGTTGCCGAACAGCCGAACCACCAGCTGGTAGATGACGACGCGTTCTGCGAGGCCGTCGGTCTGTGAGGTATCGGTATCGTCGCCTGGCGTTGCCGTGTCCAGGCCCGTAGCGGGGTCGTCCGCAGGCGAACAGGCCAGCGCCAGAGTGAGAGCAGTCAAGGGTAACCAACGCACGGAACCTCCACATCAACGTGACGCCGTATCGGATGGCGAACGGTAGGCCACAGCGTTGACGTTTGCAGACGAGGTGGGGTCCCAAGGTACCCTGGCGATCTGTCTCTTGCCGTATGTCAGCCGCTGCAGGTCGAGCTGTCCCATACATACGGCGCAACAACCACTTGCCAGGTCTGGCTGCGGAACTGGAGTACTGCCGCGTGCGTGGGGTCACACCCTCCAGATGTGACGGCGCGCAAAAAGGCATGGTCCTCACCGTTCACGGATCAGCGGTGGTCCATTGCGAAGAACGTGTTTTCTGCCTGCGCTATTACCCGAGATGTGGGTGTTGAAGTGACGGACGCCACTGCGGTGTGGTCTGGCGATTCATCGATCAACACGAGAAACCTGGAATACACGGGGGGATAGGCTCAATTGGCACGGTTCAAGGCGCACTAGCAGATCATCTGGGATTCTGTCAGAGAGCTCGTCAGTGCTCAACTCGTAGTGAATGCCCGATAGGGTGGCGGGGAGGAAATCGCCGGTACACGGGTCTAGGAGGGCCGCGGGTAATTCACGTTCGAAGCGAACGACGGTCAGGTCAGCAGCCAAGCGAAAGGTGCCAGCTGGGAACTCGCCACGCGTGACACCAATGTTGTCTACGTCGTTGGCCAAAAACCGAATGCGTCCACACTCCGGTACGACATGTAGAAGGTGCATGTTTTGTGGTTGCGGAGAGGACTTGGAGAGATCGGGTGCGCCGAACACGACGTCAAACGTCGATATGTCGTCGTTGCGCAACATGTCGCTGAGCTCTTCAGGATTGCGATGTCCGGGGAATGGCCGAAACAGCGGGCTGTCTTGGAGCAACGGTACGGACGGGTGTTGGCGGTAGGTACGCTCGGGGGCGAACGCCAGCGTCTAGGTTGCTAAGCGCAGGTTGAGGCTTGGGGCCGTGCTTCGTTCCAATGTGCTGGAGAGGGTCGCGGGCCCAGATCGGGCATGGTGACAGTAGTCGTAGAAGCCTCGCACGTAGTAGCCGGGCAGGTCGGCCTCGTTGTTCCGGGCAAGGGTCTGTGCGACGTCGGGGCAGGTGGTTTCCATGACGTTTGTTCCTTCGCCACGGCAGAAGCGGTCCACCCACACCCGTTGTGAAAGCGCGGTCCGAGCAGGGGCTGTTGGGCTCAGGAAGCGCTCGGCGACGAACCCGGTGAGCCCGGCGACAGGCGGGCGTTTCGCGGCCTCGCTGTGCCGGACCATATAGGTGCCCCAGGGGATTGCCGCGACGATGTCGGCGTCAGCGGAGGGACCGGCCCGAAGCTAGACTTGGACCTCGGTCAAGAAGGCGGCTTGCTCGGATTCTGAGCACGACTGTCCAGTGGATAGAGTCTGGGCATTTGCCGAGAGACTGACGAGGAGAAGAAGAGCGTACAAAGGAGGGCTTCCCGCGGATTCAGGGGTGAGTGCCTACGTGTACGCGACTTTCATGCCAGCCTTCCGACGATGTCTTGTTCGCAGTGGAGGGCCTCGTCCTAAACGGCGGCTCTAGAAGCGGAATCCCGCACCCAAGTGTACGTCTACCGGGAGCACGTCACTCGGCAGTCCGGGTATCCAGTCGACCTCTGCCTGAAGCCGCAGCAGCTCGATGAGTGAGATGGCGCCAACCAGCTGCACTTCCACATGTGTACAGTCGCGTGCACCGGCGTCGTCTACCGGGCAGCCGCTCATACCGAAGTTATCGGCCACGCTGCCCTGTGCGCCTAGACGCAGAGCCAGGGTGGGTCGAGCGGGTGCCGGACGGCTGGCGAGGAAGTCAATCTCCGGTCCTATGGCAGCGCCGAGGTTGAACGACTCGCGGTCTTCGATGAACAGCGACAGCAGGCCGTCTGCCTGAATAGCCGTGTTTATCCGCAACCACGGCACCCGCCGCGACGGCCGCACCGAGGCACCCACCTCGAGCAGCGTTCCAGTTGTGGCGTAGCCGAAGGCGGGGTCGCTTGGTGGTGCGAAGGTATAGGCCAAGCCCTGTCGCGCGACCGTGAGCAGCAGGCGCTTGGAGGCCAGGTCGCTCTGGCGCTTGGACATGGCTTTAACCGCTGGCATCAGAGCATCCGCCATAGCCGTGGGCGCCCGATTGGAGCGATTGGCCGGCAGTCCAAGGTCCGTCAGTGGAAACCCGTACGCGCCTAACAGACGGAGGAAGTGCGGGAAAGGGTCTTCATCCAGGCCGCGAAGCGCGCCGGCCGGGTCGATGTAGGGGCTGTCAAAGAGGCGTGGCGGTAGCTGTCCGCGAGCGGCGAGAGAGCAGTGGTGATGGCCGTATCGGTCGACCTCGGTCAGGTCTTGGTCCCGACACTCGCCGTACACCCGGTCCAGGGAGATCTGGGTCAAGATACGAAAGCCCAACAGATCCTCGCCATCGCAGGCGGCACGCAAGTCTTCGTGGCCGGTCTCGTACCAGGACAACAGACAGGCGGTCGGCGCCCAGGCATCGGTCTCGAGCAGCGGCTCAAGCGCGGCAAGTCCCTCTATGGCCTCTGGGGTTCCAAGTCGGTCAAGGTCGCGCAGCGCGTCGTACATGCCCACGTAGAAGTCGAAGGCGCGGAAGTCCTGCTCGAACGCCCCGACAAAGTTGGCCACAAAGCCGCTGGCCTGCGGGTAGCGGTTGTAGGCGACGAAGGTGTTCTCCATGACGTCCGGGCGCTCTTCGGCCAGCGCGTACAGCTCGGCCGAGCGCGCTTGGGCGATAAACCCACCGGACAACAGTCCCATGAAGTCGAGCAAGTACAGCGTGTCGTCTCCTTCGAGACTGTCGATGCGCTCGGTGTAGCCGCGAATCACAGGGTCGATGTAGATGTGCTGAACGCTGCCCCAGCGCTTGACCCCGGTGTCCCAAGTCGGCGCGTCCTCCGACCGGAACAACCCGGAGTTGGTCATGCGGTGCGCCGCGCGCAGAGGGATGTTGTCGAACATCCCTCCGTCCACGAATCGGGCGGTGTGCGTAGGTGTGTCACACTGGGCCGGATTTTCGCCGTCCATATCGGCAACACAGTACGACAGATTAATCGGCGCAAAGGCCACCGGGAAGGCGGCCGACGCAGACATCACGTCGCGCGCCAAGTCTAGGTCGTGTTCGCCCTGTCCGTCTAGCGGTAGCAGGAGTTGAGGTACGGCTGCGCGGGTATCGACGAGGTTGGAAAGCGTAGGCGCCACGCCCAGCCCATTGCCTTTGACCCGGAGCACAAACCGAAACGTCTGCCGCGGCAGGGCCAAGTCTTGATTCAGGCGCACCGGCACCGGCTCAAGGCGCGTAACCGGGATGACGACCGCCACATCACACGACGCATCCAACCCTTCGGCCCAGATGCCATCGAGGGCCTCGAGCTCGGTCAGCAAGCTGTCCTTGGTGAACAGACTGACCCGCGTGGCCGCGTCTTCATCAATGCCATCCTCGATACCCAGAGGTACCCAGCTCTTCCAGAACAACGTCTCGGTCGGGTCGTCCTGCGGCGCTCGGCATCCCTGAACCGCAGCCAGGAAGCCATTGACGCTCCCCGCCGATGCCCCGGTAGTGATGGGCACCACAGCTGACTCGGACCGCTTGAGACCCTCGACCAACGTGTAGACGTAGCCCGCCTCATGATTGCCAAGTGTGACCCCGCCGGACACCGTGATGCCGTAGGCAGCGAGGGGTTGTGCTTCTTGGGCGAGTGCGAGCGCTGCTAGCAAGACGAGCATTGGGCCTCCGTGGCCGGCAATCTACTCCTTGAGGGAGAGTGGTGTGTAAAAAGCGAAGTCGATACAGGACTACAGTGGGTTCACACAGCAGGATAGGCCACTCCACCGAAGGCGAAGTCATAAGCGCCC
>JBLHSN010000330.1:0-6558 GCA_047626195.1 Myxococcota bacterium
ATCTGCCTGCGGAATCACCGGGGTGTTGACCGCTGCGGGTTCAACTTCAGCTTCGGCTGCCGGCGGGGCATTAAATCCACAAGCGCCGAGGCTGATAAACAGGGATGCGTAGCGCATGAGGGCTGCGGATTTAGCTCGCCAGTGGGGAGGGGCTAACCGGCATGCTGGTGCGCCCTAAGTCGCGGTGTTCCACACACCCTGTAGTCCGCTTTGGGAGTGGATGTTGCGCATGCGGCTTGCGCTGTTGCCAGCCTTGGGGTGGTACTCGAGATGGGGGCGGTCGCCTTGTGGGCCGAGCCATCGGGTGAAGCCGTTGCGTAAGCCTGCTTCGCCGATTGCCGTCCAGTCTTCATTGGGGGCATCCCACGTGACGGTGCGGTGGGAGCGGTCCCAAAAGGCGATGTCAACAGCCAGACCGTAGTTGTGCCAAGAGCCGCCTCCCTTGACCCAAGTGACCTTGTTGCCAGGCTTGGTACGACCTTGTTTATAGATCTCATCTTGTAGTTCGAAGCTTCGGTATCCACTAATGACGTAAGGGCGTAGTCCCTGGGACTGCAGGTCCTTGAGGGTTGCAATCGCAACGGTACGCATCTTCGGGCTGATGCGGCTGTCGCTTAGGATACGCCGCGGGTCACCATCATCCACGTCAACGTCGACGCCGGCAGTGGGGTCTGCAACCCCCTGACCGGCTGCTATCGCAGGAATGTTCTTGGAAGATGCGTTGGCCAGCGATGCCGCGGTAACGGGACCAGCGATGCCGTCGACCTTGAGGTTGTTGGCGGCTTGGAATGAGCGTAGGGCATTGTCTGTCTTGCGTCCGAAGTCGCCGTCAATGGTCAGGCGTGCACCCTTGGAGACGAGCAACCGTTGAAGCGACTTCACGACGACGCCTTCATCTCCTTGGCGAACAGCGGGGCGGCCTGAGAAGGTGAAGCTGGAGTTACCGTGAGCGCTCTCGGTGCGGACTTCACCGGTGTCGTGCATTCCCAGGAGCACGGACAACAGCTTGCCCCGCGTGGCTGGGCCGACGATGCCGTCGACTCCAAGCCCATTGGCCGCTTGAAAGGCGACGACCGCCGAGTGGGTGCGACGGCCGAAGATGCCAGGACCCGTTGCCATGTCACTGGACGACATAAAGCCAGCGTTGACAAGAGCATTCTGGAGTTCGCGAACGCCTGCGCCGGACGAGCCCCGCTTCATGAAACCGATCTCAGAGACGCGCGCATGGTTCTGACGAGCCGGACCGCCGACAGGCACATGATTAAGCAATACGTGAGCGAACTCTTCGGCGAGGGTCAACTCGAAGGTTGTGTCCGTGGGCTTCCACGACTCGGTTGGCATGTGCACTTCTTCGTCTCGGGCGAAGGCTACGGCGCCCAGTTCTTCGGCTTCTTGACCGACTCCAGCCGTCCACATGGGCACGTCGGTGAGGTCTTGGCCGGTGACCGCGTTGAACGCCGCTGCGAGGGCAGGCGGAATGTAGCCAGAGCGCGGGTCGGCTTGTCGTAGGCTGCCACCGTCCGCTTGCATCTGGCGGACCACCTTGTAAGCCAGCGTCGTGGCAGCTTTCTCATCCTGAAGCTCCTGCTGGTCTTTTGCACCGAGCATCGAGGCCATGAAGGAGTTGTCGGTCGATGCTTCGGGGCCGGCTTGGGCGGCTCCAGCTTCTTCCGTGGCGGTCTTTCCGGGAGCCTTTGCGGCACGCTTCTTGGACATGGTCACCTCGATATATGTCGGCAGAGGAGACGCCGACATGAGAGGGGTAGCAGGTAAATGGGCGAGAGGGAAGGTCAATCATGATGTCGCAGCGACTATGCTTTGGCAGTCTTGGCCGTTCGCGCGTCATCGGGTTGAGTCTGCTACAGACTCGGTGGGCATTGTTGGCGGGTCGGCACAACAACCTGGGGCTGACGCTGCAGAATTAGCGGTCGAGCGCCATGCCGAGTCCGATTCCTCTGCGATGTCAGCGACAGACACTTCGTGAACGTTGGGTGGGTTCGCTGACGTGGTCTTACGGCCGGACGCGATACGAAGGCACCCCTGGAGGTTGTATGCGCTCGTTTCGCCATCAGTTTGACCACTCCCTCACCGCCCATGGTGACAGGCTTCACGCAGCGGCACACAGCCATCATCTGTGGCCTGACGTCACGCGTGCAGCCCACTTGCGTGCCTGGGATGAGGCGGCTGAACAAGCAGATACGAAGTGGTCTTCGGTTCTCGGACGTGAGTGGGGAGCTGCCCGAGAGTCGCTAGGGGCGCTGCTCGGTGGCATTCCGGCAGACGGGTTTTGCTTAGCACCGAATGTTCATGAACTGCTTGTGCGGCTGGTCAGTGGCATTGAGGCTCGACCTCTTCGCATCTTGTCTACGGGTTCCGAGTTTCATAGCTTTACCCGTCAAGTTCAGCGATGGGTGGAGGCTGGACTCGCCACATGGGAACAGGTGCCGGCCGAGCCCTTCGCCACCCTGGATGACCGGTTTGAGACGGCAGTTCAACGCGGTGGCCACGACCTCGTATACGCGAGCCATGTATTCTTCGACTCTGGCTATCGGTTCGACGAGGTCTTTCGCATTCTACACCGCGCTCCTGCGCAAGCGGTCGTTGCGGTCGACGGGTACCACGGCTTCATGGCGGTCCCAACGCACCTGCAGGCTGTAGCTGACCGGGTGTTTTACCTGTCTGGCGGCTACAAATACGCCATGAGCGGGGAGGGCTTCTGCTTTATGTACGCCCCCGCTGGACTCGTCGAGCGTCCTGTCGATACCGGCTGGTTTGCCGGATTCGACGACCTAGAAGCGGAAGCTGCAGGTTTAGTCGGGTACGCAAAAGACGGAAATCGCTTCTGGGGTGCGACCTTCGATCCCTCGTGCATCTACCGCTACAACGCGGTTCAACAGATGCTCTCACACGAGTCACTGGACGTTCCTTCGCTTCACAAGCGCTCTCTCGACCTTCAAGCCCACTTCTTAGACGGTCTGAAGGGTGCGCCGCTGGGCCTCATTTCGGAGCAGCTTGTTGTGCAGGACGCCCAGCGACGCGGGAACTTCCTAACCTTCCGGCGGGAAGACGCGACACAACTCAAGGCCCGGCTGCTCGAAGCTGGGCTGGTGGTAGACGCTCGCGGAGACCGACTGCGCTTTGGCTTTGGCCTGTACCATGACATCGAGTACGTCGATGCCGTGCTGGAGCGCGTTCGGTCTGCTTAGGAGCGACTACCGAGGAGCGACTGGCAGTGACAACACGCCGAGCCTGCGGCTGCGGTAGGGGTCTGCGGCGTTCTGAATGACCGTTCCGCCCCCTTGTCCCCACTGGCCGCGAATGGGCGTATACCCAGCCGGTACGTAGTTCATCGTGTGCACCGACAGAATGTCGTCCTCTCCGCCACCTCCGATGGGTTGCGCGTGGGTTTGCATGCTCGGCAAGCCGTTCTGCGTGACGCGTGCGCCGACCCAGGCGCCGCTGACTCCGGTGAAGTCGAAGGCCAGGGTGGTGAAGGTGGCAAACCATGGCGCGTCGGTGAGCTCCAGGTCGATGCTCAAGTCCGGCATCGTGTCCCAGCGGGCGGCGGATGAGCGACTGACGTTGGTGCTCGGGGCCGCGTACCCGTACTGAATGCCGGTCGACTCGGGGATGGCCAAGTAGCCAACGGCGCGCGTCCATACTGGATTGTTGTTGTTGATGGGGTTGCACATCTGTCCGCCCCCGTAGCCCCACTCGGCGCGGATAGCGTGGTCTCCGGCGTCCAAGCGGTCGATGCGGAACAGCGACATGTGGTCGTCTTCTCCGCTGGTGCTCGGCTGGACATGGGTGCCGGAGGCGTCAGGGGCGTCGGAGACGTTCAGGCGCGTTGAGACCCAGTGGTCTGCACCGCCCACAACATTGATGTCCATCTGGCTGAATACGATTGCTGGTTCTGCCAAGGATGCGCTGAGCTCGAGCTGTGGGATGGTGGTCCACACAGCGCCAGAACTATTGTGACAGGCGCTCGTTTCACCGCTGGCGAAGCCCCACGTCGGCTCCCAGCTTGCCGGCACTGCAAGGACCGACAGCTGGCGCCCCCAGACATCCGCCGAGCTTGCGGCGGGACTGGACATGGAGCCGAAACCGGCACCCCATTCGCCCTCGATGACATGGTCACCCGCGGCAAGCTCCACAAGGCGGAAGGCGTGCATGTGGTCATCCTCCCCGACCGCACTTGGCTGGACGTGGGTAGCGTTCGGCAAGGCCTCGCCATCGATGTTGATGCGGGTTGCGACCCATGCATTCGTACCGTTGGCGACAACGTTGATGTCCCACTGCACCATGACCACGTAGGCGTCATCCAGGGTGAACGCGATGCGCATGTCTGGGACGGTGGTGAAGGGAGTGTCCTCGCCGTCTTCCGCGATGTGCTGAATGCTGGTGAGCCCGCGCGCAGTAAAGGTCTTTGGGGTTGGACCCGAGAATAGGGACTCACACACGTACTCGGTGAACTGCTCTTCGCCGCTCTCGAGCATGCCGGAGTTGTCGCCGTCGAGTCCTGAATGAATGGCCGTTCCACCGTATAGGCAGTTTTCTCCCGGTGCTTCTGGGTCCAGGCGGACCAGGGCAGTGCTGCCATTCTCACCGTCCTGACCGTCCTGACCGTCCTGACCGTCCTGACCGTCCTGACCGTCCTGACCGTCCTGACCGTCCTGACCGTCTTGGCCGTCTTGGCCTTCCTGACCGTCGAGGCCGTTCACGCCGTTGCAAACGAAGCGCGTTCCGGTGCGCTCGCCATCGTCCAGAGTGCCGCTGTCGTCAAGGTCGAGGCCCGAGTACACAACAATGCCACCGTTGGTGCAGTCGGAGCCGGCCACGACATCGTCTTGTTCAACCAGGCTTGTGGGCGGGGTCTCTCCTGCACAAACGTTGAGCGTAGTTGTTTCTTCTCCGTCGTCCAGAATCCCGTTGCCGTCCGTGTCAGCGCCGGTGGAGACAGCGGTTCCGCCCGCCGGACAGGCCACTCCGGCGCCGAGCTCGTCCACGCGCACAACGACCTGTGGGGGAGCGTCGCAGATGAAGGTCGTGCTGTCGACTTCGTCGTCGGAGAGGCTGCCGTCGTTGTCTCCGTCGAGTCCGGTTCGGATGGTCGTGCCGCCGTTGTCGCAGTCTTCGCCAGCATCCACCACCTCTACAATGGGCTGTACAGCGTCTTCGCCGTTGCACACCGTGGACTCTACGGTCGCTTCGTCGTCGTTCAAGATGCCGTTGTTGTCGGTGTCGATTCCGGCGCGGAACACAATGCCACCGGCGGGGCACTCTTGAGCAGCGGAGGTCTCCACCAGCACATCGAGGCCGTCGCTGCCGTCACACAGCGGAGTGGAGCGTTCGCGTTCCTCCAGCCCCAGAACGCCATCAGCGTTGGTGTCGGGTCCGACGTGGATGAGGATGCCGCCAGCCGGGCACTCGTCGGAGGTGGTGACCGTCTCAACATCGACGAGTACCGCTGCCGGGGCTTCGGGTTCGCAGACGTAGGACGTCTCTTCGATCTCGTCGTCCGACAGCAAGCCATCGCGGTTGATATCGGCGCCCGAATGCACCGCGACGCCGCCGTTGAAGCAGTTTTCGCCTTCGGGTTCGTCATCGATGCGCACGGTCTGCGGAGGCTCGGAGCCCTGGCCGTCACACACGTAGTAGGTGTCGCTGATCTCGTCGGCGTCGAGGACACCGTCGCTGTTCAGGTCTGTGCCCGAGGTCACCGCAACGCCGCCATCAGCACAGTTTTCGCCGGGTGCCTCTTCGGTCAACTCGATGAGCGCGTTGGTCCCGGCGGACCCTTCGGCGCCGTCTTCGCCATTACTGCCCGGGGCTCCGGCTGGGCCTCGGCAGGCGATGAGTGTAACGGACAAGAGCAGTGAAGACGGTAGACGCATAATTCCTCAAGGGCTGGGGAGCGCAGCTTACGCGAGGTTGAAAGCCACCGGCTTGAAACATGTCCCGCAGCCCTGTGTAGAGGACGACGCGAGGTGAGCGCAAGCAGTGACCGTCTGCCATCGGTCGGCGGACTGCTGGCAGGCGTGGAGCTGTCGTTCCTGATGTTCTACCGAGGGTGCATCGGGGCAAGCGCTGGAGATGACCACGACATCACGCTCGATGTAGCTGTCTGCGGGGATGCATTGGTTGGCGAGTATCTGAACGCCCGGCTGCAGTTCGCTTTCGCTGCGGACGTCGTTGTTGAGCACCAGTAGAACGTTACGGCCAATGCGAACCCCTGACCCAATGCGGGTCTGGGCGCCAAAGTCTGTATTCTTGCGGATGCGCACGGTGTCACCGGTCACCAACGGGTCTCCGAAGGAACCGTTGGGGCCGATGACGACGTCTTGGCCAATGGAAGTGTCGCGGGCGAAGGTGTTGGCGCGACCCATCACCACGCTGGACGTTCCGAGGGCGAGGCCGACCTGCACGACACCTGGGGCGAAGGTGACCAGGTTGCCGATGACCGTACCGTTGGCGACGAAGGCGATGTCGGGCAGGATGCTTGGGTGGCCGATGCATATGTTGTCCAAGATCTCGGCATTGCTGCCAACCACGACGTCC
>JBLHSN010000331.1:0-6518 GCA_047626195.1 Myxococcota bacterium
GTAGACGAGTGGCCACGTACGCCAGGAGCTTGTCGCCGATCTTGAAGCCGTGGCGTTCATTGATCTCGTTGAAGTTGTCGATATCGACGACCACCATCGAATGGAAGGCATTAGGGTGCATGGTGCGCTTGATGGTCGTGCCTGCAAGCTCCAGGAACGTCCTGTGCGTCGGCAAGCGTGTGACCGGGTCTTCGCGGACCGCGCGGGAGAGTGCTGCTTGGGCTTCGTCGAGCTCTGCGCGAAGACGCGTATTTTCCGCTTGGACGAGAGTGGCCCACTCGCCGCCGTGTAGTGAGCGGTAGTCGCCGGTGCGTGCTTTGAGGTCATCGAGCGTGGGTTGAGGGCTGACGTCGACGTCCAACATCTCCCCAATCTTTGAAGTCTCGGACAGGGTCTGTTTGACGATGCGCCAGGCGTCGTCCGGGTGCACACCGAGACTGGCGGCTGCGTTGACCACCCGTTCCAGCTCGGGACCGGCGGCGGGAGCATTCATCGCTTCGGCAAGGTCGTCTGCCCAGCTGCAGATGCGTTGTAGTCCCGCTGTTTCGAGGGGAGTGCTGTTGCTCACGGGTTCCTTGTGAAGGTGAACAATGGCGATCAGCCACGGCGGGAGACCCCAATCATTGGCTTGACGGTCAAACGCTTGCATGTGGGTCTCGCCATAGAACTCGCGTTCTGCGTCGAGCCTGGCGGCACCGACGTTGTTGCGGACTTGGGCAAGCCAGCGCAAGTGTTGGCCATGCTCGATGAGCATCGGGCCCACCCCCCATTCGAGGGCCAGACCGGCGGTGAAAGCCAGGTCTGGATGGGCCGCCTTTGTCCGTGCTGCCATGAGGCGAGCGGCGATTGCCCGGTGAATGCAGTCGGACCACAGGCGGTGCCCGACGCCGTTCGGTAAACGGGCGCTGTCGAGGCCAGACGCCATTCGATGCTGAATGGCAATGTGCCCTACGACCCGCGGGCCTAGGATAACGGCAGCCCGTGTAGGGTCGGTGAGACCCTCCCCAACGCGCTTGTAAAAATGCTGGGTGTACCGCAGCACCGTCTCCGGCAGACCACGCACCTCGCTCATCTGTTCAGCAAGCTTTTGTACGTCGGAGCCGCCAGACTCGGAGACGTCAAACAGCTTGCGCTCGCTATCTTGGGAAGGGGTCATGGATGTCCTCTGCTTGCTGACTCGGTCCACGAAGGGGGGGACTTGAGCCTTGGGGCCGTCAAACTTTGGTCCTCAAGATCCACGAACTGTGACCGAGTCAGCCCCATTGGAGGGACCGTGGCGTCCTGGTGGAACAAGATTGATCGACATGGCGAGCTAGCAATGGCAGGCGCTGTTTTTGCAGTTCTGGTCATTCTGCTCGCACCTCTTCCACCACCTGTCATGGACGCGCTGCTGGTGGTGTCTGTTGGCATGTCCCTGATGTTTTTCTTGACCACGTTGACGGTTCAAAAAACGGTACAGTTCACTAGTTTTCCAACTCTCTTGCTGGCATCTACTGTTTTCCGGCTGTCACTCAACGTGGCGAGTACACGGTTGATTCTGCTCAATGGCCATGGCGGAAGTCACGCAGCAGGACGCGTGATTGAGGCCTTCGGTCAGTTCGTCGTGGGCGGAAATTTCGCGGTTGGCGTGGTTGTCTTCTGCATTCTCGTCGTCATCAACTTTGTGGTCATCACCAAGGGGTCCGGCCGCGTGGCCGAGGTTGCTGCACGATTCACCTTGGATGCGATGCCTGGAAAGCAGATGGCCATCGATGCTGAGCTCAACGCGGGCCTCATCAACGAATCGGATGCCAAGAAACGTCGCCGGGAAGTCTCTCAAGAAGCCGAATTCTACGGCGCCATGGACGGTGCTAGTAAGTTCATTCGCGGTGACGCGATTGCGGGCATCATCATCACCGTGGTCAATGTGCTTGGCGGCATGTTCATCGGCATCGTTCAGAATGGCATGCCGGCGATGGAAGCCGCCAAGGTCTACACCATCCTCACCGTTGGGGACGGTCTGGTTGGTCAGGTACCGGCACTGGTCATCTCGACCGCGGCGGGCGTGCTGGTCACCCGTGTGGCCGACAGCGACGACAGCTCGCTCGACGACCAGGTTCTCGGACAGCTGCTTGGGAAGCCGAGGGTCTTGGCAATGTCCGCGGTCGGATTGGGATGCTTTGGGCTTATTCCAGGCTTACGGATTCCCTTTATGACCGCTGCGGTTATCGTCGGCTACCTGGCCTACCGGCGCTGGGGCAGTGAGGCTCGCGACGCCGAGCAGCAAGCCGAGGTCCACGCGGAAGAGGTGCCACTCGGACCCTCTGATCTGCTGAACGTGGACCCGCTGACCATCGAAGTAGGCCTCGACCTGTTGTACTTGGTCGATGAAAGTGCGGCGGGTGCCTTGGGTGAGCGCATCCAAAAGATTCGAAACCAGTTCGCCAAAGACTTGGGGGTCGTGCTTCCAAGTGTTCATTTGACCGATGACTTGGCGCTGGACAGCGGCGAGTACGTCGTCCGTGTTCGTGGCGAAGAAGTCGGGCGAGCCAAAGTCCGAGCGCGAAAACACTTGGCCTTGGACCCTGGGACTGCAACCGGTGTCATCCGAGGTATTGAGACGGTAGACCCCGTGTATGGGCTGAAAGCGTACTGGATTCCAGACGGCGAAGTTCTCAAGGCGCAGTCGAAGGGCTACACGGTCGTGGACGTTCCCACCGTGCTCACCACTCACTTTGTCGAGCTGATGCACGCGCACGCTCACGAACTGTATGATGGAAACCAGCTCAACAATGTCCTTGAACGCCTGCGCGAGGTCGACGAGAAGCTGGTCGACGAGCTCATTCCCGACCCGCTACCGCGTCACACCGTGCTCAAGGTGTTTCGCAACCTCATCCGTGAGGGCTTGAGTGTGCGCGATGCGCAGACCGTCCTCGAAGCGTTGGCCGACAATGCGTCCAAGTCACGCGATGCGGATGTTCTCACCGAGTTTGTCCGCCAACGCCTGGCCCGCCAGATCACTCGTCGATTCTCGGATGACGCCGGTGTGCTCCACTTCATTGGCCTTGGCCAAGACACCGAGTCGGCTATCCTACGCGGACTGCAGAGTCGCGAAGGGTCTCTGCCTACGCTGGCCCTTCAGCCAGCTGTTCTGCGCATTCTCACCCAGACCGTGGAAGAGCTCAGCAAGACGTCATCGGGTCCGCAGCCGATTCTTCTGGCTCCGCCACTGGCCCGAGGGCCGCTTCGTCGACTCTTGGAACGTGTAGTTCCACGGATTGCCGTTGTGTCAAGTGGCGAATTGCTCCCCACGGTGAAGCTCGCATGCATTGGCAAGGTGGAGCTGCAGGCGACAGCCGAGGGGTAGGTGAGCCCGACAGCAACTGCTTGAAAAGAAACATGACACGAGGCTGTAAGCTGGAGGCGCACACCTCGTTGGTGCGACAAATGCACTGGAGCCCTCATGTTTCGCACCTCGTTCGTTGCCCTCGTCGCACTGCTCATACCTGCGACCGCCGCTATGGCCGATTCGCCCAATGACGATGGCATTGCGGCTGTCGACTTTGGTGAGTGGGCATTCGAAACGCCCGAAGTGGTTGAGCCGGCCATGACCCTGACCGCATCGGACGGAACCGGTCTGCGCCTGCGCTCGATCAGCGCCAAAGCGGTTGTTCAAGGACCGCTCGCCTACACAGAGCTTCACCTGACCTTCAACAATCCCGAGCAGCGGACTCGTGAAGGGCGCTTTGAAATCACTCTTCCGGAAGGCGCAGCCATCTCGCGCTTCGCTATGAACATCGAAGGGCAGTGGCAAGAGGGCGAGGTGGTGGAGCAGCAGCTTGCTCGTCGTGCGTATGAAGACTTCCTGCATCGCCGTCAGGACCCGGCGTTGCTCGAATCGGACGGTGGCAACCAGTTCCGCGCGCGTGTCTTTCCCATCCCAGCGGGTGCCGACAAAGAACTAATCATTGCGTACAGCCAGGAAATCACCAGCGCTGACGGCCTGTATCGCCTGCCCACCGCCGGTCTTCCGATGCTCGATACCTTTGACATCGAGGTTGCCATTGAGACGGTCGGCCGCGCCAAAGAATCCATTGCGTTTCACCGGGAACGCACCGCCCCAGAAGGAGACGTGGTCGTGGCGACGGGCGGACCGCAGGCGCAGCTCGGTGTTCAGCATGGCGACTTAGCCATGGCCCGAGTGCTGCCGAACTTGCGGGCTGAGGCGGTCAGTATTGGCAGCATGACGGTGTTGGTAGACACCAGTGCAAGCCGCGCGCTGGGGCTCGCTGGAGATATCGAGGGGGTCCAGTCTGCGATTGCAGAGCTGGGACGTACCGCGAACTTCCCGCTGCGAGTCATTGCTTTTGACCAAACTCGAGAGGTCATCTTCGACGGTCGTGCACGTGACTTTGGTGCGACTCATGCGCAAGCCATTCGCGACCGCGGTGCCTTTGGTGCATCGGATTTGGCGGGCGCGCTCGGGTCTATTGATGGGTACGAGCGCGTCTTGTTGGTGACCGATGGCGTGGTCACCGCAGGAGATGATGAGACACTAGAGCTCTCGAGAGACGTTCGCAATGCCGGCAACCGCGGTGTGCGGCGCCTCGACGTTCTGGGTGTCGGCGGCATTCGTGATGCGGAGGTCCTGCGCACCCTCGCCACGGTGCTGCCGCAGTCAGGTACTGTGCTGGATGCAGACACCAGTGCATCCGAAGTAGCCCGACGCCTGCAGCTGGATGTGGTGGACCTGGTAGTCTCTGTTCCTGGAGCCGAGTGGGTGTGGCCGGAAGTCCTCGAAGGCGTGCAGCCTGGAGACGCCCGTACCGTCTTTGCTAAGATCGACGGACAGCTCGATGTTCACTTGGCCGGATCCTCGGTCGGCCCCATTCCAATGGCCGCTGTTCAGGGACCGTTGCTGGAGCGTGAGTGGGTGCAGGCCCGTATGCAGCGCCTCCTGCACATGGCAGATGCCACCGATGACGTCGATATTGCCGAGGCCTACCGCAACCAAGTCACGACGCTGTCCGTCGAACATCGCGTATTGACCGACAGCACCTCACTGCTCGTGCTGGAGACTGAGGCCGACTACGCCCGGTTCGGCATTGACCGCAATGGCCTGGCCGACGTCTTGGTGATTGAGGACGGCAGTATCGCAGCGGTGACCCGTGCCGGACGGACCGCTCCGATCATAGAGTGGGCACGGCCGACTCAACAACCCCGGCTGGATGACTTCACGATTGGGGAGCGAGACGAGGAGGCCTTTCTACATGCGTCGTCGTCTGCAGTCAGCGGAGGCATGGACAGTAGCGCAGTTGCGGCTTCGTCCGAAGTGCTCTCTGACCTCGACTTACGCGGCGCTCCGTCGGGACTTCGCCAACAGGTATCGGCCAACGAGCAGATGGCCGTAAGCCCGGCGCCAACGCGACGCTCGATGAACCATCGTCCATCCCCCATGGCCATGCAAGAGACCGATAGCCTAGCCATGGACAGCGACTCACTCGATGACAGCGGCATGGACCAACCCAGCATCGTTGCAACGGCTGATCGAACAGCCACACCTTTGGTTGGAGCGAGCCCAGGCGGCAGTGTCCTGCTCGCCGTTCAGTCCGCCGTCAGCGATGGAAACCTGGCTCGTGCCCTGGCACAGTCCCGCGTCTTCGTCGCACAGCACCCCGGCGATGTGTTGGGCCTGCTGGCTTTGGGCGAAGCACTGGAAGCGAATGACGAGCTTGCCAAGGCAGCCCGCGTCTATGGCTCTATTATCGACCTGTTCCCGAGCCGTGCTGACATGCGTCGGATGGCCGGAGAGCGGCTAGACGCCCTGGGCGATGTGGCCCATGATCTGGCGGTAGACACCTACGAAGAGGCCCGCGAACAGAGGCCTGACCATCCGTCGAGCCATCGCCAGCTCGCGTGGGCCCAGGTCCGTGGCGGGGAGTTTGAGGCGGCCTTTGACACCCTTGAAGCCGCCATCCAGCGGGTCTACCCAGGGGAGCGATTCGCAGGCGTAGACTTGGTCGTTCGCGATGATATTGGCTTGGTTGCAGCGGCATGGATTGCCGACGACCCGAGTGTCAGAGGCGATGTCACTATCCGGCTCACAGCGGTCGGTGCGTCCTTGCCAACCGACAGCTCGGTGCGCTTTGTCATTACCTGGGAGACCGACGCGAATGACGTTGACCTGCACGTATACGACCCACAAGGCAACCACGCCTACTACGGCGACAGGGTGCTTCGATCAGGCGGAAGCCTGTTCGCGGATGTCACCACTGGCTTTGGCCCGGAGTGCTTCGCCATTAACGGCAAAGCCCACGGTCCGTACCGCATCCAAGCCCACTACTACAGCCAAGGGCCGATGGGCTTTGGCATGGGCACGCTGCACGTCATCCGTCATGACGGCCAAGGCAAGCTGACCATTGAAGACCAGCCCTTCGTCGTGCAAGCAGATGGCGCTTGGATTGATCTGGGTACCTACGCCGGCTAGCCGGGGCTAGGAATGCGCCCAGATGGCGCTACTCGGAGTCTTCGAAGGCAAT
>JBLHSN010000332.1:0-6481 GCA_047626195.1 Myxococcota bacterium
AAGACCACGCCCTTGTCGGCGGTATCATTAGTCTTGGTTTGGCCCTCGGACTGACCGTTGTTGGCGAAGGGGTTGAGACCGAAGCACAGCGCGACTTCTTGGTAGGCCGAGGCTGTGAGGTCTTGCAGGGCTACATGCTGGGTCGTCCGGCAGATCCGGACACTTACCTGGTCAGCTAGACTGGTAGACGGGTGTGCTCGCGCATCCGGATGACGTGCTGTGGCCCGCCAGCGATGTTCATCCAGCAATGGCAGGGTGGTCGTTTGACGGCAAGCTGGGCATGGGCTGGTCGTCCGCCGAGTGCCGAGACTACTGCGCTGCGATAGCCAGCGGTTTGGGCCCCTAGCCGTTTGGAGTAGCTGTGGAACTCGAAGGACAGATTGCGATTGTGACAGGTGGCTCCCGTGGTATCGGTCGCGCCATTGCGTTGGCACTCGGGCGCGCAGGTGCGACTGTTGTCGTGAACTACGCCCGCAATGAAGCTGCAGCGCAGGCCGTCGTAGACGAGTTGGGTGGCAAGGGTACGGCTGTTCGGGCCGACATTGGTTCTGCAGAAGGCTGTGAAGCGTTGCTGGCCGCAGCAGATGAGCTCGGTGGCCTGGACATCTTGGTCAACAACGCCGGTATTACGGCGGACAACTTGGTTGTTCGGATGACCGACGACGAGTGGCAGCGTGTCATGGACACCAACGCAGGCGGAACGTTCCGGATGTGCCGTGGGGCCATGAACCGGATGATGCGCAAACGGAAGGGCAGCATCATCAACATTGTCAGTGTTGCGGGTATGCGCGGCAATCCTGGCCAAGCCAATTACAGCGCCTCGAAGGCAGCAGTCATTGGGTTGACGCGCACCCTTGCGAAGGAGATGGGCAAGCGCAATATCCGCGTAAATGCGGTGGCTCCTGGGTTTGTACAGACCGACATGATCAGCGATGTGTCCGACACTGTCATTGCCGAGGCCAAGAAAGTCATCCCGATGCGACGCCTGGCGGTGCCGGAAGACATTGCGCCACTGGTCTTGTTCTTGGCGAGCCCTGGCAGTGCCTACGTCACCGGTCAGGTGATTGCGGTCGATGGCGGGATGTCCGTTTAGGAAGCGGCTTGGCTACCGGTTGGCGGCTTGTGGCTACCGGTTGGCGGCTTGGCTACCAGCTGGCGCCGTCGTCAATCCACTGACGAATGAGCTCAATCTCGGCGTCTGTCATGGCTTGGCCGATTGGCATCTGGGTGCCTGAGCCGCCAGCGAGCGACTGTGTGCCGTTGATTTTGTGAAACAGGTAGCTGTTGAGACTGTCGTATGCCGTGACCAGTGGAAGGTCAGACTGGGCGGCAGGGGCGTCGATGAGGCCTTCGAGACCTGTGCTGTATACGTCGAGGCCAGCGTCAGGGTCGTCGCCGCTATGGCAGCGTGTGCAGTGTTCCTGCAGCAGCGGAAAGATCTCGTCGCGGTAGCTGACTTCGGGACCGCACGCGGCTAGAAAGAGCAGCACGATCACGAGTTCAAGTCCGTCAGCGCACCGGTTCCATCAATGCCGAACGCTTCTTCAGGCAGCCCCGCAGCCATCATGATGCTGCTGTACAAATTGGCGACTGGCGCGTCGTAGCGGCGATGCACGCCACCGGTGTGGTGTCCCACGCCACCGCCGGCCAGGAGCACGGGCATGTCGTCATGATTGTGGCGGTCGCCGTCACTAATTTCGCTGCCCATCATGACCAAGCAGTCGTCGATGAGCATGCGGTCGTCACCCGTGGGGGTGTTGGCCAGGGACTGTACAAATCGGGCGAACTGGGCCACGTGCCAACGGTCGATAATTGCGAGATCGGTGAGCTTGCTGTTGTCTCCACCATGATGCGACATCTGGTGGTGGGCTCGGGTCACGCCCAAAAAGTCATGAACTCGGTTGCTGCCGCCATTGGCAAACATGAAGCTAATGACGCGGGTGACATCGCACTCCAAGGCGATGACCATGATGTCGGCCATGGCCATGGCAGCCGCTTCGATGTCCGGCGGAGTGGTCGGACGCAAGCCGGGGTCGCAGGTTGGCGCCTCGAATGTATCGAGCCGGAGCTCCAGCTCGCGAACGCCGGTCAGGTACTCGTCCAGCTTGCGGTTGTCCTGCATGGACAGGCGACCGGCGAGGGATTGGGCTTGGCTCACACTCTCGTCGAGAACGCTCTTGCGGAGCTCCCGGCGTCGTGCACGCTCAATCTCGGTGACTCCCGCATCTTGGCCACCAAAGAGACGGTCAAAGGCAAGGCTTGGGTCCGTGATCTTGGGCAGCGGGGTCGAGGGGCCTGCCCAGGAGATGTTGCGTGGATAGGCGCAGGCGTAGCCAGAGTCGCAGATTCCCCCATTTGAGCCACCTTCGAGGCCCAGCTCTAGTGACGGGAGTGAGGTGGCTGAACCGTAGTGCTGGGCTACGCGTTGATCGACCGACACACCCACTGAGATGTCTGCGCCGCCAGTGTATACAGGGCGTGCACAAGTAAGGAATGACGCGGTTCCTCGGGCGTGGTCACCTGGTAGGTTGTCTGTTCCGCCGGCGTTGCGCAGTCCTGAGAGCACGGAAACGTGGCCCTGAACGGGGGCAAGGGGCTGAAGCGATGGGGGAAGGTCGTAGTCGGCGCCGTCCGTCCGCGGCTTGAAGTCCGACATCACGCAGCCATTCGGGGTGAACCAAGAGATGAAGCGCATGGGGGGCGCCGCTTGCGCTCGTGCACTGCGGGGAACCATGGAGCCAAGCCATGGCAGGGCAATGCTTGCACCTGCAGACCGGAACAACCATCTGCGGCTGACCTTACTCATCGGTCACCTCTAGGCTGGGAAGCGGGGTGTCGTCGGAGTCCACACCTCGTCGCTGTTGGAAGGGGTCGGACAAGACGATGGCGGTGACGAGTGCCTTGAAGCGCCGGTCACTGGCGGCATACTCGCTCTCGATGGCGTCTAGGTAGATCAGGTCTTGCACCCCTGGTGCGCGTCCGAGAGCCCATGTGAGGGTCTTCTGCACCACGCATCGGTCGAACTTGCGCGATTCGGACAATCGCCCAACCAGCTCGGTGGAGCCCTCAAAGGTAAAGCCGTCTGGCAGGCGCCCGCTCGCGTCTACTGGACGACCCTCGTCCGTGTTTCGCCAAGCGCCAATCGAGTCGTAGTTCTCAAAGGCATAGCCAATGGGGTCGATCGACTGGTGACAGCTCTGGCAGACCGGGTTGGTCTGGTGTTCTTCGAGACGGTCACGGACTGGCTGACCGAGCTGCTGCTGCGGGATGGTCGCGTGCGCAGCAAGGTCGATGGTGCTTGGGCGGCCGGTCTCTGAGGGTGTACCCAGGGCTTCGACACCCGGCGGTGGCGGCGCTGGAGACTCGCACAGCAAGTTGTCCAGTACCCATTTCCCACGGCGCACCGGACTGGTCCGTTCGGGGTAGGAGGTGGAGGTCAGCCAGCCAGCCGTCGTCAGCAGGCCTGCACGGTTTGTGTCCGAAAGGTCTACTTGTTGCCACTCGGCCAGAGGCTCAGCCAAGCCGTAGTGAACGGCCAGGGTGCTGTCTATGAAGGTGGTGTCCGAGGTTAGAAGCTCCCGCATCGAGCGGTCCTCTAGGAGAACGCTCTGAACGTGGCGGCGCATCTCCTCGGCCATAGACTGGCGAAGAATCTCGGTCCATTCTGGAAAGACATCTGGATCAGGAGCGGACTCATCAATCGCTGCGATGCTCAACCACTGGGCCCCCAGGCCGTCTACAAGGGCGCTAGCGCGTGGGTCTTCCAACATACGCTCTACTTGTTGTGCAAGTTCTTCGGCGTCGCTGAGGCGGCCTTCGGCAGCGCGTGAGAGCAGCTGCTCGTCGGGGGTGGAGCTCCACAAGAAGTAGGACAGGCGGGTTGCCAGCTCGAACTCGTTCAGCGCGTGCGGTGTGGTGTCTGTGGGCGACGGGTCCAACTCAACGCGGAAGAGGAAGTTGGGGGACATCAGTAAGCTGCGCACCATCCAGCCGACGGCGCGGTCGGGGTCTTCTCCAGACTCGCGGGCTGTGTCATACAAATCGGCCAGCTGGGCGACTTCGGTCTCGGTCAACGGGCGTCTCCACACCTTGGTTCCAAAGGTCTGGGCGATGCTTCGGGCGCATGCAGGCTCTTCCGCAGGCGTGGGAAGACAGCTGAACACCTTGCCGTAGCCCGGTGGGGTGGGTCCGATGGTGTCGAATGGACCCGAGAGCTCCACCCAGTCGATGATGGCGTTTCGGTCCTGACTAGGCGTAGTGTCCGTGGCCGGGATGTAGAAGTCGTTGATGAATGCGACATTTACCGTGTGAAACCCACGACCAAGCTCCCACTCCACATCTAGCGGCTGTGGATTGGACCAGTCCACATCTACAATTTGGGAATCCTCACCGTCATGGTCGATTCGTAGACGGACAGGGTCAGGGCCCGCTTGTTGCCCGTAGGTTTGCACGGTGAACGTGTGTGGGCCGGCTTCATCCGTAGCGATGGATGTGCTGAGGACGCCGTTCGAGTACAGATTCCAGCCTCCGCCGCCGGGGCCACCCGAGGTGGTGGTGACCGAGTCGTCCTCGGCCTCAACGCGCTGGTATCGGACCGGCACTGCGGTGGGGAATACATGGTAGGTGGTCAGCTCGTAGCCAATGTTGTCCAGCACTTCGATGTGCAAAGGCGACAGCGACAAGACGTCGGCTTGGTTGTCGAAGCCATTGCCAACGTCGTCGTTGGGTAGCTGCATGGCGATGGGTACGCCAATGTCGAACAGGTCGCGTAGGCTTCGGTCGACCTGTGTACGACTGAGACGCCGAAGGGTGACGGTTCCCGGATCGGGTGAAGCGATGACGGCAGTCTCGCCACAACCAATCAATCCCAATGTGATGATGAGCGACGCTCGCACAGCAACCTCCAGTGCGCCAGAATGCTGGGTCTTGGTGGGGGAGTCAACCATTCGATTCGTCGGGTGGAGTCGCATCGGTACTCCTTACGGCGTTGCAACGGAATCGGGAAGTACCACACGACTCTTGCCGGCGCCGAGTTTCTGCACGTGGATGGCCACACCAATGTGTTCGGATAGGCCATCGACGTGGCTAATTAAGCCGACCTGACGACCGCTCGCTTGCAAGGCGTCCAGAGCGGCGAGGGCAATCTCCAGGGTGTCTCGGTCCAGGGTACCGAAGCCTTCGTCGATGAAGAGGGACTCGACTGGGGTCTCTGAGGCTGCGAGAGACGACAGGCCGAGCGCGAGCGCGAGGGAGGTGAGGAAGGTCTCGCCTCCGGAGAGGCTTGGAATCGCTCGGACTTCATCGCCCATGTCTTGGTCAATGATCTGAAGGGCGAGATCTTCCCGAGGGACGCGCTGCAATCGGTAGCGTGGAGCGAGGTCACTGAGGTGGTGGTTAGCGTAGACCAACAACGAATCGAGGGTGAGCCCTTGGGCGAAGGTTCGAAAGAGCTTGCCGTCTGCCGAGCCGATGACGTTGCTGATAGCGGCCCACCGCTCAACGACGGCGTGCTGTGCGGACAGCTGGTCGTCGAGTTCTTGACCTTGCTGACGGGCGTCGTCGTCTCGGCGTTGGGCGGCCGTGTTGTCGCCGTGGGCTTCTCGTGCGACTTCGAGGGTGAGCTTGGCCTTGGTTACGGTGGTCCTGGCGTCTTCTTGTGTACCTTGCGGGGCCGACTCTCGGTGCGCCTCTACTGCTGTCTGACGCTCTTTCAGCACCGTCTCTGATGTCTGTACGGCTCGGTCCACAGCCGCTAAGTCGCGGGTCTCACCTTCGACCCACTCTTCGGTGTGCGCGAGCAGGCTGACCGCGGTCTGCTCATCGACGTGGGCAACCTGTAGCGATGTGTTCAGCACCTTCTGAGCCAGGGTCATCGCCGTTTCTGCGGCTTGGCGTTGTTGCGTGACGCTGGTGAGGGAGCCTTGTGCGGAGCTCACGGCGGAGATGGCCTTTTGGTGCCGGTCCTCGGTGGCAACGTACGCGGTCTCGACCTCGGTCTGTTGCTGCTTTTGGCGCTGTACAACCGCAGTGACGGCTTCGCCGCTTAGGAGTGTGGCTCGGCTCCCGCGCAAGGTTGCCAGGTGCTTCGCAGTCGTGCCGTGGTGCTCGTCTTTCTGCTCGTGGTCGCTGTGTGCAGCTTTGGCGGTTGCCTGGGCCTCAGCCAGCTGGGGTCGGAGGTCGGCGAGTCGTGCATCGGCTTCGACCAGCGTGGTGTGATGTGCGCTGTAGGCAGCGGCTTCTGCGTTCAGAACGATCAGCAGTCCGGCAGCGTCGGTTGCGGCTAGTTCTTGCCAGCCGTCTCTTTCACCGAGGGCATCTGCGACGGTGTCGAATGCTGTGGTGGCAGCCTCTTGAGCTCCGGTTTGCTCCGCATCCGATTCGGACACGGACTGCGCGGTTTTTCGTGCATCCGTCTCGGTAGTCTCCAACGCCGCCTTGGCGATATTCTGTTGCGAAACAGCAGAATCGTAGGCGCTTTGTG
>JBLHSN010000333.1:0-6476 GCA_047626195.1 Myxococcota bacterium
CCGGCAGCGCGACTCCAAGCTCCAGCTCCATCCGGCTGGGTCGGCCTGACTGCCGGTAAGGGGTAACCCTAGGCTGGCGACTGGCGGATGTGTCCCCAGACACGGCCCGGCTGAACCCCAGCTCGAGAAGAACGCCGCCAACCGGTCGTCGAAGCAGGACGCCACCGCGCAGGTTCGCAAAGGTCTTCAGCTCCAGCGGACAGGCGACGTGCGAGTTCAATCAACGAGAACCACAGGTGTGGGTTCGGCATCTACGCGCAATACTAGCGCACTGACCGGTCTAGGAGGCGCGATGCCGCTCGATATCCGACCCGCCCAAACGGGCGACCTTGGCGACATGTTGGCCATTGAAAACGCACAGATCCGCCAGGGTGTGGCGCACTTCGGTACCGAGCCCGCCACACTGGCTGGCCTACAGGACGACTTCCGAAAGCGGGACCCGCGCCATCCGTGGCTTGTGGCGTGTGACACCGACCTGATGGGCTACGCGCTGGCGTCTCCGTGGAACCCGCGGGGAGCCTATGCTTGGACGGCCGTCATTGGCGTGTATGTGCGCCCGGACGCTCACCGCCTCGGGGTTGGTCGCCTGCTGGTGACCGAGCTCATCGCCCAGCTTGAGCGCAACGGCGTTCGCAGGCTGACCGCAGTTATTGCGCTCCCCAATCCGGGCAGTGTGGGCCTCTTCGAGAGCCTCGAGTTCCACCCCATCGGGGTGTTCCCACAGTCTGGGTACAAACACGGCGCCTGGCACGACGTCGGGTACTGGGTGCGGCAACTTGGAGATGGGCCGCCGACACCCATTGTCTCGGCTTGAGCAGTCGCGAAGAGCCGAGTGATACCCGGCGCGAGCAACGAGGGCTCGAAGGCGGCGGGGCTGACATTGTGGGTGGGGGCGGTGGCTCTAACCATCCAAACATCCGTGTCATGGGTTGTGGGTCCGACCCATTCTCCTAGGCAACACAGTGCTGAATGTGTAGGAAGCAGCCCTCTACCCGGGTCCCTCGCCGAGGTGGCGATGACCGAACCCCGAGATGCCCGCAAGCTAAGGTGTGTACGCCCGCAGATGCCCGAGCTTCGTGAGGTCTTGCAGCGGCGTTACAGTCGCCACGGTTCCGTCGAAATCCACCTATGACGACGCGTATAAGACACCTTCGCTCGCCCAGAACATCCGGTTTCCGTACACCTCAGCCCACTCCCAATCCACGTGGTAGTGCACCCCACCCGCAGCATTTAGGATGCGGTGGCTGTCCCACACGGCCCGATGTCACTCTTGCGGGCGTCGAGTGTAGCCCTCATCGACCTGTGCCCCATTGCAAACGTGTCGGTCGCTAGGTCCCAGTTGACGGTACTGACCAACCGCTTGGGCCCGGGTCCACGCCACACGATCACCGCCCTCGGGCTCTCTGGGCACATCAACACGTGTATTCGCGGCGCCATGCGCATCCTCCTTCACCGACCTAGGATGGGTCATTCCTCAAGCTCATCAACAAACGCGTGTAGCAGCTGCCTTCCGACATACCGCGGGGTTGCCTTGCTGAACCAATAGCTGATGACGCCGTGTGCTCTTAGTGAGCGGCGACGTGTGAGGTGTGAGGTGTGACCCGAGGGCCTGCGGGTGGCCGGCGGCGGGACCACCACCTCCGCCACCCCTCTCAGCGGCGTGCCGGGAACCACCATGTCCGACCGCGGCGGCGTCCCTGACGACGGCTCGGGTGGCGGAGCCGGCGGTCAAGCGCGGAACGGAGCCGGCGGGCTGGCCTGCGCGCTCGGCTGCACCGGCTGGGGTGGCTCTGGTAGCGACGGACTGCTGCTCGTGCCGTGACCGCTTACCGCCGAGCCAGCAATGCTCATCAGGATTTGACCGGTTGGGCACGACCTCGCTGCGCCAGGCGGAACGACGAAACCACGGAACGACGAAAAGGGGTGGACCTTAGCGCCTTCCGTGCGTAGGTTGGGCCAGCGAGGGGAAATGACATGCCGATAGTCGATGTGCGTCAGAAACAGGAGCAGGAGGTTGCTGCGCCAGCCACATCGGCTGCGAGCGACTACCTCCAAGATCCGCTCAGTGACGAGTTGCTTGCGACGGGCAGCGCGGAAACCGTTTCCAAAGCCTCAAAAAAGAAGACTGCCGAGCGTGGCAAGGGCGGCACGGAAGCGGGTGCGCAGGCTTGGTCAGGAGCCATGGGCGAGTTCATCGGCGGCAAGCTGTACGAGGCTATCGCGGGCCAAGTCTCCGAAGCCAAGCTGGAAGGCATCGCTGTCAGTATCGTGGAATCCGGCGTTGGCGCCTTCCAGAAGTGGCTTCGGGAACAGACGACGACCCCCGATGCAGCCGCAGCCACAGCGATGCTCGCCGCAGAGCTGAAGAAGCTCCTCGGCCCCAAGGCCAAGGAGCTCATGGACAGTGAGGGCGGCGGCTGGGCGGCGAAGGTCGGTACGTTCACCGACGATAATCCGTGGATCATTGCCTCGGCAGCGCTCGCAGCGGCCGTCACCTACGTGGTCACGAACCAGAAGATTCCGTCGCTGAAGGCGCCCATCAGCCTTGGCGGCGCGGGTAAGGTCACGGTCGGCACAACGCTCGGCGGCGGCATCATGGACCTATTCAAGGGCGATGTCTTCCTCAAGGAAATGACCGGTTCCTACGCGTCCAAGGGCGGCGCGGTGAAGCTCGACGTCAAGCACAAGAGCGACGGCGACGGCGCTGTAAACCAATCGGCCACGCTCGCCCTGACGGACGAGGAGAAGTACGCGAAGCTATACGGCGAACGCAAGATGGCAGATGGCGACATGACCAGCGGCAAGGTCGGCATGGAGGTCGGCAAGAAGAACGACACGGCCAGCAGCTACCTGCGCGCCGAGCACCTGATGGGCAATGGCGACGACGTCACCACCTTCGGCGCCGGCGGCAGCCTGACCCATAAGAAGTCCGGAATAGCGATGTCGGGTGACGTCATGGCCGGCACCGACGGCCGGTACAATGCCTCGGGCAAGTTCTCGAAGAAGCTCAACCCCAACCTGTCGATGTCCGCCCTGGGGAGCGCATCGCGCATGCCTGGAAGCAATGGCATGGACACGAAGTACGGGGGCCAAGTTGGACTGGACTACAAGAAGAACAACTTCTCGGTGGGCGGATTCGTCGGCCAGGACGTGATCAATGGCAAGCGCGACACCAAGGCCGGAATCGGTCTCAAGTGGAGCTTCTAACCGCGCGCCATCCCCGTAGTTCACCAGAACACGGGGCCCCACACCCGCTCCAGAGCGTCCCCTGTCAGTCCAGCCGCTTGCGGAACAACAGACTCGCGAAACCCATTATGAGCAGGCCATAAACCAGCAGCGCGACAGTCTGTACAGGCACGTCAGACAGCGACGCGCCCTTCAACAGAATCGCGCGAATCGCTTCTAGGTAGAACCGGAGAGGATTGATCAGCGTCATGGGCTGCATCCACTCGGGCATGGCGTGGATGGGGGTCATGGTGCCAGACAACAGGATGGCCGGTAGGATGAACAGGAAGGCGCCGACGAACGCCTGCTGCTGGGTTTTTGAGACCGCGGCGAGGAACAGGCCTACGCCCACCGTGGTCAACAAGAAGAGCGACGTGATTATGTAGAAGTCGAGCATGCTTCCGCGAATCGGCACGTCGAAGATGTACACGCCTGCGGTCAGCGCGAGTGTCACGTCAAACAGGCCCACAGCGACGAACGGCAGGACTTTTCCGAGCATCAACACCGCTGTTGGCAGAGGGGTGACGCGAATCTGCTCCAGGGTGCCCACTTCGCGCTCTCTAGACAAGCCCATAGCGGTGACAATGGTGGTGATGATGAGCAGCAACATGCCGGCAATGCCCGGCACCATGTAGACCGGGGTCGACAGGCTGGGGTTGAAGGCGAGGCGGGAGCGCACGTCGATGGTCGAGATGTGGACGTCAGGGGCGGCTGCCGCGAGGCGCTGTTTTGCGATGGAAAAGCCCAGCTCGCCGAAGTATCGAACGGCGGCTCCACCGGCGATTCCCGAGCGTGTAGGGTCGGTGCCGTCCAGGAGAACCTGGACTTGGGTGGCCTCGCCGCGAGCCAGGTCGCGTGCGTAGCCCTCGGGGACAATGAGCACCACGGCGGCAGCGCCTCGGTCCAGAGCGGCGTCCGCTGCGGACGGGGAGCCGGCGGTGCCCACCGCGGCCAACGAGCCATCGGCCATCAGAGCTGCAACGGCCCGTCGACTTTCTCGGGACCGGTCCATGTCCACGACGATTGTTGGCACCTGGTCGACGTCGAGGTCGATGGCGAATCCGAGCAGGACCAGCTGCAAGAAAGGAGCAATCACGATGAGCGCCATGATGCGCTTGTCCTGCACGGTCTGGCGGACCTCTTTCACCACAACCGCCCACAGCTGGACCAGCCAGCGAAAGGGGCCTGAGGCAGTGGCGGCGCTCATGCCAACGTCCGCTTGAAGAGTACGGTGGACACCACCATCATCAGCGTGGCGAAGGCGGCCAACAGCACCAGAGGAATGGCGAGCTCGGCAAAGCCATTGTCCTTGAGCAATGTGCCGCGCAAGACCTGGATGTAGTAGCGAGCCGGCACCATGTTGCTGAGCATTCGCAACGGGAATGGCATGTTCTCAACGGGAAACATGAAGCCGGAGAGCAACATGCTGGGGAGCATCGCGGTCATCACGGCGGTGAGCGATGCCACCATCTGATTTCGCGCCACAATCGAGATCAGCAGCCCTTGTCCGAGCATGCCGACCATAAACAGCAAGCTGCCGAGTGCTACGACCAGACCGTTTCCGTTGGTTGGCAGGCCGAAAATCCACGTTCCAGCCACGAGAACCAACAGCACCTGAATGATGCCCATTCCCAAGTATGGGAGTAGCTTTCCGACCACAATCTCGGACCGTCGAACCGGGGTCGCAAAGAGCTGTTCCATCGACCCTTGCTCCCACTCTTTCGACACCGCGAGCGCTGTGAGCAACACCGAGACCAAGGCCATGACGTAGGCAGTAACGCCTGGAACTAGGAACAACGCGGAACGTCCAGCGGGGTTGTAGCGAGTCCAGGTGCGGGCTGAGACGGGCATCGAGCCGGTCAGATCGAGGCCGCGTCGCTGGGCAGCTTGGGCGCTGGCCAGCTGAGCGAAAGCGTCGGCGCGGGCAAGAGCTTGCTGAGCGGAGTTGGCGTCTGCGGCGTCCAAGATGAGACCCACCTGAACATCTTCACCGCGCGACAGGGCAGCGGCGTACCCCTCGGGAATGGTCAGCACCGCATGGGCTTGGCTCTTGCCGAAGGCGTCGAGGGCATCATCCGGGTTGTCCAGAGCCCCCGCGAAGATGAACTCACTTCCTGCGGTGAACAGCTGACGCAGCTCACGGCTCTCGGTCGTGTTGTCTTGGTCCACGACGGCCAACGGGATGTGGTCCAGGTCGAAGGAGATGCCAAAGCCGAAGAGAATCAGCAGAAACAGCGGCAGCGCCAAGCCAAGCCACAGCGTGAGCGGGTCTCGGCGAATGTGCAGGGTCTCTTTGCCGGCCATCGCGGCCACGCGGGTGATGAAGAGCCACATGGTCAGCCCTCCCCAAAGGCTTGAGCGGTGCCTGCTTGCTGGGACTCAGCATCCACAACGGCCAAGAAGACATCTTCAAGATTGGCCTCGTCCTCGTCGATTTCAACCGGTCTCGCCAGAGCTTGCTGAAGCGTCTGTTTGGTGATGGGAGCGTCGTGTTGCACGCGCACCCGCAAGCCCGCGCCCATGGTCTGCACGTCAAGGGCGCCGGGGAGCGCGAACAGTCGTGCCGCGGCGTCTCCGGTGAGAAGGTCTGGACCGCGAACGACCCACAATCGCCCAGGTACGAAGTGCTTCTTCAGTCCGTCGGGGGTGTCCAGAGCTGGCAGGCGGCCCGCAACCATCAGGCCGACGCGTGCGCAGTACTCGGCTTCGTCCATGTAGTGGGTGGTGACGAAGATGGTGGTGCCGGACTCGGCGAGCGAGCGGATGAGCGTCCAAAAGCGGCGTCGGGCAAGTGGATCCACACCCGCCGTAGGCTCGTCCAAGAACAGGATGTCCGGCTTGTGCAAGATGGCACCGGCCAGAGCGACGCGCTGGCGCATGCCGCCGGGAAGGTCCCCAGTGACCACGTGCTCACGGCCTTGCAGGTCCACCAGCTCCACCACTTCTGCAATGCGATGCCGCAGCGCCTTGCCCCACAGGCCGTACGCCCCGCCGAAGAACTCCAGGTTCGCCTTGAGCGTGAGCTCTGTGTACAGGCTGAACTTCTGCGACATGTAGCCAATGGCCCGCTTGATACGCTCGGGGTTCTTGGACAGTCGATGGCCCGCAACTATGGCGTCGCCTTCCGTGGGTGCGAGCAGGCCGCAGAGCATGCGGATGGTGGTGGTCTTACCGGCACCGTTGGCGCCCAAGTAGCCGAAGATCTCACCCTTCTCGACCTGAAAGCACACGCCATCCACGGCGGTAAAGTC
>JBLHSN010000334.1:0-6423 GCA_047626195.1 Myxococcota bacterium
GTTGTTCGCTTCAACGACAGCGCCTTCGTCACCTTTCAGGACGTTATTCTTCGGGGGTCCGACGACCGCTACGACAGCAGCAACCACGCCGGTCTGGTGATTTCAAACAGCTCCGACGTGACCATTGAGAACGTGTCCATCGAGCACGTTGGCGGCACGGGGCTCGTACTCTCAAACGATAACCAACGCATCCATGTACAAGGCATGGAGGTCTCCGACACTCGGACCGGTCATGGGATTCAGGTGGGGTGCGGCAACGCTAGCTGCTGGACGAGCGATTCGGTCTTTACCGGCAACTTGATCCACGATGTACTTGGCGAGAACCGCTACGGCATCGAGATATTGCCCGGCGGCCAAGGCAACACCTTTACCAACAACGTGGTCTACAACGTCGGCGGCGTGGGCATCGGGGTCAGTAGCACCGAGTTCGGACCCGCAAATACCGTTGAAGGCAATGTGGTTTGGGACGCCTTTGACGCTGGTATCCGCGTTGCCGGAGCCGCCACGGTCCGCAACAACATCGTGTTCCGCATTCAAGGCAATGGCATCCGCAGCACCGACCAGTTCCCGGATTCGCTGCAAGACGTGGTCATTGCCAACAACACCATCGTCGACACCAGCGACTGGGGTGTGCGCCTCCAGCAATGGAACGAAAAGCAGGGAATGGTTCTGACAAATAACGCTGTGGCTAACCCGACCGGCCGTGCGTTTACAGTGGATAGCGAGGAGTGGGACGACGGCAACTACATTGCTGGCAACGTCATGACGGGCCTGGTTGAGACGATCGATTCAGAGCTGGGTCAGTTCACTCCCGGCTTCGGCTACGGCGACTTTGAAGATGCCGCCACCTGGGACTTCTACCCAACGCCGAGCTCCGCACTCATAGGTGTGGGAGACCCTGCTCCAGAGGCGTTCGTACCGAGCAGTGACTTCAGCGACGTGGCCCGCGACGGCTCGGCTCCAGATGTTGGCGCCTACGAGTACACTGGCGAGGGCAATCCCGGCTGGACGCTGCAAGAAGACTTCAAGGGGCCGCCGACACAGAGAACGGCCGGCGAAGAGCTCGGCGGCGGATGCTGCGGCGACAAGGGGAGTGACGCCGGCGTACTCCTCTGGCCCCTCATCGCGCTGTTTGGGCGCCGCCGCCGGGGTCGTACATCGTCAGAATAGCGCTCCGGTACATGTTGACTCCGACTGGGTTGAGCGGAATTTACCCTACCTTACTTTGCACCCACAATACGTATTGTTTAAAAATCGATGACGTAGTTGTCGCTGTTTTGTCAGCGATTACCCGTTGCATTTGCACAGGCGCCTTTCCCCGTCACGCCGATAGCGACTGTAAATCGTGCGGCGATATCCGTACTTTGGTCAGGGCGATTGCCGGACACATCCGTGTCGAAGGTCATGGATTCGGACACCACGTAGTCGGTCAGGTCCACATCCTCTAAGGTGAACGTCACCAGCGCTTGTCCTTCGGGGAAGTCGTCTTGCGAGGCAATGAGTACGCGGGGTAGGTCAGGCGCTTCCACGTAGACGTCCACCGAATCGATGAACGACAAGTCGCCTCCAGTTGGGCTGACCGCTTCCAGCTCCAGGTTCTCCATAAACACTTCGCTGATGTCTCCAGGCTCCACCCCTTGGTTCGCAAGCTCGGCGCTGGACGTCAGGTCCATGGAGACGAACTCACCGAATCCGATGTCTCCAGCGAACTGCTCGACCAGTGTTCCTGAGTCGACTGTCGTGATGCTCTCATCGCTGATTCGAATGCGGAAGAGGTTGCTGCAGGCCATCCAAAACAACATGGAGCTGATGGCGAGGGTGCGTGTGTTCATCAGGGGTCCCAGTGTGTGGAGTGGCAATACCGCGCTTCTTTCCAGCGTGTTCGCTCTAATCGGGCTAACCTGCCGCCGATTTTACATTTGGAGGGTCTGTGATTCGTCTTTCTACGGTTTTATTGGGTGTGTCTTCGTTGGCATTGGTCGGTTGTACGTCTAGGCTGGAGATTGATGATGACGGAGATGGCTTCACTGTCGTCGAAGACTGCAACGACCAAAGTGCGGCAACCTACCCAGGCGCTCCAGAAGCCTGCGACGGCGTGGACAACAACTGCGACGGTGCCATTGACGAGACCGATGAGTGCACAGATGCGGACGGAGACGGCTCACCGTTCAGCGTTGATTGCGATGACGATGACAGCAACACGTTCCCCGGCGCGACCGAGCGCTGTGATGGCGCGGACAACAACTGCGACGGCGTCATTGATGAAGGCACCGAGTGCTTCGACAACGATGGTGACGGAGCGAGCGCAGACGAAGGTGACTGCAACGACGCTAACGCCAACACCTTCCCTGGTGCGGAAGAAGTCTGCGACGGTCTCGATAACGACTGCGACGGCGACGAAGACGAGGGCATCGATTGCTCCAACGACAGCGATAACGATGGCTTCACCGTCGACCAAGGCGACTGCGACGACACGTCCGACGCTGTATTCCCAGATGCCCCTGAGATCTGCGACAGCCTCGATAACAACTGCAACAGCACCATCGACGAAGGCACCAACTGCTTCGACGACGACCGCGACGGTCAGAGCGAAGACAATGGCGACTGTGACGATGCCAATCCGGCGACCTTCACTGGTGCTCTCGAAGTGTGCGATGGCATCGACAACAACTGCGACAACGCTGCCGATGAGGGCATTGACTGCTCGGGCGACGGCGACGGCGACGGCTTTACCGTGGACCAAGGCGACTGTGACGACACGTCAGGGCTGATCAACCCAGACGCCGTTGAGATCTGCAACGAGCGAGACGACAACTGCAACGGAGACATCGACGAGATGACCGAGTGTGCAGATGACGATAATGACGGCTTCACCGAGAATGAGGGCGACTGCGACGACGCGGACCCCGCGATCAACCCCGGCGCTGAAGAACTTACCGACGGAATCGACAACGACTGTGATGACGAAATCGACGAGAATATCGCCGAGTGTGATGTCGACGAGTTTGAGCCGAATGATACCTTCGATCAATCAGACGCTGTCGGAATCGACGCCCAAGTCTGCGGCACGATCGATGAAGCCGGTGACGTTGACTGGTTCAGCATTGCCGTTGACGACTGGTCCTACTTGACCCTCGACATTGACGCCGATGTCCTGGATTCCGAGCTCGACAGCGTGGTCACTTTGTTCCAAGCTACCGCTGACGGTCCTGTAGAAGTGGCCTCGAATGATGACGACGAGTTCGGCAGCGACTTCGATTCGTACCTCGACATCTTCTTGCCAGTTGGCGGCACCTACTACGCGGTCGTCACGGACTTCTTCGAAGACGGTGGCGACACCTACACCTACGAGATGTTCACCAACGGCTACAGCTTCTGCGACGTCATCGAAAGCGAAGCCATCGATAGCGCAACGGACACCAACCGAAGCACCGAGACCGCAGAGACGGTTGGCCCGGACGATATTGCCTGTGGCTATGTTCGCGCGTGGAACGACTTCGACTACTACGCAGTTGCGGTCAACGCCGGCGACACGGTCACCTTCGACCTAGACGCGTACGAGTACAACACGGGTCTCGAAGCACAGATGACCCTGCGTGGTACCAACGGCATCACCATCCTGTTGGAACAACGCCCCGAAGGCACTGAAGACCCCTTCTTCAGCTGGACCTTCGAAGACGGTGGTACGTACTACCTTGAGGTTGAGTCGGACCTGATCAACATCCGTGACGTCGGCGCCTACGCGCTGTGGATGTCGCGGAGCCCGGCTCGATAAGCGCTGGTTAAGAACGTCGCCTTCGGGCGATGAACGGTAGCAATAACAGCGGCAACGCCCATCCGGTGAAGCCGCTGTTTGTGCATTTGCAGCCGGCTCGGTCGTCGGGGACATCGACAGGGGGTACGTATACCGCGCAGTCGACGTCACTGGAAGGACCTACTTGGACCGAGATGCCGTCGACAAAGCTTGCGGTCGATGCGGTTCCGGTCCGCTCAAGCTCCATCGAGAGCTGACGTGTGCCGGCGGGTAGCGCCACGGCCTCGCTCGCTTCCGTCCAAGTGGATCCGGTACTGCCAATGCCGGTGGTGCTACCCAGAACGGTGCCGTCTGTCGCCAGGAAGCTGACCGCCAGGATTGTGGAGTCCGCGGGGTCGGACAGGAACCACGCGGACAGGTGAACAAACCACGCCCCGCTGTCGATGTCGTCTGCATATTGGCCGACTCCGGTGATGTACGCGTCGGCGGCGTCAGGTTGGTTTTCGCACACGCCGAGGCCCAGAGAGTAGGCACCCTCGGCCGGTGATGGCGCGCCACATTGGCCGGTTCCGATCGGTTCTGTGGACCAGTCGGGGTCTTCGATGAGGTTGGGCGAACGAACGGCGTCGCTGACACGGAAGGAGGTGGCTTCGGACCAATCGCTCCAGCCCAGTGCATCGTCGCGGTAGCGCACTCGCCAGCACAAGGCTCGGTCGACGGCAACGTGATGGACAGTCTCTATGGTCAGATCATTCGCGAGGTCCACCTTGAAGAAACGGTCTTCGGACTGCTCCAGTCGCTCCCACAGTGGGTCGTCGAAGTCGCCACAGGAGGTGTCGATCTGCCAGTGTGTAGCGGCGTGCGCGTCACCGTCGTCGTCGGAAAATGTACCCGCCGTCAGCTCGACGCAGTCGGGGCCAACCGTACCTGTTGGGAATAGGGCAGTGGGCGGTGTAGGCGCGACATTGTTGGTGCGAATCGTGACTTCGTCAGTGAGTACGTTGTCGATGGGGGCGTCTGGCGTACCCAGACTGTAGCGCTTGGCTGTGAGGCTGGGGTCATCTCCCAAGACCGTGTCGATGACGACATAGCCGTAGTCGTCTGTGGAGACAGCGTACTCGGGGTAGTTCTGCTGTAGCTGCTCACCCCAGCGGTCGAGTGCACCGCCGCCGCTCGCCACGTTCATCATCAGGTGGTTGTGTTCGGGATGCGCACCACGGCTGTATCCGTGGGTGTGTCCAAACAAGTGCACGCTGGGGATGCCGCACGCGGTTGAGAAGGTGCCGAGTGCATCCGCGACGAGTCCAGTGAACGGGTTGTTGCCGGGTGTCCACAGCTCGGACCGATGGGGGTGATGCAGCTGGGCAATCACGAAGTCCACGTCTGCTGTACACGTTTGGGCCAACAAGCCTTCAAGCCAGCTGAGCTGAGCGCTGTACAGGCCAGGGGTGTTGCTGTCGAAGCCGATGAGCCGCACGCGGCCTACGTCATGGGTCCAGTAGCCTTCCGCTTTGATGCCTTGGCCAGCGCCTGGCAGGACCATGTACTCGTAGTACAGCGGGTCATCGAGCTCGTGGTTTCCGAGTACCGAGTACAGCGGCACGCGGCTGAGGAGCGGTGCGCCTTGGCCAAAGAAGTCGTCCGTCCAGTCCTCATGGTCATAGCCATTGGCCACCAAGTCGCCGGGGATGAGCAGGCCATGGAGGGGTCCGGTTACCGTGGCCATCACTCCGTTCTCGACGACATGCTGAAAGGCAAAGGGGGCAGCACGGTCCTGCTGCATGTCGCTCATGGCGACGAATCGAGCCGCAGTCGTGTCGTCGATAAGGTCGACCGAAACCGGGTCCGTTTCATAGCCATCACCAGCGACGCTGTAGAACAGGGAGCCTCCGGGGAGGTCCGCGGTGATGGTGGCCTGGTGAAGCGTGGTTCCCATGCTACTGGTCGTAGTGGTTCCGACGCTGGCGCTACCGAGCGCGGATGTCGGACCAAACTGAGCCTCACCGGTTGTCTCGTCGTCCGTCTCCCACACCACCACCACGCTTGTTGGGGTGGCGGACTGGAGGAATGGTCCGGCGAGCAGCTCACTCGCGTGGCCAATAGCCATCAACCACACAAGCATACTGATTCTTCCTGGCTAGAGAGGATTACAAGGGCTGGGCACGAAGGCATCTGCGTTGGGGCCGACGGTGGTGTCGATGACACCCGCGACGAAGTAGCACATACGCTCCAACTCTTCGTCTGTCAGCCCAAGACCAGCGGCGATTTGTTGCGCGCCGGTGTTGTCATCAAGCGGTCTGACGAAGGGCAGCAGCGGATTGGCAACAAGGTCTTTGCGTAGGTCGGGTTGCACGGTCACTGTTTGGGATGCCACGGTACGTCTCGCTCGAGCAGACAGGGACGGCCGGTCACGTCCGGTACAGACATCTACGCCCTGGGTGTCGTGCTCATGGAGATGCTGAGTGGCAGTGCTGTGTTTGCTCAGACCAGCACGATGGCGCTGCTCAATTGCCACGTGAACGTGGAGCCCAGTCGGTTTCGTGATGTTTGCACCAAACCATGACCTGTCGGCGTCACGTGAGTGGGTCGCTATGACTTGCTTGAAGAAGGACCCGAGCGAGCGATTCGCGATGGCAGCCGAGCTGGCCAAGGCGTTGCGGGCGTGCCGG
>JBLHSN010000335.1:0-6368 GCA_047626195.1 Myxococcota bacterium
TTCCGTTGACCACGATGTTCTCGGAAACGGCGGTAAGTCGTGCGCTATCCACGAGATTTAGGCCAACAGTGCCCGAATCCTCCAACGTGAGGTTGCGTACGGTGATGGCGGCATCATCCACCCAGAGGTTTCCGCTAGTGGACGGATCCACGCCGGCGCCGCCACCATTGATAGTGGTGTGCTCGAAGCGGATTTCGCCCGCGAACTCGCTAATGTAGATGCCGCCCCACTTGCCGGGGCCTGGACCGCTTGCCGGGCCAATGTACACCGGGTCGGCTTCGGTACCGAGTACGCGCAGATCGGACTGCAGGCCTGATGTTGACACTCGCATCAACGAGTTGGAGGAGAAGAAGACTTCCGCACCCGCCTCGATGGTCAGGTCCGCGTCTTCTAGGGCTATCGGACAAGTCACCACGTGCGGGTTGTCTGCAGCGGTCCAGACTTCAATGCCCGATATTGTACCGCAGTGTTCGGTTTCTTCGAGGTTGGTGCCTTCCTCGGTGTCACCCTCGATGTCCGTGTTGGCGTCATTGCTGGTGTTGGCATCGGGCCAGGTGTCGGTGTCTTCTGCGGGACAACCAACCAAGGCGAGAACAGCGGAAAGGCTAAGGGTCCGACGAAGCACATTGTCTCCTAAAACGGGGCTCAGCATGGCACATCACGATGTGCGTCGCAGGCCGGTGAGCGGGATCAGCGTCGCTTTTTGGGTAGGCGCTCGGCGATGACGCAGATGAGGACGGCGCGTACAGCAGGTTCATCGAGTCCGCGAAGGCCATGCATGAGCTCTTCTGCGGTGTGCTGAAGTCCGGTGCGGGCCAAGCCCAGCACGTCGATCGGCACAGGGATGTCGTTGCGAACAATCAAGCGTAGGAGCTTGATGAGGTCGGGTGTCTTGACTTCCGTGAGTCCGCGGGCGGCGCCGAGCATGGTGTTCCTCCGCCGGTCGGATAACACTTTTCATGCAATTTCACGCCGTCACCGACACCTGGACCGCCCTTCGTGCCACCCGCTCTCGCAAGAAGAAGGCGGCGTTGCTGGGGGAGCTGCTCGCCGAGGCATCCCAGGAGGCGGACACGGTGCTCCACTGCGTGGTCACCTGGCTGACGGGTGAGCTTCCCCAGGGAAAGATCGGCATTGGCCCCTCTCTACTTCGGACGGTTCGTGACACAGAACCCGGCTTGGCCGCTCTCACGGTTCGTCAGGTGCATGACTGCTTCGACGACATGGCCGCGATTAGCGGCAAAGGAAGTAAGACCCGGCGCGAACAGGCGCTGCGTGACTTGCTTGGATCGGTCTCCGATTCAGCACAGATCTTCTTGGTCGGACTGTTGATGGGCGAGCTGCGCCAGGGTGCGGTGGCCGGCGTGATGGTCCAGGCCATCAGCGATGTCTTTCGGGTGCCACTGGTCCTGACCCGCCGAGCAGCCATGTTGTCGGGTGACCTTGCCCAGGTCGCCTTAGCTGCGGTGCAGGGTGGTGAAGAGGCGCTCGCTGCCTTTGTTGTGACGCCCTTCACCCCACTGCACCCCATGCTTGCGCACCCGGCAGATACGCCTGCAGATGTGTTGAGCCACGTCGCCGAGCCTAGCTGGGAGACCAAGTTGGATGGCGCGCGGGTGCAAGTACACAAGGTCGGCCAGGCGGTTCGGGTGTTCACCCGTCACCTCCGGGAAATTACCGGCGCGGTCCCGGAAGTCGTGGAGGCAGTCCGTGCGCTGCAGGTTCAGCGCGTCATTTTGGATGGCGAAGCGATTGCCTTGTTGCCGAGCGGTCGACCCCGTCCATTCCAAGAGACGATGCGTAGGATTGGCCGTCAGGGAGCCAGTCTACGCGACCAGATACCGTTGCATGTGGCCTTCTTCGACATCCTCCTGTGCGACGAGGACGAGCTTATCGACCTGCCGTATGTCGAACGTATGGCCCGGTTGGACGCTGTTGTGCCACAGAACCATCGGGTGCCAAGGACGGTCTTAGTCGAACCCGAAGCGGTAGAAGCGCTATTCGAGAGTGTACTCGACGACGGCCATGAGGGACTGATGGGCAAAGACCCAGCATCGCTTTACGCGGCTGGGGCACGCGGCCATGGCTGGTTCAAGCTAAAGAATGTGTGGACGCTGGACCTGGTCGTTCTCGCTGTGGAGTGGGGAAGTGGTCGGCGAACCGGCAAGCTATCCAACCTTCATCTCGGCGCCCGCGACGGCGAAACAGGTGAGTTTGTCATGCTTGGCAAGACCTTTAAGGGTCTGACGGATGCGATGCTTGAGTGGCAGACGGAGCGGTTCTTGGCGCTTGAGACGCACCGCTCGGAGGGGGTCGTTCATGTCCGGCCCGTGCAAGTGGTCGAAGTCGCGTTCAACGACGTACAGGTCTCTCCCAAGTACCCTGGAGGTATGGCGTTGCGCTTCGCCCGCGTGAAGGCCTACCGAGAGGACAAGACCGCCGACCAGGCCGATACTGTGGCCCAGGTCCGCGCCATTCTAGACGGCGCAACAGCGAGCGATGGCGCGCAACGCTGATCTCGAATTGCTGGAAGTGGCATCAGGATTCTGACGTGTTGTACCGAATGCCATAGGCTGCGGGCGCCCAGGAGTACCCCATGTCGAAGCCGACCCCCTACGATGAAGTTCCGTACGCGAGCCATGCCTACCCAGGCACCCACCCGGAGGGCCTGTCGGGGATGGCACGCTTGTTCGGGATGAAACCGGCTCTGCCGTCGTCGTGCCGAGTCTTGGAGCTGGGATGTGCTGCTGGAGGCAATCTTCTCCCCATGGCCACCGTCTACCCGAACTCCGAGTTTGTCGGCATTGACCTGTCGCGGGTTGAGATTGATGAAGGCGTCGGCCACATTAAAACGCTTGGCCTGGGCAATGTGACGCTGGAAACGCTCGACATCATGGACGTCCAGGAGCGCTACGGCACCTTCGATTACATCACCACTCACGGCGTGTATTCGTGGGTTCCCCGCCCGGTTCAGGATGAGATTCTTCGCTTGATTCGGACTTTGCTCAAGCCGCAGGGAGTCGCCTACGTCAGCTATAATTGCTTTCCAGGCTGGCATATGCGCGGGGTTATCCGCGACATGATGTTCTATCACTCGTCGTCGTTTGAGAGCCCGGAAGACAAGATTGGTCAGGCCCGAGCGCTGCTCGACTTCTTGGCATCGACCATGCCCGCCGGCGAGGACCCGTACAGTGTCCTGCTCAAGAGCGAAGCCGAATTTCTGCGCAAGATGAGCGACTACTACTTGTTCCACGAGCACCTGTCGCCAGACAACGAGCCGCTGTATTTCCACCAGTTCCTCAAGCGAGCAGAGTCCGCTGACCTACAGTTCCTCGGTGAAGCCACCCTGACCACCATGCTTCCGGAGCAGTTTCCGCCAGAGGTTCGCGAGGTCTTGGGCCAGATTACCGGCGATATTGCCCGCATGGAGCAGTACATGGACTTCGTCCGCAACCGGACTTTTCGTCAGTCTCTCGTGGTGCACAAGGAAGTGGAACTCGACCGGACCTTGGACTGGCATAGCGTCACAGATTTCTCCATGGCCTGTCGTGCGAAAGCGCCAGAGGATTCCGTGCTGGAAGACGTCAGCGAGGTGACCTTCGATACCGGTGAGCAGACCATTGTGAGTGAGCAGCCGCTAGTGAAGGTGGCGATTGGCGAGCTGCGTAAGGTCTGGCCGGAAGCTCTGCCGTTCGAGGAGGTGTGCGAACGCGTCCTCGACACGGTGAACCCGACAGACCGTGCGGATGCGCGAATGACCCTGGGGTCGAATCTGTTGCGCTGCATCGCGGGTGGGGTGGTGGAGTACTGGACCGAGAAGCCCTTTGCTCGAAAAGCGACGGACCATCCCGAGTGCTGGTCGTACACGCGGTTCCAGCTGGAGTCGGGTATTGAGCGTCTGACCACACTGCGTCACCAGACGGCGGACGTTGCACCGGTCATTCGTCGGACGTTGTCGTTGATGGATGGCACGCGGACACGGGCTGACATCATCGAAGGTCTAATCGAGGATGCCCGAGCGGACCGGTTGACCGTTTCGCAGGACGATGAGCCCATCACCGAGGAGAAGGCGCTGCGCGAAGTGTTCGGTCAGGTGTACGATGAAATCGTTGAGACGGTCGAAGAGCAGAGCTTCTTGGTCGGCTAGAGAGCGGCTGCGGCCCACTCGCTGACCCGGGATTCCATGACGCGCTGTACCTTTGCGGCCAGGGCTGGAATCTCGTCGTCTGTCAGCCCTTCGCTCGGGATGGGCGCGTCGCAGTACACGGTGACGGTCCACCCCGGATGAATGCGCCAGTCGCCTTTCCGTTGAACCGTCCACATGCCGCACACCGTGACCGGGACGACGGGTAGGCCGAGGTCTCGGGCGATGAAGAAGACACCCTTTCGCAGCGGGCGAATGTAGCCGTCCAACGTTCGATGTCCTTCGGGGAAGGCCAAGATGCTGCCGTTCTTGGCAATCTCGGAGCGCATGTGGGCAAGGATTTCTGGGGTCTGGCCCGCTGATCCCTTCTTGACCGGAATGGTGCCGCGGGCCTTCATGAACCAGCCGTACACCGGAATCTTGAAGTGCTCGGCTAGCTCGAGCCCTTGCTTGAAGTGCACCGTTGCTGGGTACAGGACCACATGGTCGAAGATATTGCTGTGGTTCTGGGCGAACAGGAAGCTGGTGGCTGGGTCGACATCGGGGTGGACGACGGTGTTGTAGCGAGACCCGGTCAGCCAGATCTGACCGCGGCAGTACAGGCGCGAGATGGGCTCAATGCGACGCGCTCCGAAGACGGCGCTGAGCACCATCATGCTGAGCATCATCGGCACCATCCATGCGGCACCCACGAACCACAAGAAGACCGCGACGGGAGTGGCCCACCAGCTTCTGTTGGGTGGGGTCATGCGAGCACCTGAACGTGGCCGGGAAGGACCTCAATCTCGGTCAGCTCGCGTCGCAAAATCTCGCCATCAACCATCCAGTCGACAGGGTGGCCAATGTCGATAGTCACCCGCTTGGCGGTGGCGCTCTCAACCTCTGGCATGGCGAGATGGGTCCCGCGAAAAATACGAGGAAAAGCGGTGAGTAGGCGTGTTCGACTCATTTTTCCAACACGAATGATGTCGACCTGACCATCGGACAACCGGGCATCTGGTGCCATCTGCATGGTGCCGCCTGTACACCGACTGTTGCAGAAAGACAGCAGGGTAGCGGGGCGTGTATCTACGGGACCGCCGTCCAGGGCAATTGGTAGGCTGGGCGCGGACAGGGTGGCGAGGCGGCCAACAACTCCGGCAACGTAGCCCAAGGTGCCGAGCGACTTGAAGCGCCGGTTCATCAGCTCGCCAGCATCTGCGGTGAAGCCGGCACTGATGAGATTGATGCTAAAAAAAGCGCCGTCTGTCGTGGTTGCTCTCAGCACGTCAACCGGCTGCGGTGTGTCGCGGAGGAGGGCCGAGACAGCGGTGTCTTCATCGGTGATTCCGAGGTCACGAATGAACGAGTTTCCGGTGCCCAGAGGCAGGTAGCCTAGGGTGGGCGTTGGGGCGGTGGTGTCGTCGAAGAGACCGTTGAGAACTTCGAATCCGGTGCCATCTCCCCCCACAATGATGAAGCGATGAACGCCTTGTGCACGGGCTTCGCGGACCAGAGTGGTGGCATGACCGGGCCCGGTGGTCTGTGTCGTCTCGCAGGACAGACCTTCGGCTTTCAGACGCTGAATGACGCGCCCAATCTGACGCCCACATCGCCCACTGCCGGCGGCTGGATTGACTACGAATAGCGTACGCAAATCCTCTCCCTGATTACCTCACTCGTATCCCGTTCCGAGTGGGGTAGAGCGAGGGTGGAGGTCCCATGTCGACCACATCGTTTATTGCCCCAGATGATGCTCATAACCGTGCGCTTGTTGAGCGTACCCACCCCAAGGATTGGCCGGTTCATGCTGGCGAAGACCGGTATGACATGGTCATCATTGGCGGCGGTCCGGCTGGGCTGGTGACCGCCATGGGGGCCAACGGTGTTGGGGCTCGGGTTGCCATCATCGAGAAGGGCCTATTGGGCGGTGACTGCCTGATCTCTGGCTGTGTGCCGTCGAAGGCGCTGCTGAAGTCAGCGAAGGTGGCACGGTCGGCACGAAAAGCGGCGTCGTTTGGTGTGCATACCGGCGAAGTCGAGGTGGACTTTCCTGCAGTCATGGAGCGCATGCGTTCGTTGCGCGCGGATATTTCGCACCATGACGCCGCAGAGCGCTTTCAGAAGGAAGGCATTGACGTGTTCCTCGGCCGCGGCACCTTTGTGGGGCAAGATGCCATTGAGGTCAATGGACGACGCCTGACCTTTAAGCGCGCAGTCATAGCCACGGGAGCCCACGCGCGTC
>JBLHSN010000336.1:0-6366 GCA_047626195.1 Myxococcota bacterium
TACCAAGCAGGACGATGCGGCTGAAGTGGACGACACGACGGTAGACGAGCCGTCTAAGTCGGTAGACGCTACCGAGGAACAGCCTAACGCGGAGGTGCCGGAGGACCATGAAGAGGAGGAAGGGGGGGGGCGCTTTTCCCGTTTCACTCGGCGGTTGATGGAACCGGGTGAGAGTCGCAAGGTGCTTTCAGCCATGTGGGAGACCAGTGACCGGGCCAAGACTGAGGCCGTGCGAATGGTTGCCCGGGAAGTTCGCAGCTATCTCGATGCCCTCGAGCTCAAGGAGGACCTGCTCCATTTGGTCCGCAGTCACTCTTTGGAGATCAACGCGAGCCTACGTCTGAAGCCGTTGTCGCCAGAGTCAGAAGGTGACGACGACGACGAGTCACGATAGCCGGCACCCGTGGCTCCCTCTCGCAAATATGAACTCGGCGTTGGTCTACTGCTTGTTGGAGCAGCGGCCGTTCTCGGTGTGATGGCCCTGCAGCTCGGGGCCCTGACCGGCTTTGGCGAGTCTGTCGACGTTGAGACTCGCTTTACAGATGTCGGTGGACTGCAGTCTGGAGCGAGTGTAGCGGTGGCGGGGGTCCAGATCGGAACGGTCACCTCGTTGGACATCGACTTCGATCGCGCGGTTGTGGGGATGTCCATCGACCCTGAAGCTGGGATTCGCCAAGATGCGACGGCTCAGGTTCGCGCCCGGAGCGTCCTCGGCGAAAAGTATGTGGAGATTGTTCCGCACAGCCGAGAGGCCGGTATTCTGCAAGACGGTGACACCCTCCAAGCCGGACCCGAGCAAACCGAGATTGACGAACTCGTCTCGAGTATGGGACCGCTGGTGGAAGCCATTGATCCGGTCGTATTTCAGCGGGTCTTGGGCAGCCTAGCGTCCGCACTAGAAGATGACCCAGAGCGCCTGAGCCGCATGCTGGCCAATGCAGATACGTTGCTTGCAAATGGTGCTCAAGCGAGCCTCGAGCTTCCAGCACTCATGTCGGAAGGGCGCGCGACCCTCGGCTCTCTCCGCGGGACGTTGGGCCGTGCTGACCGTGCTGTCGCAAAGTTGGATGCGCTATTGGTCGACGCAGATGCTGTGCTGGCCGACGTGGGCGCAGCAACGGACACCCTTCCCGCGCTGGCTGATGAAGCCACGATGACCCTGCGCGAAGCCCGGGCGCTTGTCGCTGGTTTCGAGACGACCAAGAGTGCTGTCGATGAGGTCTTGGCTGGGTTCGAAGGCTTCGACAAGTGGGAGATTCGCCGGTTGCTCCGCGAAGAGGGCATCTTGGTTCGATTACGCTCTCGCGAAGTCATCGAACAGGACAACACACCGTACCGCCGACGTGGCTCGACAAGGTAGGCCGGAATAGCACGCGGTCCTAACGGAGTTTCGCATGCGCATCGCCTTGTCCCTGGTCGCCCTTCTGCTCGCTGTCCCTGCCTTCGCGCAAGAGGTTGGCGAGACGGCAGTCATGGCCGAGACGACTCGTGGTGACCGCTTCCCAGACGCGGACGTCGCTGGCGCAAACTTTGAAGAAGGTCAGGAAGTGACCGTGTTGTTCGTCATGGGCGACCGCCTTCGTGTGCGCCGCGGAGACCAATACGGTTGGATTGCTAAGGCCAGCGCCGTGGCAACAGCGGCTGCAGAGCCGGTGGAAGACCCTGCTGAATAGTTCAGGGTCGGATGACCGTGTACTTGGAACTTCAGCCATTCTCGGAGTTCGGATTGTCAGCTGCCAGTCCGAACAGACGCTTCGCGCCTGTATTTTATTGAGCGCGAATCATCCACCAGACTCAACCTCGCAGTCCGGCGCTGTTTGTTGCGATGGTCTCAGCCGAACAGCGACTGCTGCGTTGGAATCACTATCCGGTCGTGCGTTGTACGTCTGACTCGGGAGACCTTGGCGCGCTCGGCGGCTGCGTACGGCACGGTGAGGCGTCGTGGCGGAATCGCCTCACGCTTCTTACCCACGCCAATCGTCACGTCGCTCACACCGGCTCGGTCCCGCGCAGACTCTGCTGCGCGTAGAGCTTTTTCTGGCGAATTATTGTCGTCGGACAGGTGACCTAGGACCACATGCTTAAGGCGACCAGCGGACAGGGCATCCGTCAGCATATCGCTAGCGACGCGGTTGCTTAGGTGGCCGAGTCGTCCGTGGATACGCTCTTTCAGTTGCCACGGATAGGCGCCGTCACGCAGCATCTCTTCGTCGTGGTTGAACTCGACAACTGCGATGTCGAGCGATGCGAGCTGTTTGGTGACCAAGTGAGTGCGGCTGCCGAGGTCCGTGACAACACCCACACGAGCCGACCCAATCTGGATGGCGTAAGCGACCGGATCTGGGGTGTCGTGGGGCACTGAGAAGGGCTCTACACGCCAATCTCCGAGGGCGAATGCCTGGCCGGCGTGAACCCGCTGACGATTGGTAGGAACCACTTTTGGGTTTAGGCCCTGCCGGGTTCCCAAGGTCATGTGAAAGGGGATGTGGCGACCAGTCTTCTTACGCAGGCTGCGGTCTAAGACGGCTGCTGCGCCGACGTGATCGGAGTGTTCGTGCGTAATGAGCACGGCGTCAATCGGGGCCCCTTCTAGTCCAACCGCGGCCATTCGGGCGTGGATCTGCTTGGTCGATAGGCCGCAGTCGATGAGCAGGCCTTGGTGACCATCGCCGATGTACGTCGTGTTTCCGCTGCTACCGGAACCAAGTACTGCAACGATGATGTCGTGGTGAAACAGTGTGCTCATGGGGGGGAGAGCCTGTCGCGGGAAGGGGACGGGGAGTCTGGGAGGGATGCGCTGGTGCGCGGCGTTACAGTAGCCCGTCAACGCAGTCAGCCAACTAGATTTCTGGCCGCGGAAAGGGAGGAAGAGCATGAAGCGACGTGTTGGAATCTGCACCGGTGGTGGAGATGCGCCGGGCTTGAACGCCGTGATTCGAGCATTTGTTCGGGATATTGTGGACCAGCGTGGTTGGGAAGCTGTTGGCATTGCCGACTCGTTCAACGGTCTGCTGGAACAACCCCACCGGCTCATCCCGCTCAGCCCCGATGCGACTCGTGGCCTCGTGCGGCGTGGCGGGACCATCCTTGGAACGACTAACCGCGGTAATCCATTTCGTTACACGCGTGCGAATGGCGAGCAGGTGGACGTGGCGCCAGAACTGGCCAAGGCCGTCAAAGAAGAACGGCTCGAAGGACTCGTGTGTATAGGTGGGGATGGTACGCAAGCGATTGCGCTGCAACTCATGCGCGAGGTCGGCATACCCGTTGTGGGAGTGCCTAAGACCATCGACAATGACCTGTCGGCTACCGACTACACCTTTGGCTTTCAAACGGCCGTAGACATTGCGACCGATGCCCTGGATCGTCTTCAAACAACGGCCGAGTCGCATGACCGCGTCTTGTTCCTTGAAGTCATGGGTCGAGACGCAGGTCACATTGCCCTTGAGGCCGGCATCGCCGGTGGTGCTGACATTATTTTGGTTCCCGAGATTCCTTACGATGTGGAGCGCGTGGCCCAGTGCATTCGCGACCGCGTTCTGAAGGGCCGCCGTTTCTCGGTGGTCATCATCGCGGAGGGCGCACTTCCAGTACAAGACGTGGTTGGCAAGTCCATGGAGCAACGTCGCGAACGGTTGAATGCTGGCGGCGGTGCTGCGAACATTGCGATGAAGAGCTTGAACGGCCGTATCCAAGCCGAGATGCGGACGTGTGTGCTCGGACATATTCAGCGTGGTGGTTCGCCTTGTGCCTTCGACCGAGTCTTGGCTACCCGATTCGGAGTCGCAGCGAGCCGCCTAGTGGATGAAGGTCGGTGGGGCGAGATGGTTCGGCTGCGCAACGGCCATGTCGATGGCGTACCGATCCAAGAAGCGATTGAGACGTATAAGTTCGTGGATCCCAAGGGCGAACTTGTCCATGCAGCACGCGCCATCGGTGTGGAGTTTGGCGGATGACCCCAGAGGACCACCTTCGTGCTGCCTTGACCGGACTGGGATTTCAAGACGACCCCGAGACGGCGCAAACGCCTGAGCGGATGGCCCAGTTCCTCCGGGAGTTTTCTCCCGGTGAGCCCCCGGTGCTGTCGACGTTTCCGGTAAACAGTAGCGGGGCTGTCGTATTGCGAGACCTACCATTCTACGCGCTGTGCGCTCATCATTTACTGCCGTTCTTCGGTACGGCCACCATTGGTTACGTGCCATCGGACCGCGTAGGCGGGTTCAGCGGCATTGCACGGCTGCTGCAATACCGCAGCCGCGGACCACAGCTCCAAGAGCGTATGGCCGAGCAGCTGGCCGACGATATGGTGTCGTCGATGGGGGCCACCGGGGTGGTCGTGAAGCTTTCGGCGCGACAGCTGTGCATGGAGATGCGTGGTGCGTGTACGCCTGGAACGATCGACGTATTCGCCGAGCGCGGTGACACGAGCCCTATCTACAAGGTCATCAACCCTGGAGCCTAGTGGTGAGTGATGAGACTTCTTTAGAGCTTCCCTTCCTCTACTTGGACACGCTGTGGCTCCAAGTCACTGGAACGGTCTGCAATATCGCGTGCCTGCACTGCTTCATCACTTGTGGCCCGAAGAATCATACGCACACCATGATGAGCTTGTCGTCCGTCCAAGACGCCCTCGATACGGGCGTCGCCGAGGGGATGCGTCATGTCTGGTTCACCGGCGGTGAGCCCTTCTTGCATCCGGATATTCTCCAGTTCATCGACCTGGCTCTGGACCGCGGAGCCTTGGGTATTCTGACCAATGGCATGCTCATTGACGATGCATTGGCCGCAGCACTAGGCGAGCGCTTTAGAACAGCGAAATACAACTTTGAACTTCGTGTTTCTCTTGATGGCGCAACTCTCACAGAGAACGACAAGGTTCGTGGCCGCGGCGTCTTCGACAAGACATGCGAAGGTATCCGCCGGCTGGCAGCGCACGGACTGGAGCCCATTCTAGCGGTGACCACCCTGGATGATTCCGAGGGTACCCAAGAGCGATTCGCGACTCTGCTGCGCAACTTGGGTGTGACGCGTCCGCGGGTGAAGTGGATTCCGCCGTTTCGGATTGGACGAGAGGAACAGCGTGGCCGTAGCTATGAGACGTGGGAGACGCTGACGTCTCACGACTTGGAGGAGCCAGAGGCGGCTCTCAGGCTTCAATGTGGCACCTCGCGCACAGTCACGTCACAAGGCGTGTTCCCCTGTCCCATCCTTATCAATGAGCCTGGACGTCTGATGGAGGGAGATCTAGCGGACACTCTCGAGAAGAATCGCGTGGACCATCAAGCGTGCCATACCTGCTGGGTCGAGGGATTCTCATGCAGCACGTGATTGACCCAACGCCGTACAAGAGGGTGGCGTTGTTTGGCGGTACGTACAACAACTGGTCGGCGCTCGAGCACACGGTAGCGGACGCTAAGAAACGCGGTGCTGAGGCCGTGTGGTTCTTGGGCGATGCCGGTGGTTTCGGTCCGAGCCCCAATCGAACGGTGGACCTGCTTCGCGAACTTCCCGTCCGGTCGATTCAAGGCAACTACGACGACAGTGTCGGCAACAGCAAAGAAGACTGCGCCTGTGGTTATACCGACCCACGCGACAATCACTTTGCCCAGATTAGCTACGACTATACGCTGGCAAACACCAGTACCGAACATCGCGCCTGGCTTGCTGCGCTACCGTCACAGGCACGAATCCAGGTTGGCGCACATCGCGTGTTGTTGTGCCACGGCTCGCCGCGTCAGGTGAACGAATTCCTGTGGGAGAGCACCACGCCGCTAGGATTTGTTGAGTGGCTGTGCAAAACCGAACAAACCGACATGATTGCTTGTACGCATACCGGCATTCATTGGGAACGTCGGTTGCAAGATGGCCGCGGCATCATCAACGTTGGCGCTATCGGTCGCCCGGCAAACGACGGCACGCAGAACGTCTGGTACGCCATGCTAGAAGATGCGGGTGACCGCGTTGAGAGCACGTTCATTCCGGTGACCTACGACGTCGGCCAAATCTCCGGTGACATGCGCCGTGAAGGACTACCCGAAGAGTTTATTGAGACGTTAAACACCGGATGGTGGACCACATGTCTGGAAGTCCTTCCAGGGCGAGAAAGGATGCGCGGGCAGCATTAGCAACCGAAGCGGGCTTTAAAAGCAGGTAGCTGACCGCCCCGAGGCCACCACTTGACTCGGTGCCTTAGCGTCCCAAGTCCTGGTCCAGAGCGGCCTGCGCTTCTGCGTACAGCGCCTGGACTTCCACATTGTCGGGCAGCAAGCGAGAGGCAGGGGCAATGGTGCGAACGGCTTCTGCGGTGCGACCTACTTCGAGGAACCACTTGGTCAGCTCGTAGCGAACGGCCAAGTTCCATCGGTC
>JBLHSN010000337.1:0-6306 GCA_047626195.1 Myxococcota bacterium
CGGTCGCGGTTCGACGGATGTGTTCCGCATCCGCGTGTGCCTGGCCTTGCGCCGCATCAATAGCGAGATTCCGAGTCTCCTCAGTGTTGTCGAGCCGGGCGGCACCATCTTCGGTGGCGGTCTTGAGCTGCCCTTCAATACGGGAGTGGGTGATGTCAAGAGCGGCAAGGGAGCTGCGTTCTTGCGAGCGAATGGACGACGTACCGGCGCTCTTAGCGATGTTGGCCGAAGACTCCGCCGTTGTGGCGACGCCGTTGATGATTCCCTGACCTTCTACGAAGAAGTCCGACGCGGTCTTATCGGCGTCGAGTCGCAAGGCATCAATGGCATTGAGCAGGTCGCCGGTAGCCGCAAACTTTTCGCCGAGACTCTCGACAAGTCGGTAGCGAACGCAGATATCAATGTTGTCGCCGCCACTGCCTTTCAACGTCTTTTGGGCTTCGGTTAGGCGTTCAGCAACATTGGTCTTGTAGTTAACAATGCCGTCGGTGATGTCCTTCTTGGACCCCTCATACCCAACACCGAACTCGTTCAGGGCACCGTCGCATGCGCGGCGAATGGAGCGCTTGAGCGCAGATGCTGCACTTCGAATCTGCTTCTGCGATGTAGTCGACTGGGTCTTGATGGCGCCGCGTTGAGCTTCGATAGCGAGTGTCACTCGACCGGATGCTGAATCTCGTTCGGCGAAGAGCGCATCGCGGGCGGACTGAATGTTCTCCTTCAAGATGTTTCGGCTAGCGTCCAATCCGCCAATGTGCGCGTCGCGTTCGGCGTGGATGTTGTTGGTCAGTTGCTCCACAGTGGCGTGGGCATCAGCAATGAGCTTTGCGAGCTTCTGATCGACCGCTTGCTGTACTTGGGCGTACCGTTCAACGGCCTTTGCCGCCTTGCGCTTGGTTTTGTAGTTGGACGTGTCCAGCTCGGGCATGTTGACGTCGTCGACTGTGAACGCAGGCGTATCCGTGTCGATACTTTCGAGTTCCGGCGTGTCTGTGGACACCGCCTCAGCTCCGGGGTCGGCATTGCCACCTGAGGCTTCCGCTTTGTTGGGCTTGAGGTCCGTTGGGTTGCCAATGGCTGGAGCGAGAGTGGGGTCGGTCGTTGAGACGGCTGAGCCAGCACCGCCTTTACCGCCGTCAATGGCAATGGTGGCATCCGATACCGCACTTGGCGCGGCCTGTGATGCGGGATTTCCTCCCTTCTTGTCGTCTTTCTTGTCCGACGACCCTGGAGAATCTGCGTTCGAGTTGGCGTCCGATGCATCGGGGTTTTCGTCTGTTGGATCGGCGGACTCACCACCTTCGGCTTCGGAGTTCTCCGCTGGATTACTGTCGGCGGAGTCGTCGTTGTCGTCGTCTGCCGGTTCTTTGACCAGTGTGCCTGGGGGCTGCGACATGTCTAAGGTGACGGCTTCGGCCGCGGGTTCTTTGGCTTCGGGTTCCGGTGGGGCTGAACCGGTGGCTGCGGAGGCTACCATACCGGCGCTGGCGATCAACGGGTCGACATCGCCGCTTCCGCTCAAGCCGTCACCAAGGCCACCGCTCGCCAGAGGGTCGACGTTGGCGCGTGACGAGTCTCGGCGTTTACCCTTGTGTCCGTCGAGTGATGCCTTTTCAAATCCGTATTCCATGCCGTTGTCCCAGGTGCGTAACGGCGCTCGTAACGTACGCCATTCGGGAACTATAACCACCAGAATGACTGCGAACAGGTCAGATGTTCAACGAGCCGTTGAACGCTCAACGCCGCAGCGGCGGCGGCATGCACATTGAGGCGCTGCTCCTAGCACTCCTGTCTTTGCAAGCACCATCTTGTCAGGGTCGCCCATCTCGATCTACGGTATGCGCCCGATCCACATGCATGATTGGTATGGGGAGTTTTCCATGCGTTGGTTATTCTTTGCGAGTCTGTGTCGGCTGAGTGTCGCTCTTGCCTCGCCCGCATGTCTGACCCACTCGGGACGCTTGTTCGACACTTCTGGCGCTCCGATTGATGGGAGTCGTACGCTGACGTTCGAGCTGCTGGATTCAAGCAACGGCGACATCGTGGGGTTCGCGTAGACCACCTCTGTTGCACTAAATAGTGGCTAAGGACGGCTAGAACTGGGTGCGGTGGACCCGGCCAGCCTGTCCGGCGACCTGGACATTGAGGTACGGGACGGTGTGGCCATTTTCGCCCGATAGAGCCTAGCTGCCGTTCCCTGTGCGTTGTCTGTCGATGGTGTCGTCCGGGTCAGCGCAGCCCCGACTTGCGGCCTTGGGCTTGGGGGCGCTTCGCTATGACAACGGCACCTTCCAAGTATGCAACGGCTCCGAGTATGCGGCCATTGGCCGGTCGACGGGCGTTGTCGACTACCAATACGCGTTTAATAAGGCCCCGAGCGTACCCACTGCGGCGCTGAGAGTCAGCCGCACCGCACCGCTACCGGCCGGATCCGGTCACGAGGTGGCTCCAGTATCTGTAGCTGCCAGAAACGGAGGCAATTTCGCTGTTATCGACGGTCAGGTTGTGTATGGAGAGAACGGAAATAGCGCTAGTATGATCACCATCTGGGGGGTTGGGCAGTCAGACGGCGCGGTGTTTGCGGCGGTCGGTGACAGTGTTCACAGCACTGCGGGCGGGTGTGTCAGGCAGCAGCCGAATGTTCACGTTGGCTGCAACAAAGACTTTCAGGATTATGACTGTTGATTTTGGCAATGACAATGGCCATGGCGACCTACGCGTCACCGGCAGACGGATGTGAAGACGAATACGCCGCAAAGGGTGGGTGCGTACAGACCGGGGCTACCCTGGGTATTGGCACAACCATTGGAGCCGATACGTTCGTAGGCCAGTACACGTCCCTCGGAACGAACATCACCTTCGGCCCAGGCACGAACCCAGACCAGGGGCCTATCATTGGAGCTCGGGCCAGCATGGCCGGCGAGAGTGACTCAGCCTTTGCGAACACGGTCGGTACGAATGTCGTGGTTGGCCGCCGGGCGGGGATTGGAGTGGACGCAACTCTTGGTAATGACACCATGATTGGCCGCAGTGCGACCGCCGGTGCGCGACTCACCACGTTGAGCGGTGCCTCTGTGGGCTACGGTGTAGACCTCGGTGATGACGTGATCTTGGGGTTAGGGGCTGTAGTCGGCAACTTCGCCACGGTGGGCGACCACACGGCGCTAGGGTCAAGTGCGGTGATTGCGCGCAGTGTGGTCATCACGAACGGCACGGTGAGCATACCGAGCCTTATTGACGGCATCGTGGGACCCTAATGCCAGATCGGAGCGGGTGTCATCATTGAGTCGGGTGCGCGTGTACGAAAGGGCTGCCCAGATTGGTGAGGGTGCCGAGATTCGCGGGAATGCTCGCATTGGCCGTGGCGCCATTGTCGCGGCAGGCGCCAGCGTCGAGAGCGGCGCACAGGTCCGTCCGGGCGCGACAGTATGCGAAGGACAGACCATGGGTTCGAGTGAGTTTGTGGCTCGCGGAGAGACCTTTCCACCCGAGGGCTGTAGCCCGTCGTTTGTCCACTCATGGCTACCGGTGCACGGTCAAGGTGTTCTGTCGGACGGTATTGGAACGAATACCGTGGGGCTGAGCTCTCCTACAGCGAGGAACTGGAATTCTGTCGCGCTTGCGCATGACTTCTTGGGGGGGGTCCAGGTGTTGGAAAGCTCCTACGAACGATCCGTTGGAGCTGGAGCTGGAGCTGTGTATGGGCCCAATGTCACTTTCGAGGACATCAACCGGTACTGGTCCCATGAGGGCGGCACGTACTGGGGCGAACTGGCCGTCACCGGTTTTCCCAGCGGATACGATGGGGCGTTTGCGGACCATTACCCGGTCTTTGGCGCCACGAGTGCACAGCTCTACGTTCGATGGACGCGGCTTGGAACCCAGCTGTCGATTGAGTACGGCACGTCGAGTCAGAGAGGTCCGTGGTCGCAAATCTCTGGCAGTCCGTACGCTGTTCCAGCCACCGATACGGTTGTCATTGGAATTGGCGATGGAAGTGGCGGCGATACGTCCGTTGACGCACTGCACCTTCTCTCCGGGTCTAACTAGATCGACTTCCTAGGTTACGCCACGCCTCCCGAACAGTTGGGCGGCGTTTGGGGGCCCTCAGTCCATCTTGAGAGACCCCCCATGTCTGCCGCACCCTCCATTTCAAGTGAACCTGAGCTCCAGGCCTGGACCCAGTTCTTCGACCGAGCCAGCGCGATGATGTCGGGCGAGGTCCAGGACTTAGTCCGCACTCAGGCAAGCCCAACGGATCTGCGCGAGCAACTCGAGCTCGGCCTGCCCAGCTCTCCGCGACCGCTGCCAGAGGTGGTAGACGCGCTGTTTGAGCTGGTCGAAGAGGCGCCCTCCACGGCTTCACCTCGCTTTTTCAACCAGCTATTCGGCGGCCGAACGGCTGCGGCAAGCATGGGAGAGATGCTGTCGGTGCTGCTCAACAACTCCATGTACACCTTCAAGGCTGCAGGCGTGCACGCGCTCATCGAGCGAACGCTCAGCCAGCGGATGTGCTCACTGTCCGGGTTTACTGACGGCGAAGGCTCGTTCACTCCCGGAGGCTCGCTGTCCAACTTACTCGCGGTGATTCTGGCACGAGGCGAGCAATTCGAGGATTCTCGCGAACATGGCTTCGGCACGGTACGGCCCATTCTCTACACCTCCAAGTTGGGCCACTATTCCATTCCTAAGAATGCGGGAATGGCTGGTATCGGCCGTTCAAACGTCCGGTATGTGGCGACGGATGCGCGCGGACGGATGCTACCTGACGACCTGGAGCGGCAGATCAACGAGGACCGGGCGCTGGGACACACGCCCTTCTTCATCAATGCGACCGCGGGTACAACCGTTCTTGGCGCTTTTGATCCGCTTGTTGAGCTCTCACGTATTGCCACCGCGGCTGGCATTTGGCTGCATGTAGACGGAGCCCTAGGCGGCTCTATGCTGCTCTCGGAGCAAACCCGCCCGCTGCTGGACGGCCTTGAGCATGCAGATAGCTTCACCTGGGACGCGCACAAGATGATGGGTGTTCCGCTCACCTGCTCGGTGTTGCTCGTCCGCCAACCCGGCATTCTCGGCCGTCAGCTCTCCGAAAAGGCGGACTACCTCTTTCACGGGGACGACATGCATGACCGTGGACAGACGTCGATGCAGTGCGGCCGCCGAAACGACGCTCTGAAGCTTTGGGCTGCGTGGCAGGCGCTAGGTGACTCTGGTCTTAGCAATCGGATTGATGACGCTGTCGGTAGCGCTCGCCATGCCGCGCAACGCATTGAACAGACTCCTGGGCTCACCCTTGCCAAGCAGCCCGAGTCGGTGAACGTGGTCTTTCAGCGCGAAGGTGTGGACTCGAAAGTCCTGTGCGCGGCTCTACAGAAGCAAGGTCTGGCCGTGGTTGGCAGCGCCACCGTGGAGGGGGAGACGGTCGTCCGATTGTCGTGTGTAAACTCGAATATTGAGCCTGGCGATATCGACGCTTTTGTCGAAGCTGCAGCCACCGTCGTGATTCCCAACTGACTCGCGTGACTCGCGTGGCCGTTTAGCGCCGCTCACAGGCGTCGAAGTCCAAGACCTCGCCGGTCTCGGCATGCTCGGCAAGGAAGGCACGCGTCCGCGAAGCGGCATCATTGGGGACCGAGTGACCCAGACCGTGGTTACACATCAGCACGGTGTGGCCGTCGCCAACGAGCGCATCCGAGAAGGTCCGGGTGGCAGCGTGGAAGCTGAATCCACCATAGCTGTCGAACGAACCGCCCCAGCTCAGCATCACTGGAATGGGGGCGGCAGGCGTTCGATACGCGTCCGAAGTAGTGCCGCCGGAGAAGGGAGCGGTTGCAGCGAGGCGGTCGGCCCGGTGAATGGTCAGGAGGCTGGTGAACAGGCCACCTGCGCTAAAGCCGGTGGCGTAGATGCGGTCCTCGTCCACCTGTTGGACATCGAGTAAGCTGTCCAGCAACACGTCAAACAGGACCATGTCGACGTTTGCGGACCCGGCTGACGAGATGTCCCATTCCGTTGACGTCAGGCCGCGTGACTCGGGCACCACCACAACAAAGCCGTCGTCTACGGCACGCTCTATGGCCATGAAGTTCAGCAAACGTTCGGGCGAGCCATTCAGGCTGTGCCAAGCGAACAGGACCGGAGCACCATCGACGTCGTCTGGCATGTACACCAGCAGTCGACGCGACACATCGCCATCGTCAAACGTGTAGTTCCCATCGTGCACGCAATCGTCCGTTTCGCAGGCCTTGGACATGGGGTCGTCCTCGTCTTGGCCCTGTGCCTCATCATCAACAACACCACATC
>JBLHSN010000338.1:0-6288 GCA_047626195.1 Myxococcota bacterium
CGCACTCTTCAGCCACCACGGCAAAGTTGGGATTGTTCAGCGTGGTCTTCCACACGTCAAACTCACCGGCGCGCTGTTCCTTGCTGATTTTGCCAAGCTGGCCATTATTCAGCAGAATGTGCGTAATGTTCATATTATGCAGCGGAAGCGTGCTGAGTTCGGCCAGATACTGACCGAGTCCACCGTCACCCGAGATGCTCACGACCTGACGACCAAAGAACGGAGTGCCCTCTTCCTGTGTGGCAGCCCACGCTCCCATCGCCCCCGGCAGCCCAAATCCAATGGACCCCAGGTAGCCACTCATCAACACGGACTGACGCCGCGTCTCAAAGTACCGGCCGAAGCTGTAGGTGTTGTTGCCCACATCTACCGAGATGATGGCGTCGTCATCAATGGCTGCGGACAGCTCACGGAAGAGCGTCGCGCTGTGAATGCCGTCTCCCTGCTCCTCCAGCTCGCGACGCTCCTTTTCGGCACGCCAGATGGCCCACCGGGCGCCGACATCCTCGCGTTGGTCGACGGCCTGAACAACCTCAAGTCGTTCGATAATCTGGTCCATCGCCAATGCAATGTCGGCCTGAACCAACAAATCGATGGGGTGACGATTGCCGAGAGCCATGGCGTCTCGATCGATCTGGATAGTGCGAACTTTGGCGGCGATACCGGTGTGATTCGAGAAGCTTGCACCGCATACCAACAGCAAGTCGGCCTCATTCATAAACCAGCTAGCGACTGGTGTTCCACTGCGCCCCAGCACTCCGGCAGCGAGCGGGTGGTCATCACCAATGAGCCCCTTGCCCTTGAAGGTGGTGAGTATTGGACAGTTCAAGCGCTCTGCCAAAGCGAGCACGCCGTCCATCTGGAAGCGGGCGCCATGACCCACAATAATGACCGGACGTTTCGCCTGGGCCAGAGCCTCGGCCGCAGCCCCAATGTCTTCGCTATTCCCAGCCACGCGACGCGACACCATCCGGCCTTGCGGCCCACCCGCAGGCTCATCTGAGGCGACGGTCTGGACCTCGTCTGGGAACACCATGTGTACAGGACCCTCCTGGATAATGGCGTGCTTACAGGCAAGAGTGGTCAGCTCTGCTGGACTCGAGGACGGCAGCATCACGCCGGACCATCGGGCAACCCCACCAAACGCCGCTTTCAGGTCCAACTCCTGGAACGCCCCACGACCAAACCACTGGCTCTCCACCTGACCGGTCAGAGCGATGGCCGGCGCGTGGTCTACGTGGGCATCCCACAGTCCGGTGAGCAGGTTCGTGGCGCCCGGTCCGGCAATCGCCAGGCAAGCCGCAGGACGCCCTGTGAGCTTTCCGTAGGCAGAGACAGCGAATGCTGCAGCCCCCTCATGACGAATCGCCACGTACCCCATCTCACCGTCCAGCACGCGTCGTCGCACGCCATCTGCCAACCCAAGGTTGGAGTGACCGACCATGCCAAACACCCACTTCACACCCCAGTTTACGAGCGTTTCCGCCACGACATCACTGGTGGAGCGTTCGTAGGTGTCCTCCTCGGGCATGCCTACGTACAGTCCATCTGCACGTTCCTCGACCGCGTAGGTGTCCACGCCATCATCGTGCCCGCCCGGCGAATTACCGGTCTGTGGATGAAAGTCCCACCCATGCCACGGACAGCGCAGCCAGCCATCTTCAATGGACCCCTCACCTAGAGGGCCCCCTTGATGCGGACAGCGATTGTCGAGGGCCGAAACGGTCCCCTCATGATGCGTAAGACAGACCGATTGATGCCCGCAGGTGACGGTCTTCACTCGCCCCTCGGGCAGGTCTTCACGCGTGCCAACGCGGTGCCAACGAAGTTTCTGAGACATGCTGATTCTCCAGCTTAAAGAGGAAATACGCCGCCATACGGAACGCCAGACAGATGGGCCATGTCTCGCTTGAATGTAGTCAAGTCGTCCAAGCAGAAGTCCGACAGCCGGTGGTGACCGGTCGCCCGGGCCAACACTTTCATCAGCTCAACGGTCGACTCGAACCACGTCGCTAGACGCCTAGCGGACAGCGCGATTTCAAAGCGAGCGCGTAGTTCGTCCTTCTGGGTTGCGATTCCCACGGGGCAATTGTTGGTATGACAGGCACGCATGCCCAAGCAGCCGATGGCCTGAAGGGCGCTATTCGACACCGCGATGCCGTCCGCTCCCAAGGCCATTGCCTTGGCAAAGTCCGCTTCCGTCCTCAACCCACCGGTCGCAATGAGGGTGACATCACGTTGACCACGGGCATCTAGGTGCCGGCGTGCCCGAGCGACCGCGGCAATGGTCGGTACCGAGATGTTGTTGCGGAAAATCGCGGGTGCAGCACCGGTTCCACCACCACGACCATCCATGATGATGTAGTCGCACCCTACAGACAGGGCGAAGTCGATGTCGAGCTCAATGTGCTGCGCAGACAGCTTAAAGCCAATCGGAATGCCACCGGACCGTTCGCGGACCTCATCGGCGAGGCGACGGTAGTCCGACGCATCGTTCAGATCCGGAAACCGCGGGGGCGAGATGGCCGGCTGACCAGGCTCGAGTCCGCGCACCTCTGCAATGCGTCCTTGGACCTTCTCTCCAGGTAGGTGCCCACCAGTACCTGTCTTGGCGCCTTGGCCCGCCTTAAAATGGAAGGCTTGTACAATTTCCACCTTGTCCATCGACCAGCCGAACTTTCCAGATGCCAGCTCATAGAAGTAGCGCGCGTTGGCTTGCTGCTCTTCGGGAAGCATGCCGCCCTCACCGGAACAAATGCCGGTTCCTGCCATCTCGGCGCCCTTGGACAACGCGGTCTTCGCTTCCGCCGACAAGGCACCGAAGCTCATATCGCTGACAAAGATGGGAATGGCCAGGGACAACGGGCGACGAGCCGCCGGACCAATGACCAACTCGGTCTCAATCTCCACATCTTCCATCAGCGGGAGCCTGTGCAGCTGTGCGGTCACAAACTGGATATCGTCCCAGGTCGGCAGCTCCGTGCGGCTCACACCCATGGCGCCCACGGGGCCGTGATGTCCGGTCTTGGTCAGACCATCTCGGGCCAGCTGCTGGATGTGTTGGTTGTGCGGTTCGTCGGCGGTGCCATGGACGTCTTGGTACAAGCCCAGGTAGTCGTCTCTCTTGTAGGGCTGCGGATGGACGACGGTCCAGGCCGCAATCTCGTCCGCGTCCACAACAACATCATCACCGGACTGCCAACACGCGAAACGATGGAGCGCCTCAGAGTTGTTGTACTCGCTGACCCCGGTATCAATTCGGTAGTCCCATCCGTGGACGCCACAGATGAGGTTGTCTCCCTCTACGTGGCCATCCGACATCAGCGCGCCGCGATGCAGACAGCGACCGTACAACGCGCTGACCTGATCATCATGGCGGACGAGGACTAGGTCAACCCCTTCTACCAGGGCATAGGTAGGTTTTCGGTCCGCAAGGTCAGACCAAGCGGCGACGGTAATTTCACGCATTAATAGGACTCTCGTTCAAGGGTTTGGGTAAGGTGTTCGAAGGCATGGCGGAAAAAGGTGTCAACCTGCGATTCCGAAGTCATTTGACCCGCTTCGAGGACAGCGCCGTACCAGCCTTCGGTGTTCCAGCGACCAACGGGCAGCTTGGGGGTGGGCTGTGGCGAAGGATAAGGCCAAGGGGTGGCATAGAAGTACGGCTGGGCAATCCCGCCGTCGCCCGGCGTCATACCGGTCCCGACCGTGCGGGATTTCTCTGGGTCTTCATCCGCATGAAGGACGTACAATCGGGCGATATCGAAGTGGTGCGGCCAGATTCGCGCCGAGTCCGCAGTGCCCACCGATGGCGCCAACGCAGCCAGGGCGTGCGTGGCTAAGACGTACCACTCCGCAAGCTGTGCCAGCGCCTCGTCGGAGGCTGTGAAGGGGCCATACTCTCCAGATGGACCCTTGGGCATGTCCCACTCGGCGTATGTGAGTTCGTGCCCAAGCTGCTGTGCCAGCCAGTCCATAGCCTTGGCCATCGTCTGCCCCCGGAGTGCCAAGTCCTGGTCGCCGACAGACACGGTGAGCGTCGGTATGTCTAAGCGAACCTGGCGACCGTCTGGAAGCGCCTCACCAACGAGCTGCGTCCCGGCAAACGTAGCGCTGGAGTAGTGAAAATGCGGGTCTGGTTTTAGCAATGCGACACCTGCCGCTGCAATGAGCTGGGCGGCGTAGTGGGCGTCGTTTCTGGCAGTCGCAAAATCTGCGTGTAGAGGCGTAGGTAGGGTCATGGAAACCTCGTGTCGGTTGACCGACAGCGTATTTGCCGGGTGTGGTCAGAAGTGCGACGGCAGGCTGAGCTCGGAACAGAGGATGCCCGCACCTGCCGTAGAAGTCCGTGCCGAATTCGGAACGGTGTGTCGCAGATTCGCGGACATCGGTACTGCCGGAGTTGACGGCAGTTACAAAACAAAAATGTGGGTGCAGTGCACGCCCGAGCGCGCATGGACGAGTCGAGCGCGCCCCACCCCTCCGTCAGATTCCCGGAAGCAATGCCCACATGGTACTTGGCTACCGCGCAGGAGACTGGCGCGCCTCTTCCCCGTGCGGATAGATGCGGGCACGCCAACAACCCCCTCCTCGCTCCGGACCTCCGATGCGTGCCACTCAGGTCCTCGTCACCGGAGCCACCGGCTTCCTTGGACGTCATGTTTTGGACCAAGCCGGCGCACGTCACGTACTCGCTTTGGTGCGCAACCCCGATGCCTGGCCGTACGAAGACGACACGGACTGGTACGACGACCCAAACCTGAAGGGTATCGACACCGTCCTTCACCTTGCTGGACACGTGCACCACAGCCGGGAACATAGCGAAGACGCCTACAGCGTGAACGTTGACGGGACACTGGGCATGGTGCGCTTCGCGGCCCACTCGGGCGCGCGCCTCATAATCATCAGTACATCCGGCGTGGTCGGATGCTTCCGCGACCGGAAGCGGATGGCAGACGAGGACTCAGACTACGTCACCAGCACGGTGGCTCGCTGACCATACTACCACTCCAAATTTGTCGCAGAGCAGCAAGCCACCAACCGTGCAGACAAGCTTGGTGTGTCCTTGACCATCCTTCGGCCACCCATGTTGTAGGGTCCAGGTGACCACTGATTCCGCACGACTAATATGGCAGTCAAGATCATAAAGCGGAGGTTCCCCGACCGTATTCCAGGTGGTGTCGCCTTCACAGACATCCGAGATGTCGCAGCCGCCGTATGGGCCTGCGCAGAGCTGCAGTCACCGCGCCCACTCTACCACTTGCCTGGAGAGGCCCGGACGGTCCGTGAGTTCTTTGCCAGTATTGCTGACCTTGGCGGTGTCAAACCACCACGATTCGCTCTACCCTATCGCCTAGCGCACACCCTCGCGGTCGCTACCCGCCCGCTGTCCAGGTGGACCGGTAAGAACCTCATGCCCGTCGTCGTGGAGATGCGCCGCCACTACTGGGGAATGACCAGTAAATATGCCGACGAGCTGAATTTCTCACCACGCCCAGCCCAGCAGACCCTGGCGGATACGGTGCAGTGGCTCCGTGAACATCACCCGGATGTTCGCCAGATCAGCGCTCAGGAGACGCCGTCCAGCTGATCTCCGCGGCAATGGCTGGGTGGTCGGACAGCGGCTCGCCGTCGTCGCCGACGAACTGGGTGGGACGCTCCCACGATACAGCATCCAGTGTGAGCGTTGGAGACGAGCGAATGAAGATGCGGTCGATGTGGTCGTCTTCTGCGCAGCCCACCAGACCGCAGACATCCTGAAGGCTCGCCGCCGCATAGCGGTCGAGGGCCGCAGCGTCGTCGACATCCTCACTGTCTAGGTTCGTGTCGCCCATAAATACCACCGCGTGGCTGCCGTTGAGGTCGGCAATCAGCTCCTCCACCTGAACGGCACGCGCAGCGATATCTTCCTCGCCACCCCCTGCTTCGTGGTGCGTGTTGACGATGTCCACTACCAGGCCACCCGCCAATGTCAGGGTCACGACCTGAAATCCTTTGCTCGCAAGACAGTCCCCGGAGCCGTCTAGGGTACCGTGGCAGCTAGAGTAGAACGACTCCCGGTACAGGGTAGATTCCGGCTCGGGAGACAGCCGCGACAGCACCGCGAGTCCCGCGCTGTACACACGGCCGTCGAGAATTTCGTCCGTCCAGAACTCATCATCATGGCTTGCATCCGCCACTAGGGCTGCATGCCAGTCTTCATCAAAGTCTTCTTGGATACCCACGACGTCATAGGCGTCGAGCAACGGAGCGATATCCTGCATACGGTCTAGAGTTGGGCGAGCAGAG
>JBLHSN010000339.1:0-6259 GCA_047626195.1 Myxococcota bacterium
CAGGCGGCGTGGGAGGGGATGCAGCAGCTGTGCGAGGACCTGAACGAGCTGCCCGAACAGCTTCCCGTACCGCCAGCACTTCGCGCGACCCCATCACGTCGAGCAAACCGCACCTCCCTGTGGCCCCTCGCCGTCGCCGCCGCCGCACTGCTCGTCGCGGGTGGCCTGTGGATGCGTCCACCGCCGGTGACCGAGCTGGCCCTTGGCTACGGCGTGCAAGCTGTCAATGGAGACGCCGTCCTCCACATCATGGGCGTTGACGTGGCCATCTCGGGTCGAGCCGCCGTTTTCGTGGAACCCAGCGATGACCTGCCCCGTGTAGGCACGGCGGAGGACCCTATGACTGCTCTGACCCACATCGCCGCCGTCACGGCTGGCGCGCTCATCACCGTCGCTGTCTATGAAGGCACCGCCGCGATCACCGACACCGATGGCAGCACCGTTGTTGTCCGTCCAGATACTCCCATGACCGTTCAGGCTGGACACGCCAGGCCGTCGCCAACAGCCCCCCATCCGTCGCAACCGGTGCTCCAGCCCCCACAGGACATGTCGGTCGAAGCCCTGGAGCAGCGTGTTGCCGAGCTGGAGCTGGAGAACGAAGGACTGGCAATGATGGCCACTTTCGCCCAAGGACAGCTGGCCGTAGTTGGCGGCGAGCCAAGCGAATGGCCGTTGACGGTTCCCGCCTACCAACAGCCCGAGCGCTTCGAAGCTGCGGTGCTTGAGGCAATAGCGGAGATTCCTGGGGCATCGGTACTAGACATCGACTGCGGTGAGTACCCGTGCATCGCACATATTGACTTGGACCCCAACGAAGCCGATGCAGTCGATGACTTGAACGCGTACATCGAACCGATCGGTGCTTCCCTCACCAGTGGGGAAGACAATATTGGCGTCATGGCGCTGGTCAACAAGAGCGACGGTAGCAATGGCCAGACAACTACCCTATCTATGGCCGTGAATGAGGGAGAGGGCGATTCGGCGGCCGGCGTACGGGTGGAGTCACGGGTGCGCCAGTTCTATCAAGAGCAACATGGCGATGGACTGTAGAGCGCTATCCGCCGCTTTGTCGTACGGGTTAAAACAGGCCCAGACGGTACGGCGCCAGGGTGGTCTCAGCACGACCGGCGTCTGTGCAGTTCGCATGGTCAATCGCCCAGAGCTCACCGCCACCCAGCAAGGTTCGTGCGGCAAGAAAGGCACGTCCGCGGTCATCTACAAGGGCATCGCTCAACCACTGGTCGCTGTCCGGCCCACGGGTCCAGCTGCCCGGCGTTCCACAGTACAGCCCGTAGTCGCCACTGCCTCGATCGACCAACACAACCACATCGCCGTTCGGGGCTTCAACCCACTGATTTACGCGCTCTTGCCGTTCGAACTCGTCCCACACCGGGGGCTCCAGTCCACCGACTACGCTCAACCGCGACACGCCGCCATCAAAGGCCGGCTCCGACCCGTCGTAGCTGCCCGTGTTCACCCACACAAAACCGGGCTGGGGGCTGGTGCTCAGCTGTGGGCTCGTTCCTGTCGTCCACTCATGAACGACTTCGCGGCTATTCGGGTCAATCGCGACCACCCTGCCATCCAGCGGCAACCACTCTTGCTCACGGTCGAATCGCTGAAGCGCCACGAGCACCAGCCCGTCCAATAACACCATGGACGACGCCTCTGGAAGCCCATCACTGTCTGCATAGTCGACCAGTTCAACGATGTGCAGGACCTCGCCAGTCTCCGGTGCACGCAGCTCCAACGCACTGCGACCGTATAGGCTCACCCACAGCACGCCGTCGATCAGCAGCGCGTCATGGGGGTTCGCTCCCTGGCCTACACCGTACTCGCCAAGCGGCTCCTGCCAAACACCGGGTTCGTAAAGCCGAATCGTGTCGTTAAGAAAGCCGTTGATCTGTACCACGCGGCCGCCAGTCACCACGACAAAGGGGTCGCCTGACGTCGGTGCAATGTCGCCCTGAACCTCACCGGTCTGCAAGTCAAGGACCGCAAGAGCCCCGCTGGAAAAGTCGGTGGTCGTCATGACGATGCCTGTCGCGGTTCCCGCTGCCCCAGCAATGGTGCTCGGCAGAACATCAACCGGCACCGTGCAGCCCATCAGCAGCCACACAATCATGGCGCCCACCGCAGGGTCAATAGCCCCGTGCGACCTGCCAAGGGGTAGCCGGTGAAGTCGGTAATAGCGGTGTCGACGCGCACGTCATCTGCCTCGCTCAGCGGGTTTCGGTCCACCGGTTGTACCCGCTCGTCGAACAGATTGCTCACCGCAAGTTCCAGTGTCATGCTTGGCATCACTTCCGCCCGCGCAAACACCCCGTTGAGCACCCGGCTTGGACTTGGAAGTTGGTTGGCCGGGTCTAGATAGCTGCGCGACGAGACGCTGATCTGGTGGCCAAAGCGCCAAGGTCCTGTGGTCACGCCCGTCGCATTCTCCACCACGACCGCAGGCGTTCGCGGAAGCACCTTACCCGCATAGGCCGCTAACGGACTGCCATTCGACGAGTGGGTGAATGAAGCCGACGCGCGCAAATCCAGCGGTCCCCACTGCCCTTGGCCAAACAGCTCCACACCGAGCACTTCGGTCCGCTCCAGATTCACTGGAGATGCGGTGCGCTGAGCATTCTGGATGTACACAATGCCGTCCTGGCGCACAACGTAGAATGGAGTGACCTCTACACTGCCATCTTCCCAAGCCGCGATGGCGCTGAAGTCGACCTGGGTGCCCACCTCTGGCTTGAGGTTCTCGTTGCCCACAATCGCACCGCGGTCCCCGTACAGTTCCAGCAAGTCCGGCGGTCGAACCGTGCGCTGGACACGGGCTTTCAGCGACCACACCTCTCCCAGTCCGAGTCGAGCGCCGATCGACGGGGTCAACGCAACCCGCGGGCCGTCTACCGACTGAATCCACAGCGCTTCGACGGTAGGGTCAACCGCCAACGTGTCAGTTCGCCAGTGTCCGACCATGCTTCCGCGCACCACAGCACGCTGGCGCAGTTCGTCTTCTTGAGACGTCGCAATGTCTCGGGCTTGATAGCTGTCCAATCGTCCATCGAGCACCAAGCTCCCCGACAACGCATCCGATGGGACCCAAGACTGCACGGCACGAAGGCCCGCACTAACCGCAGTATCACGGGTCTCAGTAGACGACGGTCCGAGCTCGGAGAGCGGATCTGTGAGCCGTTCTTCGCGAATACTCGCCCACCCGCGCAGCGTCGTTGAGCTGCTGTCCGTGCCTCGGACCAGCTGAACACTGCCCAAGTTCCGCCACAGCGCAAACCGCAGCGCCTCGGTCAGCCCGCCAGCAGGTCCAGGAACACCCGCCTCGGATGCGGTCATACTGTCCAAGAAGGTGAGCGTGGTCCCGCCAAAATCAACGGTCACCGTGGCATGAGCAGACAGCTGGTGGGTGTCGTTGTTTTCGCGCACCCGTGTGGCGTCATCCGTCAGATTGAAGCGAGTGGCGACGTCATCAAACCACTCAAAGTCGCCTTCGCTGACCAGCACATCGGTCATGACAGTGCCTCGGACGCGCTCGCCTGCTCCGCGCCACGCGCCAGACAACCGGCCGCTTCGTAGCGTGCCAAAGCCAGCCAGTAGCAGGGGTCCTTGACCATCAGCTGAGTGCAGATTGACCACCCCACCCATGGCATTGGCACCGAGCTCGGCTGGCACACCGCCCCGGTACACATCCACCGAACCGAACGCCTGTAGAGGCAGCTCGGTGAGGTTAACCGTCGCACCGCCGTCGGGATTAAGCGGGACGCCATCGAGCAACACCAAGGTCTGGCGCAGCCCCCCGCCGCGAACACTCACCCCAGAGGCATTCCCCAGTCCTCCCAGACGGCGAACCGTGGTGCCCGGTGCGACGTCAACCGCAGACGCCACATCCGCACCGGTTGCTAATCGCTCATCGACCTGCACCACCGTGACCACCGCGCTCGTACTCTGTGGGTCGCGAACGGGCGCCTCCACGACAATCGTCGCGTCCGGTTCAGCCAGCGCTAGCGCACACCACAGCAGCATGGGGTTCCTGGGGAGGTCGACGCCCGTAACCACCGCACTCCTCAAGGGATAGGCCCCGCGGCCTCGCGCAGGAAATCACCGCCATGTCGCTCTTCGAGGCGCTCAGCCTTCACTGGCAACCCAACCACATCGCGCTGCGGATGGGCGACGACATCCTCACTGACCTTGGCCCGCTGAGCCGGACCCTCTGCTATGCATAGACAGGGAGTCAAGTTGGCTAGAAAATCGTACACGACAGAGTTCAGGGCGGAAGCGGTCGCTCTTGTGTTGGAACAGGGATTGTCGGCTTCGCGAGCAGCTCGTGACCTAGGCTTGTCACAAGCCACGTTGTCGCGCTGGGTGAAGGCTTCGCAACTAGCAGCGGTGCCTGGTGCACTGAAGAACGCCGAACGCGACGAGCTGAACCAGCTACGGACAGAGGCGAAGAGACTAAGGATGGAACTCGACATTTTTTGAAAAGCCGTGGCCTTCTTCGCCAAGGAGATGTCGTGGCTGTCTACCGCTTCATGTTGACGGAGAAGGCCTTGGGAGTGTGGCCGGTGGCTGCGATGGGCCGTGCTCTTCAGGTTTGTACCTCAGCGTACTACCAATGGGCGAAGGACCCCGCCGCAAGAGAGCGAAGTGACCCGCTTTTGCGGGTCCACATCCGCGCGATTCATCGGAAGAGTCGGAAGACCTACGGAGCTCCTCGCATTCACGCGGAGCTGCAGGAAGAAGGCCACCGGGTGGCTCGCAAGCGCGTTGCCCGTCTGATGCAAGAGGAGCAGCTATCCGGAGTTCCGACCCAAAGAGTCTTTCGTGTCTCGACGACGTTGTCCGAGCATGAAGACCCGATTGCGGACAATCTTCTACAGCGAAACTTCACCGTTGAACCGCCCAATCAGGCATGGGTAGGCGACATCACCTACCTTCGCACCCCTGCGGGCTTCGTCTACCTGGCTGTCATTGTCGACCTCCACAGCCGTCGCGTGGTGGGATGGGCCATTCGCGACCACATGCGAACCCGCCTCGTGCTGGAGGCTCTCGACCGCGCAGTGGCCCTTCGCCGGCCCGGCGCCGGCCGGACCCACCACACCGACCGTGGGTCGCAGTACGCGAGCGTAGAGTACCGTTCGGCGCTCGATACAATCGGTGCTGTGCCCTCTATGCGTCGCAAAGGCGATTGCTGGGACAACGCGGTGGCCGAATCGTTCTTTGGAACGCTCGAGCAGGAGTGGGTCAAGCAGAGCCGCGAAGGGTCCGGTCTCGCCGAAGCCAGATCCGCTGTCATCGACTACATCGTGCCGTTCTACACCCACGAACGCCGGCACAGTACTCTGGGCCAAAAGAGTCCCGTGGTCTTCGAACGTTACTGGAAAGCCGCGAACCAGCAAACCAAAGCTGCGTGATGCACCACTAGCCGAAGACTATCGCAAGCCTGTTACTCAACGAAGTCCGTCCTCGGCTTCGGGCTTATCCCTACGCCTGCGGTCGGTTTGGTGTGACTGGGGCAACCGATGGGAGCATTGGTTCCATCACAGCCTCAGAGACAGACAAGGGCGTTCGACCCATCTTCGAACATCATTCTGAAATTACCGCAGGCATCACGTCTGTGCAGACCCGTCAATTACGGGTGTCCGTCAAATCAGGGCAAGGTCATTGCCATCCTTTATCCTATCGAATGGCATGCGAGATGGCTATTTCTATGCGAACAAACCGATTGGGTCATGCTGCCTATTTAGCATGTCAAGTGCGTTCGGAAGCGGGTCTTTCGGGGCGATCATCGTGTTGGATTTTGCGGGCTCTTGAGCAAGCTTTGAGAAATCCCACCCTTCTACCACCGTCTTCTGGAGCACACGGACCTGGGCGACACCGACCTCTCCGGCATGCGCTTGTTCACCAGCGGTAGCGCGCCGCTAGCGGCCTCTGCCCACGAAGCCTTCACCGCAGCCACCGGTCATGACATGTTGGAGCGCTACGGAATGACCGAAGTGGGAATCGTCCTGTCCAACCCGCTGCCTGGCCCGAGAGTGCCCGGACGAGTCGGCTACCCGCTGCCCGGAATGCGTGCGCGAATCGTGGTGCCTGGCCTCGAAGAGCACGTAGATGACAATGTTATTGGTATGCTACACATCAAGGGACCCAGTGTGTTTAGCGGCTACCACAACCATCCGCATGCCACCGCAAAAGTCCTGCTGGACCATGGGTGGATGCGTACGGCAGACCTGGCCCGGCGCGACAACACCGG
>JBLHSN010000340.1:0-6252 GCA_047626195.1 Myxococcota bacterium
TCAATGGCATCTGCGTAGTCGACAAGGATGCGGTGCAGTCCCTCGCTGGCCTTCTTGTACTTGGAAAAGTCTGGCGGCACGAACACGGCATCTGGGCACAGCCGGGCGGCACGGCTGCACGGCATGGCGGAGCGAACGCCAAACGGGCGTGCTTCGTAGCTCGCGGCGCACACCACTCCACGACTTTCTGGTGACCCGCCCACCACGACGGGACGGCCCCGTAGTGCGGGGTCGTCGCGTTGTTCTACGGATGCATAGAACGCATCCATGTCGATGTGGATGATCTTGCGCATGAACAGATGTTCACTAACGCGGGGTTGGCCAGGCGCGTAGGCCAAAATCTGTCCGCCTCAAAACGGGCTGGCGACCTCTAGCGGACCGACGATGTTGTCGCCTTCGTGGGTCTCTTCCACTTCTTGATTCGTGTCGACCATGGCCCACGAGAAGCAGTACACACAGAACTCGTCTTCGAAGAGGAAGTCCGCAAAGGTGGTCTCGCCAGCGGCCAAGCTAGGAATCCGCAGGTAGCGGTCGCCGATTCCGGAGGCGGTGGGGTCTTCTTCGGAGTCGACCCACATGTCGATGTAGAACTCGCCGACGTCTTCGCCACCGGTGTTCGCCACATCAATGACGTAGAAGATGGACTCACTATCCGCGACATAGTCGAAGTACGTGATGACCAGATTCGGCCCACCAATTTCGCCCGTAACGGAGAAGGCGTGGCTGCTTCCGTTGTTGGATTCGTTGCTCTCCGAGACCTCGTTGTCGGAGTCGATGAGCACGTACAGACTGTGGTCACCTTCGGCCGCTGTGAAGGTCCACACGATCTCTGTGGTGTCTCCCGCTTCGGTGTAGAAGAGCGGGAAGTAGGGGTCGCCGAGGGCGCCGGGCTGTGGCGCACTTACAGGATCGATGAACACGTCTGCCCAGTAGTCGGAAGCTCCGACATTGCCGGTGTTCTGGATGCGCACGGTGACGGTGACTTCATCTCCGCTGCTGTCGAAGACGACCGTGTCGATGGACAGATCGGGCTCTGCACTGGAGACGACGGTGACGGGAAGCGGCGTGGCTTGCTGCTGTTCCCACTCAGCAATGATCTCGGTATTTCCCGGGGCAACAGCGGTGAGTAAGCCTCCGAGTTCGACAGTCGCGATCGAACCGCTCCCGGTAATCCAGCGGACTTGTGAGGAGGCATCCGACCGGGTGCCATCCGAGAATGCGGCAGTGGCCCGGAGCTGGACGGTGTCTCCGGCTTCTAGCGATACCGACTCGGGCTCCACAATGAGGCCGAGTAGCTCCGCTTCGGTGACAGTGACGGTGACTGGGGTTGATAGGATAGCGCCTTGACCCGCTACAATCGTGGCCGTTCCTACGGTCTGGCCGGTAACGATGCCTTCTTGGTCTAGGTTACCGCTCAAGGAAGCGACGGCGGTATTGTTGCTGGACCAGCTGACAACCGCGGTCAGGTCTACGGTGCTGCGGTCTTCCCGCAGTCCGGTGGCGCGCAGCTGGACTTCTTCGCCTAACGGCAACGTGACCTTCTCCGGCGTGACCAGAATGCCAATCAACTCGCCCAGCCGCTCGCTGTCGTTATCCCCCGTGTCATCGATGGGGAGGAGCTTGTCGGTGCATGCACCGAGGAGAAGGAGCAGCAGGACAGGTCGAATCATTCACGTCTCCGGCGAAGCAGTAGTCCGCCGAAGGCTAAGAGCCAAAGTGGACCCGGCAGGCTTGGAACCGAGCTGCAGCCGCCTCCCTTTAGGACGGATGTGGGCTGGGCGCACGGCCCATCGAGGTCATCAGCGTCGACGAAGTTCGGCAGGTCATCGCAGTCTTGGTCGCCGTCGAGCTCGACATCATCGCGAACGCCGTCGCTGTCGCTGTCGTCGTCAAGCCAGTTGGCAACGGTGTCGCCGTCTACGTCGGGATCGGTCTGTCCATTTTCTACTTCGGTCGGGATGGTGTCGCCGTCGTCGTCATTGTCGAGCCGGTCCTCGACCGAGTCGCCATCCGTATCGCCAATGCGCTCTTCGCTATCGGGTACCGTGTCGTTGTCACTGTCGGGGTCGATGAAGTCGCCCAGTCCGTCTTGGTCGGAGTCGACGGCGCCCTCTACGCTGTCGCGTACGCCGTCGGCATCGCTGTCGAGGTCCCGGTGGTTGGGGTTTGCGTCGCCATCGGCGTTGGGGAGGTCGCTCTCGGGGTCGCCTTCGGACCAGTCGCCAATCTCAATGGAGGTGGGGATGCCGTCGTTGTCGTCGTCGGGGTCAAGGGCGTCGATCAGGGCGTCGCCATCTGTGTTCAGCGGGGCACCGCCGGCAGTGCCGAGCTCGATGCCGTCTGGAATGCCGTCGCTGTCGCTGTCCGACGACAGGGGGTCCGTTCCGGCGGCAATCTCGTCTTCGTCCAGAGCACCGTCCATGTCTGCGTCGGTGTCTTCCGCATAGCCATTGCAGTCGTTGTCAAGGCTGTCGTCCAGCTCGTCCGCACCTGGGAAGACAGTGGCGTTGGTGTCGTCGCAGTCGGTGCCACTGGTGAGCTCGGTGGCGCTGTCGAAGCCGTCGCCGTCCATGTCGTAGTCGCCAGGTGCTAAGCAATCCTGGTCAATGCCGTTGTAGAAGATTTCCGTGGCATCAATGTTGATGTTTGGGTCGCCGTCGTCGCAGTCGGACCCGGCGCAGAACTCGCCGTCTTCGTCGAAGCCGTCGTTGTCTTCGTCGCAGGCGTCGCCACCATCGCAGTCGTTGTCAATGCCGTCGTAGGGGATTTCGAAGCCGTTTGGATTGGCGCCCGGTTGGTCGTCTCGGCAGTCTTGGTTGTCTTCGACGAAGAGTGGCGGTGCGGAACACGCCACGGCGGGGGCGTTCGGGTTGCCGAAGCCGTCTCGGTCGAGGTCTTGGTAGAAGGTCATGGAGCCTTCAGCGCCCGCCTCGTCAATGCCGTTGAGGCAGTTGTTGTCGATGCCGTCGCAGACTTCGAGGACCGATGTGTTGATGTTCTCGTCGTCATCGTCGCAGTCAGTGCCGTTGCATGAGTCGCCGTTTGCGTCGAAGCCGTCTTGGTCAAAGTCGCACTCTCGGCGGACGATATGCAGCGTCAGAGGGCCGGGAATCATGTTCCCCTGCGAGCCGAATCGCACGTCTGTAGTCAGGCCGATGAAGTCGTTCGGGAAGTTGGCGTGGATCGGGAAGTAGCTGTGGTAGCTGGTTCGCCAGCCGGACAGACCAAAGTCCGTGATGCCGTCAAAGACAGGATGTACGGCACCGGCATCATTGATGAGAATGTCATCACGTGAGCTGGACAGCGCCCGAAGGTCGGCGATGCCGGTCATGTAGGTCAGGCCCACAGAGTTGTTGGTCGATGTGCAGGGGAGAGGGGAGCATGGCTCTGGCGCGACAGGCTGGGTGGCGCGTTTCCAGTCGCTCGATGCGTACATACCGGTGACATCGTCGCTCGATGCGGTCCACGCGACGGCTTGCCGGTAGAACTGGGTGGCCTGCTTTCCCGATGGAGTTCCGTTGTCGTTGGTGTCGACGCCGAAGTGGCAGCCCGGATCCGTTCCCCCAACGAAGATGTTGCCACGGACGGCAAGAGCCCAGATCTCACGCGTGTCGTAGATGGCCTGGTAGCTTTCGTACGACGGCCCCCCGCAGTTAGGATCGCCGACAACGATGGTGTCGAATGCGGAGAAATCAGCGGTTGTCTTGGTTCGCCAAGTGATCTCGTTCCACACGGTGATGTTGTAGGGCAGTCCGTCGCTGCCGGTCTCGTCGGCTAGGATGCTGGAGATTTGCCCATTGGTACCGTTAGTCGGCCCATAGACAAGGATTTCGGTGCCGAAGGCCGTAGACAGCAGAGCGAGGAGGAGCATGCATATTTCCTGGCAGGTGACCTCCAGCATACGTGTGATTACTGCGAGGGTCGACCCCTGCCTTTGCCTACGCCGCGACCCTGGCGGTTGCCTACGGTGGAGGGGTCGGAAGCGTCAGGGTAAAAGTGCTGCCTGTGACGCCGTCGCTCACAACGGTCAGCGTACCGCCATGACGCTCCGCAACGCGCTTGCACAGTGCTAAACCCATGCCTGTACCTTCGTAGCTGGACTGGGTGTGCAAGCGCTGGAACATACCGAACAGCTGGTGGTGGTGACTGGGCTCAATACCAATGCCATTGTCCTGTACGGCCAAGGTGGTGGTGTTGCCATCGGTTGTGCAGCGTACGGTGACCACAGGAGGCTCCGTCATGTTGTGGAACTTCAGCGCGTTGCTGATGAGGTTGCCCAGAAGCATGCGGAACTGGTCGGGGTCCGCCCAAACCGGGGCGAGGTGAGAGCCGTGAATCGTGGCGCCAGTGGCTTCTATCTGCGATGCGAAGTCGGCCATGAGACTCGTCAGTACAGCTGCGGTGTCTAGCGTTGCGGGCCTGATACCTTCGGTACCGGTGAGCGAGACGAGCAGCAGGCTGTCGACGAGACGACGCAGACGCTCGGCACCCGTTGTGGCGAAGGTAATGTAGGCATTGGCGGTGTCATCGAGGTCGCCGGCGTAGTTGGTCTGTAACAGTCCCATGAACTCGGTAATCATGCGAAGGGGTTGCTTGAGGTCATGCGAAGCCGCATAGGCAAATTCCTGAAGTTCCTCATTGGACTCGGCTAGCTGTGCGTTCTTTGTGGCGAGAGCGGCTTGGGACTGGGCGAGTGCGGTGATGTCGCGTACAGCACAGATGACGGTCGCTGCGGGTGAGAGCGTGAACCGGGCTTCATAGTTGGCGAGACCCGATGCCAGAGTAAGATCATACCGGACGGTCTGCGTGGACGTTGGCGCCGCGAGCAACTCGGCGAAGGCGGTGTTGAAGAAGCCCGTCAACTCGGGCGGCATAATTTCGTCGATGGTACGCCCGAGAAAAGTCTCTGGCGGCGCAAAAAGGCGGTCTAGGGGAGAGTGATAGGCAAGGTAGCGACCGTCATGGTCCATCTCGAAGAGAAGGTCAGGAAACGCTTGCAGACAGGCTTCGAGATGACCGGCAGACGCTTTGAGGTCGGTAATGTCCGTTGCGATCGTCCAGTAAGGGTTGACTTCCGCCGACGTGCAGCGGAACCAGCGATAGGTCGCGTCAGAGTGGCGTAGGCGGACATCGACTGGTTTGATTACCGGTTGTTGGCTCCATTCGTGCCAGGTAGAGACATCATCTATGTGAAGCATCACTGCGTCGCCGGAGTTCAGCCCTAGCGCTGTTAAAAGCGCTTGATTTGCTATTCCCGGCTGATTTCTGCACAGCATAGGAACCACGGGCGAAATCTCAGTCATCAAGATGTGCCTCAAGATTGCATCGATCAAGTTGAACATTACCCCAGCGCTGCAGATCACGGAACATAAGATGCTCGGGTCCAGACGCGCTAGGTGATGCTCATCGCGAGGTGTCCGGGTGTCTGCCGTCATTATGGTCGTGTCTGCTGTGGGCATCATTCTATTTGTGAAGTTTGGTTTGCTACTAGGTATCGAGCACATTGCCGGTGCACGCCATTGGACTGTGAAGTCTCGCGGCCAAGTTACTGGGTACGCGACCTCCGTTCCGGAGCTGGTTTGCTTGGTAGCGGCAGGGTTGGCAGGTGTTTGGGAAGCGGGTCTGTGGAACATCGCAAGCTCGAACATTATCAACTTCGGGTTGATGCTCGTGGCTGTGACGGTCTTTCGGCAGCATCGGGACCTGTTCAATCGGCGCTTCATCGACGAGCTTGGGTTCGCCTTGGCTGCGGTCGCGGTCCCACTGGTGCTTATGGGAGTGGGGCTCGACCGTCAGTGGTACCTAGTGCCCGTACTCGGAGCCTTCTTCCTTGCATATCGTGCGGTAGATGGTGCCGCGAATCGTGTGGCTCACTTGGACAAAGTCGGACTGGAACAGGTGCTTGAAGGCCCAGCCGATGGCAAGCTGGGACAACGCCACAGCCTAGCGAAGGGACTAGGATTCACTCTAGTCTCGTTGGTCTGCGTGGCGCTCATGGGAAGCCTCCTCGGAAACGCGACTGCCGACGTCATTGAGCAGTTCGGAATTCACCCAGCGGTCGCGGGCTGGATCCTTGGTACGGTGACTAGCCTGCCTGAAATGGTTACCTTCTTTGCCGTCTATTTAACGTCGCGACGCCAAGGGACACTGCACCTTCTGGACGACACTCAAGAGGTACTCGACAACCTGACTGGTTCGAACATGGCAAACGTGGGCGTAGTCTACCCGGCCGGACTGTTGACGTTCTTAATA
>JBLHSN010000341.1:0-6230 GCA_047626195.1 Myxococcota bacterium
AGTTCCCCACCAAGGCCCTCGCAGATGCCGGCTACGAGCACCAGACCGTGTGGGGACAAGCCACCTACAACGGCGTGGCTATGATCTCGAAGACCCCGATTGAGAACCCGTACACGGGCTTTCGCGTGGGTCCGAAAGACAAGCAAGCGCGCTTGGTTCAAGGCACCGTCAATGGCGTGCGCATCCTCGGCTGCTACGCGCCCAACGGCACCAAGATGTCCACGGACAAGTTCGCCTACAAGCTGACATGGTACGCCCGGCTAATGCGTGAGCTTTCCGTTGGGACTACCAACGCTGACGACGTCCTGGTGTGCGGCGACATGAACATCGCCCACACTGCCAATGACGTGAAGAACCCAAACGAGAGCGCTGGTCGACTACACTTCCATCCCCTCGAGCACGACACGTTCAACCGCCTGTTGGGCTGGGGATTGGTGGACGCGTTCCGGAGTCGCAACCCGGACTCCAAGGACTTCACCTGGTGGGACTACCGCATGGACGCCTTCAACCGCGATATGGGTCTGCGCATTGACTATATGCTAGCTACCGAATCACTCAACAAGCGCATCACAGGCGTGACGCAGTGGAAAGGACCGCGAGCGCTCGAAAAGCCAAGCGACCACATCCCCGTCACCATCGACATCGCGTGAAGCACCGGGTCGTCGTACGCGGCGTACCCGAGTGGGTGGACGCCACTAAGCTCCTCGGATCCCCGTTTTCCATGGAAGACGGCGCCTACACCGCTGAGCTGGACACCGAGGCCGCAGCCGACGTCGCCGCACGTCTACGCAATCTTGGACTCGACGGTGCACTTCTTGGCCTAGAGCTCCGCCCGAGACTCAAACGGCCCGCCATTCGCGCCGGACGTACCCGAGACGCACGGGCTCGACGCGACACCACCCCAGGATTCACCCAGCCCGGCGCACAGTGGGACGACGAAGGCCGCTATTCGCTGACCCCAGAGTCACTGGCACTGGTCATGGGAAGGGCCGCCAAGAAACGGGATGTCACCGACTTAGGCTGCGGCGTGGGGGGCAACACCATCGGGTTTGCCCGCGCAGATTGCTCGGTTGTGGCCATTGAACGAGACCCGACGCGACGACGCATGGCATTGCACAACGCAGCCCTCTACGGTGTGCGGGACCGCGTGACTGTCGCCGCCGAGCTTGCCGACGACGCCACTGGTGATCTGCTGTTCATCGACCCGCCATGGGGCACCGAGTGGGACCGTGAGCGGACCGAGGTGGACGACTTTCCGCTGCTCGTCGCATCTCTCGAACGGGTACAGCGCGGACAGTTCGTAGAGCTCTGGTCCAAGCTTCCACCGAGCTTCGACCTATCGAGTGTACCAAACGCCAAAGCACAGGCCGTCTTCGGAACGCGCCCGGGTGACCATCACCGCATTAAATTCGTCTGGCTCAGGCTGCGCGGCGACGCCGAACGCCCATGAGGCCCAGCAGACCGAATACAGCCAGTCCCCCCGTAGCCGGAGCTGTCGACTGACAGCCACAGCTCGACACCGTCGCAGTTCCGCCACCACCGGGCTCTGGTTCGGCGTCGGGCTCGACGCCAGGCTGCGGGAACTGGATCCCCTCGCCTGTCAGCGGGATGCGCACTTCCACGATGCTCGGATCATTTGTCTCAACGACCAGCACAGCAGACGTCTGGCCAATCGATTCAGGGGCAAACGTCACAACAACGCCGTCAGCATCTTCGGGGAGCGCGTAGGCCACATCTGGGAAGACGCGGAAAGAATCACTGCCCTCAATACGGAACGTACCCTCAACAGGAAGGTCGCCAAGATTTTCGACCGGCACATCGAGGGTGATCTCGGTGTTCATGTACACCTCACCAAAGTCGTGAGCGCGCGGCAGCTCTTCCATACGCGGCAGTGGATGACGGTAGTTCTCCGTCATGCGGAGCTCGGAGGTGTAGGAGCCGAGCGGTAGATCGATGTCGAAACTGACCAACTGCACGCAGCCAAACAGACTGATGCACAGCTCGGCGGACGGTGTGACCACAACATCCAGCGACGCCTCCAGCTCTCCCGTCCAAACGGTGACATGGCGGGTCTGTGAGAAGGTTGGAACGTCAACAAACACGGTGTCGTCAATGGAGGTGACAAGCTCGTCGTCCGTCTCCAGTCCCCAGCCAGTCAGAGTCGCTTCGGCAACCGGGGCTGCTTCAGCGTTGAACTGCAGACTGACACCGGTGAACAGGTTCAACGTTGTCGAAATGGGCCCGAGCTCCCGACCGCGACTCGAAATGGCAGCAATACCGTCAGGGTCATCTGGAAGAAGCATGTCGTCGAAGACAATTTGGCCGTCGAACGATTCTGTCTCGTTCCAGATGCCGTACTCGAGAACTCCGAGGTCGATCTGGCTAAGATCCAGTACTGCGGCCACGTTCAACGACAGCTGGGTGTCGAGAGAGAACTCGCCGCCGTCTTCGTAGCCCATAAATCCATGGGTCAGCGCTTCTGGCCACCACAGCTCGGACACACCAAGAATGCTCGTGGACGCACCGCCGCGCGAGTTCGTATACACGCGGACTCCGACCGGGCTGTTCGCCGGTAGGATGCCGCTGTCGTACTCAAACTGCTCGAACACATCTGTGCGATTCGAGAACTCGAGCTCAATAGGTTCGCTGTCCCAGGCCAAAGCCACAGACGGCAACAGAACAGAAACCAGTACAAGTGTGCGCATAGTCCGAGAGTATGCCTCACATGGGAGGCATCCACCACCCCAATGCGTGGTCAATCCCTAGTTGCCGCCGCCGAAGGACCAGCTTTTGCTGGGCTTGTCGCCCCGGGGGTCTTTGGGAGCGTCTTTTACAGAGTCCCTGACTGGCCGAGCGTCATCTTGGGCCGGCTTCGAAGGTTCCCTCGAAGGGTTCGAAAAGCCCTTGGACGCCTTGGACGGATTCGAAAAAGCCTGGGACGCCTTGGACGGGCTCGAAAACCCCTTAGACGTCTTCGCAAAACCCTTGGACGGCTTCGAAGAGTCGCTGGACCCCTTAGGATAGCCCTTGGACGACTTCGACGAGTCGCTGGACCCCTTAGGATAGCCCTTGGACGACTTCGACGAGTCGCTGGACCCCTTAGGATAGCCCTTGGACGACTTCGACGAGTCGTTGGACGACTTCGACGAGTCATCGGCCCATGACGAAGTGCTCTTGCGAACACCCGGCTTAGACAAAATTTCGACGTAGACCGTAGGCGTCCCAACGTCGAATACAGCTTCGATGTGGTTGGTCACCTCTGAGATGTGTGTCTCAGTTGCGGTCTCTTCCGTTTCACCGACCTTGCAGGCAAAGTCCCAATAGTCAACGCCTTCGGGCAGGGTTTTACGGCGTTCACGCTTGACATACTTGCGAACAAGATTCTTCAGAGCCGCGAGTGCCTGGGGCGGCTTGTGACTGGATTCTGCAAACGTGAAAGTCTGGCGCATGGCGAGGTCCTCTTGAAGACCGTGCATAGCGCAGACGCTCGCGTTCACCCAACGCGGATCGAACACGGGTGTACGAACACCAACGAGCAGGCGTGTGTAGACGGCGCGCTGGGACACGCACGGGAGCGACCGGCAGCATCGTCGCGGCTGACTGTGGAAATCCTAGTGCCGTAATGGTGATTCGCGTGGCTCATACCCCGTGACCGCCGTAAAAAACGGTGAGCAAAGGAGCCACCCATGTCCGTCCAATCCGACGCCGATGAAGCATGGGAACTCGACATTCAGCGAGCCAACACCAGTCGAAAGGTAGCCATGACAGGTCTCGCCTTGGCCACTGTGCTGGCAGCCGTGGTGACGTTTTCAGTGGCAGCCACAACCCGTCACGTAGATTCCGCCCTACTTGGATTCACTGGCATTGGACTGCTGTTCATAGCCATACTTGCAGCGTTCACCGCCAGGCCTGTCACGTCGGCAGCCGCTCTCATCGATGATGACCGCGGCGCTGGTAGGCTTCCAGTTGGCCTCTCTGCCGCTCGCACCGCCGCCTGCGTCATGTGTGCCAACCTGTCGGTTCTTGGCACTCTCATGATCATCATGGAGGCAACGTCATGAGCCCGCACATCCCCTCCATCCGCATGGCCAACCCCATGAAGACCCACGGCGCTCAGCTCTTGCTGTCTCTCGTTCTGCCGCTGCCTGCAGTCATCGTTCCGCCCATGCTTAGAACCGGCCTGTTGGACCGGCAAATCGTAGAACAGACGGACATCACTGGACTACTCGCAGACGGCCTGGCGGTGTGTGTTGTCGCCAACAAGATCTTCGCCGGTCTACTTTCCGTTTCCGCCGTACTCGCTTTGGGCTGTACCGCTTCTAAGCGGCGCAGCTGGATAGCAACGAGCATCAGCTTTGAGACTGTCGCCGCCAGTTTGGGAGCAGCCAGCGTATCGTTCTTAGCGGCAAGCCTCGTGTACATCGGCATGGCGTGGTGAGAGCGAGTGCCTACAGCCCTTGAGCCGCTAGCCACCGCATCTCGTCTCGGTAGAACGCGACATGGTCCCAGCGAGGCGCGGTCAGTCCGCCCACCTGTCCGACCTCGTCCGTATGGTCTGCTGGAATGGTGCCACGAACGGTTCCCCAGGCGGCACTGTCGACCGAAACAAGCCCATCACTCTCACCTTCAAACCAGCTCACCAAGATGCGGCTTGTACTGAACAAGGGCGAGACGACTTCACCGGCATTGTTGCGTTGACAGCCGAACTGAAAGGCCCCACAGGTGACGCCAGCCCAGCTCGCATAGACTACGTCTTCGCGATCGGTATTGTCCAGGTTGAACTGTGCCATAGACGCAGTCGAGAACTGGCTCATCTGCGCGACGATGTCTTGGTCGCTGTTCAGCCCGTAGAAGAGCGCCAAACCATCAAACATGGCGTCGATGACGAAGGCCGTAATGCGCGCATCTTCGAGCACACCAGCGCTAGCGTCGCTCACAGCCGTTCCACGATGCGGAGTTCCAATGGTGGTGATGGAGCGAATCCGCCCCAACGGATCCAGTTGACTGGCCACGTACCGTGCATCCAAGCCGCCTTGGCTGTGCCCGACGAGGTTGAAGCCTCGGTGGTGTCCTTCTGCTGCCGTTTCGTCGAGCATCACAGCCCAGTCGACGGCGCGAACTGCGGTGCTCTGAAAGGGGTCCACCGTGCCAATCACCAACTCTACGCCACGTGGCGTCAGATCATCTTCGATGCCGTAGAAGTAATCGAGCACGCCAATGAACTGGTCTGTTCCTGCCATACCGTGCATCAGGACGACCGGGTATCGGGTCCACAGACCTTCGCAGCCCGACCGGCACTCCTGCGACATGGTCCAGTCTGCGGGGCCGTCATCGGTCGACCGCAGGGACACCAGGAACTCACCGGACCACGGCAGGACGACGGTGACGATGCCACCGGTTCCAACGCTCTCCCGGTGAAGTTCCTCACCGCCCACCGTTGTGACGATGACGTCGGCAACCGCTTCCCCGGTCCATTCGTCAACAACCAAGTCAATCACGGCATCTCGCCGCCCTCCGAACGCATGAAGGGCGCCATCACACCACTCGAGACTGCCCGACAGCGTGTCTTCCAGCCAACCCCCCTCGACGGCGTCGACCGGAGTGCAGTCCACGACATCTTCGGTGTCGGCCTCTACCGCACTGTCGGCATCCGCCACGTCGACGTCGGTCCCTTCAGGATCCAGCTCGACAAGGGTTGCGCCGGAGTTGCAGGCAGAGAGGAAGAGGACGCTGGTGATGAGTCGATTCATTCGGTGGAAGTAGCACGCTAACACCGAATACGCGTCGTCCAGAGCACACACGGCAGCACCGATAACGCAAAAGCCGCAAGCCTCGACGATCAACGGCTTCGAGCCAGCGTGTGCCCTCACAAGACGACCACCCAAAACCCAAGGCACACCCACAAACTCGCAACCACGCGAGGGTGCAGCGGAAGTGGAGGCGGTGTCGGAGGCAAGAAGCAAGCCCGCGAAAGCGTACTCCTGTACGCGAGGGGCGCAGCGACGCAGAATTGTGCGAGCCACAACCGTCCACAACAGCACTCGCGAGAGAGCGCACAAGACAAGCAACCCACCGAATCCGCTCACTCGTGAGCGTGTGCTCGCGAAAGACACCCACCCAAAACCCATGGCACACCCACAAACTCGCAACCACGCGAGGGTGCAGCGGAAGTGGAGGCGGTGTCGGAGGCAAGAAGCAAGCCCGCGAAAGCGTACTCCTGTACGCGAGGG
>JBLHSN010000342.1:0-6225 GCA_047626195.1 Myxococcota bacterium
CAGCCACCCCGCCCGCTGGAGCGCATGGCTCCGGAATACCCGAGTCGTGCCCGTGCGCGTGGCATCGAAGGGAGGGTCACCGTCTCGCTGCACATTGACGCGAACGGCCGGGTCACCGATGCGCGCGTTCTCGACGCCTCACCAGCCGGCGTATTTGACGACGCTGCGCTGTCCGCTGTTCGGCGTTGGTCCTTTGAGCCCGCCCAGTACGAGGGGCGAGCCGTCGCCATTCGAGTGGAACAGGCCGTGAGGTTTACACTGCGATGACCCTCTTCCTCACTCTCCTGTCGCTGGCTTCGGCTACAGAACCTGACCCGGTTGACCTGGCGTCTGTGCTCATTCGAGATGGCCACTGGGAGCGCGCATCCACCGCTCTTGCCGGAGTGGTGCCAGACGACGATGACGCGAGTCGCTTCTACACGCTGACCGGCCTCATCGCGGTGCATGACACCCGGCATAGCGACGCGGTCACCGCGTTTCAGCGAGCGCGCGCTCTGGGGGCGACCGACCCGGTTGTTGCGGTTCACTTGGCCCAAGAGCTGTTGGCCATCGAGCAGCCCGCAGACGCCTTGGCCGTGCTCGACGGTCCCACCTACACCTTGGCCGCCTCTTGGGTGCTTCAGAGCCGGGCCCATGCGGCACTCGGCGACGGTGAGGCCAGCTACTCAGCGCTTCATACCGGTCGTGAGCGCTTTGCAGGCGACGCGTCTCTAGCCGTGGCCCAGGCCATTTTCCTGGCCCAGCGTGGCCTGGCCAGCGACGCCATTGCCGTCTGTAGCGATGTCATCACCCTCGGCCAGCCGATAGACGCCCTGCGAGTTGCCGAAGCCCTGCGTCAGACCCACCCTATGGCTGCGGTTCGCGTGGTGGAAGCCGCCCAGTTGGTGCATCCCACGGATGCCGATGTGCCGGTTCACCTGGCCGCCGCATGGTTGGCTGCGGGAGTGCCTGCAGCGGCTGGAGCCGTGCTTCAGCGCGCCGCGGAACAGGACCCCGGCCTGTATGTGGCCGCAGCGACCGCCTTTCAGGAGGCTGGCCAGCTAGACCGGGCCTTGTACCTAAATAGCCGCGTCATCGACCCGGTCGACAAGGCACGCCAGCGACTGGGCCTACTCATCGCAGCCGGCCGCTATGACGCCGCGTTGGCCTTGGACGACCGCCTGGCCCGACTCGGACTGATGAACGAGGACGGCGTTCGCTACGCTCTGGCGTGGACCCAGTTTCAGCTCGGAGAATACACCGCCAGCGACCACCGTCTGGCCGGCATCTCCGACCCCGAGGTGTTCGCAAGAGCGACCTCACTGCGCACCGCCATCTCATCGTGTCTGGAGGCGCCATGGTCCTGTCGCTAGCCCTGTGGTGTCTGTCTATGGCTCACGCTGGAGACGTCCGCGGCATCGTCTTGGACGCGTCGGGCGCGCCCATGGAGGTGGAGGTTCAGGTGGCTGAGGTCAGTGTACGAACCGACCGTTGGGGTGCTTTTTCTCTCACCGTAGACGACGGCTGGGCACCGGTGCGTATTGGCGGAGATGCGGTTGGAGACGTCAACGTAGGCCCAATCCCCGCCGAGGTCATCGCCACCCATGACGGCTCTCAGTGGCACGTGACCCTCGAAGCCCCGCTCGCTCCCGAAGTGACTATGAGTGCGGTGATCGGCGAGGTGAGCGGACAGGTGACCGACGAGACCGGTGAGCCGGTCGCCGGCATTCGCGTGCTGGTCCGTGGCGCCACTCATGAAGCCGTCACCAATGCGGCTGGGCGCTACGTTCTTGCGCTTCCCGAAGGGGCGTGGGATCTGACTTTCTTGGGCTCCGGCTACGCCACTGTCGGTGAGCCTGGCGTACAAATTGGCGAGACCCACGACATCACCGTGGTCCAAGCCGGTCTTGCTCTAGAGGCCTTCACCGTCACCGCACCGGCCGTTAGTGGTGGAACAGCCGATCTTCTCGCCGAACGCCAAGCCAGCGCAACCGTGGGAGACGCTATCGGTGCTGAGCAGATGGCGCGCTCCGGGGATACCACTGCGGCGAGTGCCTTACAGCGGGTCACCGGACTCACCGTCGTTGGCGGAAAGTACGTCTACGTTCGCGGCTTGGGTGAGCGCTATGCCGCGACGTTATTGGATGGGACTAGCCTTCCGTCGCCCGAGCCCGAGCGCCGCGTTGTGCCCTTGGACCTCTTTCCGACCGGAATGCTTGAGCGCGTTGTTGTGCAGAAGTCGTACAGCCCGGACATGCCCGGAGAGTTTGGCGGCGGTATGGTTTCTCTCGATACTCGGCGTGTGCCTCAGACACCGTTCTTTCAAGCCTCGCTATCCACCGGCGGAGATAGCATTGGCACCTTTCAGCGAGGCCTCGGCTACGCTAGCGGACCGACCGATTTCCTCGGCGTAGACGGCGGTTGGCGAGCACTCCCCGACAATGTGGCCACCGCCAGCAACAGCTCACCGCTCGAAGAAGGCGACCGGTTTAGCGATCGTGGCTACAGCGCCGAAAAGCTCGAAGAGTACGGCAAGAGCATGGCGAACCGGTGGGACCTGTCGGACCGCTTTTTACTCCCGGACATGGGGTTGACCGCGAGTGGCGGAACCGCCGTCGACACGCCGCTCGGCACCCTCGGCGTGTTGGCCGGCGGCACCTGGTCGCACGCATGGAACCATGACGTCACCAACCGCCAGTACATCATTGTAGGCGGCGAAGATGACATTGAAGTGGCCCACAACTACGACTTCACCACAACAACGCGCGATGTCCGGCTCGGTGGGCTGCTGTCCGTCACTCTGAAGAATGACCGGGTCACATGGTCGCTGACGAGCCTGGTTGCCCGGGCCACAGACGATGAAGCACGGATCTACGAAGGCCTAAATCGCGACGTGGGTGGAGACATTCGCGTGTCCCGCATGCGCTATGTCGAACGCCAACTATGGACCAACAAGCTGGGTGCCGAACACCGCGTATCCGATGCCACCACCGTCTCCTGGCGCTACGCGTTGTCCCGCGCCACCCGCATTGAGCCGGACCGGCGAGAGCTGCGCTACGACAATGAGCTCGGCACAGATGTCTGGCGGCTGTCCGACCGTCCCGAAGGCAACCAGCGGGTGTTCAGTGGCCTGGCCGACTGGGGCCATGATCTGGGCGGCAGCGTGGCGGTTGAGGTGGGTGACGTCACCCTCTCCGGAGGGCTCCAGGCGGTTCTCAAGTCTCGTAGTGTGGACACCCGGCGGTTCAAGTTTCTCCACAAAGGTCCGGGCAGTCGTGACCAGGACCTGCTCGCTCAGAATGCGGAGACGATTTTCGCTGCCGAGAACATTGGCTCGGATGCCTTCCAGTTCGAGGAAATCACACGCGCGACCGACAACTACACCGCGTCCCAGCGCCTGGGTGCGGCCTACCTGATGGCCAATGCCGATCTGTCGACTGGTACTCGGATTCTTATGGGCGCACGGATTGAATCGAGCCAACAGGTCGTTGAGACCTTTGCCTTGTTCGACCCGGACCCCAGCCCGATTCGCGCCGAGCTCTCCACCGTCGACCTGCTTCCAGCGCTCACCGTCACCCAGTCGCTTCCTGGTGACACAGTACAGATCCGCGCTGGATACGGCCGCACGGTCAATCGCCCGGACTTCCGCGAGCTGTCGCCTGCGACCTTCAACGATGTCACCGGTGGACGCCAGACCTTCGGCAATGCCGACCTAGACCGCGCGCGCATTGACCACCTGGACCTTCGCGCGGAGTGGTACCCCACCGAAGGGGAGAGCTTCAGCATTGGCGGCTTCGCCAAGCGCTTTATCGACCCGATTGAACAAGTCGTCGTTGTCAGCGCCCAGCACTCGGTCACCTACGACAACGTAGACGGAGCCAATAACGTCGGGATTGAGCTTGAGGGCCGGAAGAACTTCGGCATGATCTCGCCGGCGATGGAGTCGGTGACGCTGTCGGGAAACCTCGCCCTTATCCGCAGTCGCGTGACCTTGGGCGACACCGGCGGCATCGAGACCAGCAGTGAGCGCGCCCTTCAAGGACAGTCACCGTATGCGCTCAATGTCCAGCTGGGTTGGGCACATCCCGAGCGTGTGTCGTCCATCACCGCGCTGGTCAATCTTGTCGGACCGCGCATTACCGAGGTCGGCGCACTGGGTGCTCCTGATGCTATCGAGCAGCCCGGCGCCCAGGTGAGCCTGATTGGACGGGTCGACCTGGGGACCGGCTGGGGCCTGTCCATCAAGGGACAAAATCTACTCAACACGCCAACGATTCGCCGCCAAGGAGGAATCGTCACCGCCCGTGAAGTAGACGGTGTCGGGTTTGGGTTGGGCGTGTCGAAGCGCTTTGGCCAGTGACTACAGCGGGATGAGTGTCACGCTCATATTATCGATTCGGTAGCGTTCACCCGCATTGTTTCGGCTGAGGTTGAGGAATATCCCGCGGTCGACGTGGACGTTGGGAGGGCAGGGGGCTGAGATGCGCCGCTCATCGACCGTAGCAGACATGGACCCGCGATTTTCAGAAGCACCTGGCGGCATAATCCACGTCGCATGCACAATTGCAGGATTGTTCGACGTGTTCTCGCTTCCGCCACCGCCCGATTGCTGCACCGAGGTTCCCGGGTAGGCACCGCCGGCTCCAACCCATGCGTCCATCTGCAGCTGGTCGAGTACACGGAAGCCGCAGAACTCAGGGCCGTCATCGTCCCAATCAGTCAGGAAGAACGTGGGATCAGCGTCGGATGTCAGCCGTTCGTAGGTGAAGTCCATCTCGACTTTTACGCCATTGGGAAATTCGCCGTCGCTGGCCAGCTCCCAGCGCATCAGCTCGTCATTTGGCCCGCCGGCGTTGAAGGTCAGCCCGTTGGCGTCGATGCTCGCAGAGGAGTGCAGCACAATGTTCTGTGTCGACCAGTTGGTGCCGTGAACGTAGATCTGCTTGAGCACGGGGCCGGGTAGGACGACGGGATCGGGGATGTGCACCGGGACGTCCGCCACGCGGCTTCGAGGAGATTGGGTCTCCGAATTCACGGTCAGTTCTAGCCAAACGGCCGACTCGAACCACTCGCTGTCAATGGGCGCCGCACCTTCACCAACGTCTAGAAGTACGCTTGCGTATCCACCGCTGAAGGTAGGGATCAAATCGACTGACCACAGCTGTGTGTCGGCGGTGGCGTCTGTGTGCAGCGCGACCGTGAGTGGAACTTCACCCTCGATAGGCAGCCCTGTCGCATCCAACAAGCGAAGTTGATGCGACAGCATCAGGTCTCGTGCCAGAGCCGAGGTTGGAAGCAGAAGTGCTGTGATGAGTGCGAGCCTATGCATGAAGTCCCCTGATTTGTGCGCAGTCAGGCGCTCGGCAAAGGTACCCTGCTTCGCTGGAGGGACTCAAGTTTCGTGTGCGGGAGTGCAACATCATCTCGTGGAGATGTTGGGGACTCACAGGGTAGATTCTATCTGGTCCTGCGGTACACTGCGCTGCACCCAGATTTCGAGGTTCCCGTGAAGCTTCTTTTTGTACTGCTCCTGGCCGCGTGCGGCGACACGACATCCGCTCCTGGGTCCTCCTCGGCCCTGCAAGGACCTGTGGCGCTCATCAACCCAGCTGCATCCGTCGCACCGATCGCCGCCGCCGAACCAATCCCTGTCGCTGCACCCGTCGGACAACCAGCCACAATGTCGATGAGTGACCTGACCGACATGAGCAAGGCCGACCTTCGCGTGGCTCGCAATGAGATCTTCGCCCGTCACGGTCGTGGCTTCTCGTCCGAAGACCTGCAGGCGCATTTTGGGGGTCAGGATTGGTACCACGTCAATGCCGACTACTCGGACGACATGCTGAGCGATGCACAGAAGGCCCAAGTAGCCCTCATTGCCAGCTTTGAGACCGACCGAGACCCGGTTGAAAACTACCGGTTCTCCGGTGACGTCAACCTGTCGTTCGCAGACGCTCAGACTGTCGTTATCGGCGACTTCGGAGCGGTTTACGAGGGCTCGGCACCCACGTTTAACTACACTACGCATGGCGACTGGGTTCGGACCTGGGAGGGCAGCTTTCCCATGGCGGCGGATGCTAGTAATATCGCTTGGTTTGAACTGAATTATGACAATTCGAGCGTCCGGCGCCGCATTCTGGCAGCGGACCTCACGCACTGACATCCGTGCCGCGAGCAGCTTGGGCTGCTCTAGCAGTCGCCGTGGTCGTGGCCGTTGGTTTGCGGATGTTTGTCCTGTGGGATGAC
>JBLHSN010000343.1:0-6216 GCA_047626195.1 Myxococcota bacterium
CACGCCATCTCTCTGACCGTCGACGGTTCATCGGGTCACTCCATCCACACTGGCTGGTAGTGGCTCGACACCAGGGCACCCAAGCTCGGCTCCATTACCGTTGTGCCAGATGCGGAGGGCTGGCCGGTGTTCGCGACGGACCTCAGCGACGCGGACAGCCGTTTGACGTCCTGGATTATCGGCCGGGCCACGCGCCAAGCGGAGGATGATTGCTCGGACGTGTTCTTTCAGGGGACCGATCCCGCTGTGTGGGTTGCGCGTGAACAGGCCTCACGGAATGCGCTCATCTTCTGTGCCGTGGATGAGGCGGGGCTGATGAGCGACCCCATCAAGGTGGAGCTCGAATACGACGCGATTGGAACCCCCGTTTCCGCCGAGTCTGGGCCGGTCGCCTGGGTTGGGGAGCCCACGACGCTCGAGCCGCTCGTGACTGATAAACCGGTGTGTTGGAGCGACCGACCTTCCTGCCGCAGGGCGACTGGTACCTGCGCGTGTGTGCCATCGACCTGGTCGGCAACGTGTCTTCCGGGGCGACAGCGGTGGTTCGCGACTCGTCGATATCTATTGAATCGAGCACTACCGGGCGCCCGGCCCACCCCGACAGACCACCGTACCACTGACCACGTCGACACCGTCGTCGCAGAGTCGTTGGTACAGCGCGTTCTCCGCTTGGCACGTGCCACAGCTCGCGGCGGTCTCGGACACGCCGTCGTAGCTACAGGTGATGTTGCCAGTGAAGCACTGTGCACAGATTGCTGTCTGTTCTGCGAGCTGACAGGAGTCGTCGTCTACGTCAATGCGCTCGACGGAGCAGCCGACCATCAACACTAAGAGCCACACACGCATCCGTCCACCACCTGTTTGGGTCTCGTATTCGGTGTCGGGCGTTTTGGTGTAAGGACTTTGTTGGGATGGGTACTACGTACATATGCCACCCACCTTCTAGCAAATCCACCGCGACTTCGGTCCTGCCGTCTCTCGACAGGTCTGGAGCTACCTACCACCTGGGCAGAACCCGGAAGATCGGGTCCAGGACATTTGGCTAGCCATCTGGAAGGCCCCACCTCGCTGTCGTGGAGACAGCTCCACAAAGACCTACCTCTTTCGCATTGTGCACAACCGAGCCATGCCTTGGCTTACCCGGCGTCGCACTCTCGATGTCAGTGAGGAGCTGGACTGGGTCTCCGATTCTCGGCCCAGTCCCGAGCAGAATGTTGCTTTTTAGCAGGGCGCGGCTGCGCTGATGTCGGCAATTCGCCAGCTTTCCCTCGGTCAGAGACAACTGCTCACCCTGTTGCTTGAGGGGCTGAGCCACGCGGAGATGGCAGACATTGTCAACGTGAGCGCACGTGCGGTGGGTGTTCGAATCCACCGAGCCCGAACTCATCTACGAACAATCCTAGGAGTCCAAGATGGACGTTGAATTCAACGGGTGGAAGTCCCTGTAGGGCAGCAACAAGTGGCCACCCAGACCATCGCGGAGCTCGCACCTGTTGGCCAGCGCGACCCGTTGCGTCAGGTGCTGGAGTGGGTCTCGGCGGCTATTATCTTTGGCGGTCCTCTGGTCTACCTGAGCTCGGTCTTTACCTCTGGCATGCTGGTGGGCGTTGCCTTGCTGGTCTTCCTGGTCCTTTCGGGGGCCTACCGATGGTCCGTTGCCCGCGGACTTGCGCGCGCGATGTTTGCGGCACCCGTCGACTACGCAAAGGAGCTTGCAGAGCGAAACGCCGGTGCGATACGGCGTGTCTCTCGGATTTGGCCGTTGTTTGCCGCTATTGCGCTCGCCGTCTTGGTCGCCCTAGACTTGGTGCTTGGCGGGAGCGGTGACCGACCGTCGACGTTGTTGGCGATTGCTGTTGTGACCGCCGCGTGTGTGGCCCTTGCTGTCGGATTCTGGTGGCGGCGTCGCGAACGTGCACGGCTAGTGCTGGAGTGGTCCACCATTTCGGAGCTACGCCAAACGCTATCGAGTGAAGGCTGACGTTTGTCGTGAACGAAGGGACTTACGCCGCCGAAACGCGAACAACAGTCCGAACAAGCCAACGACAGACGACGGCCCTGATTTTTGGTCACATCCGCAGGCGCGGACCTCGAATCCCTGGGGTTCGGGCTCGATTTGCGGCATTGTGTCGGTGCCATCCTCGAGAACCAGCCGCACCCAGTCGTCTGTGACGCCCAAGACCCGCACGGTCCAACCGGTGTCACCGTCACTCGCGTGCGCCAGGCGCATGATGTCGCCGGGTCGAGCGAGGTCGGAGAGGTGATTGCTGTGCTCTACCACCAACCGGTTGAGCCAGGGTTCATCTCGGTTGGGCAGGTACAGGTCCTGCTCGGCCACGTCGATAAACCCGAGCTCACCGATAGGGAGGGCCTCCTCGTCGATGGACGTCACGACCACCGCGCCATCCCGATTCGCCAACATCAGGAACTGCTCACCGTCCCCGAGCTTGAGTATGCGACCGCCTTCGGTTGTTGGTCCCAAGGTCAGCTCTATGGGGACAGTGATATCAAACACCTCAGACCATTCCAGCAGACTTCGGTTGTACGCACTGAAGTGCTCGCTCTGTCCCTGGTCCATCAACGCTTCGGGACCAGGCCCGCCGTAGTGGTCGATGAAGCCGAAGGTATGCGCAAACTCGTGTAGTTCCGGCGGCGATAGCGCCGGCATGCCCACGGTGAGCGTGTTCTCGTCGTCGTCTCCAAGAATGCCAACCGAGGCCTCTTGATTGAACGACACCAAAGGGAAGGCCACGCCCGACGCCAGGCTTGTGTGAATCACAACCCCATCGAAGTAGCCATCGGGTTGGCCATCCATGCCGTTGACGTCGAAGTGGGCGAGGTCAACGCCTTGCTCGTCGCGAAGGGTCCGCAGCACGCCCTCAAAGACGTCTTGAAGTTGGTCTCCGAACAAGAGCTGGAAGTTGGTGGGGTCAATCTCGCAGAGTGGGCCGGCCGACTCGAAAGGGCAGTCAATGACCACTGGGGCCACGACCGTGGGAATGGGGTCGTACAGGCCGTTGGACTCGGTCAGCCAGTGCTCTCGGAACCACCCGTCTTCGGCGTATGTGTCTCGCATCTGTACAAGGCGCGGGTCCCAGGTGTCGTTCGAAACCAGCGGGATTACTAAGAGATGGCTGGTGCCAAGATGCGGAATCTTGTTCGAGCCAATGTCATCGCTGACCACGAAGTTGTCGAGCGGAGCGGCAGTGGTCATAGCGATTAAAAGCAAAAACATGTGGCCTCCTCACTGCCGGAATGTGTCGCTGACGTAACCACCGTCATTGACACTACGGGTCGCGGCTGGTCGTGCTGCAATCTGCCGATTCGTTAGCGGTCTATCGCGCCCAGAAGAACACGGTCTTGTCACCGGCGTGCAGGCAGCTGGTGCCCACGCGGGCTGGCATGTAGAAGGGGTTGTCGGTGGAGTAGTCGTTCCACCAGATATGGCTATTGCATCGGACGCCGCCGGGTTCTGCCCCTCCATTGTAGCCCGTGTCCCAGCCTGTCCAATCGCCCTCGGTGTAGGTCGTGGAGTCGGGGTATTCGACGACAATGTTGTTGTTGCCAATCTTGTCGTGCAGCTTGACCCACGAATCGGTGAATGTCTCGGTTCGGTCTACGGTGAACGCGTTCGAGCACCCGGCATCTTGTGCGCAGCTGGGCTGTACGTTCAAGACCCAGTCGTCGTGTGCCACGTTGTTGAGGAACCAAGCTACGCCGTCCGTCTGCGGCATTATCCAGTTGTCACCTTGCGGAAAGCGGCTGGTGACGCCGCTGTAGATTGTGGTTGGCGTGTTGGTCCGCGCAAACGAGTACACCAGCGTCCAGCCGCCGCCCTCAGCGTGCATGTCGCAGTAGACGGTGCTGGGGTTCCCATTGACCGTGATGCGGTACAAGCCATCGTCAGAAACGTCGGTACCAGGTACGTTTGCGCGCCCAATAGGTGCCACTCCGTCGAGATAGCCCTTGCAGCTGCTCGGAGAGGTTCCGTCGTCCCATCGGATGGCGCCACCAAAGGTCTCAAAGCCCGCTCCCACACCAGAGGCTTCGCCACTGCCAATGGCCTGCCATGTCTGGGCGATACACACCTTGACCAAAGCCAATGTCGGGTCGTAGATGAGAGCGCCAGTGTTTGTGCAAGAGGTTGAGGTGGTCTGGCCAAGAACCAACTCATTACTGCCGGTGACCGTGACCTCGCCAATGACGCTTGCGGTAGTTGCGGCACGGGGAACGTATCCGATGAACTGCTCGGCAAGCTGGTCGTTATCCACGAACACGCGAAGCCAAGTGTCGGACACGAAATCGCTGCTGTCCAAGGGGTCGGCGTTCTCGTCTTGGTCCAACACAACGCTGTAGTAGCCATTGCTCACGTTGACGTTGAAGTCGTTGCGCCAGACAATATTGGCTGCCGGTCCGCTGCTGTCGGCGATTTCGATAATGAGTGTCTGGGGCCCGTTCATGGGCGTGCCTCCGACGTCCATGAGGCGGCCTTGGTGCGGTACCGTGACGGGGGCGGCCAGCGCGATGGCTGGAAGCGTCAACAGCGCGATGAATCGAATCATGGGATCCCCATTTCGCCGCAGCAATGAAGGGGTCCGCGTAGTGGTGGCACCTTCGGAACGGCCAGGCAACTTATCACACATTAGGCGTTGCATGAGAATAGTGAGAAAATCGATAGTTCTTGGTGGCATATCGGGTTGATTGATTGCCGCGCATTGAAACGGGAATCGTTGACCGAACGTCCCTGCGCTGCACCCACCGAGGAGTCGAAAGGCTCGACCGCGTGCCTTACGGAATATGAGCCACTGGACGAGCGCCCAGAGACGCATTCGACGCGCTCCCGTGAACATTGGGGTCACCCTCCATCATCAGGGCGCGAACGCCGTCGGTGTCGACCCACCGGCGGACCGCGGCACGGAGGGTGCGCGGAGGCCCACCGTCCAGCGACAGCTGATGGGCGATTGTCTGGTCGTTGTGCCAGCCCTCGTGGCTCGACCACCTGGGTCCCCAGAGCACAATCCCGTCGTACGGCGCGGCGCCTGAGTCCGCCTCACACCTGTCTGTAGCGCCCAGGAACACGAGGTCAGCTGCTTGCTTTCGTACCATCTGCTGCCAGGCTTGTTCCACGCCGTCGAAGTAGCAGGATTCCCGGTCTCCAGGGGTCATCTCACAATACGGAGACAAGACCCCACCGCCCTGGATGACCGAGCTATCCATCTGGGCAAAGTTGTAGAAGAACGGTGTATTTAGGTGGTTAAACAAGACGTGCGTTGAGTCGCGACACACCGCGGTGTCGGCCGCATGAAAGGCCACACAGGAGGAGTCGAGCTCTGCGCCGTACAGAGACAAGCTAAACCACTGGGTTCCGCCCGGCTGCCAGGTCGCCAAACTCATTTCGGCGAGCCCGCCTTCCACATCTGTCGCGATGGACTGCCCGGTCGTGACCTGGTCGTAGATAGACCGATCATCGATAATCTCACCATCCCCAGTTGTCTCATCCACGGCCCACTCTCCAACGATGGTCGCGGTGAAGAAGTTATTGAACACCCCCCGCACGTCCGCCTGTGGGGCGAATGTCGCGATCTTCTCGGCCCGGTCATCAAGGGTCTGGTGCAGGCCATTGCATGCATTCGAGTGGCATGTGAGCAGTACGCGGTCGGCGTCTGACATGGCAGGCAGCTCGTGCGCGACGACGGCGCTCCCTGGGGTGTGGTCGCTGTACGTAGACACTCCGAGGGCTAGGTCTTCAAGCACAGCCTCGACGATGAGGGCACCGTGTAGGTGGACGTCGTAGGAGAAGTCCGGGTCATTCCGGGGCGGCTCGAGAATCCCCTCGCAGTCTGGGTTGACATCGGAGCAGTCTATCGATTCAGCAGTCATCGACGCCGTGGTACGGCCGTGGAATCGGTCCGGTGTGCACGTCTCAACAAAGACCCGGTTCCAGTCCGTAAACGGGTCGCCCCCTAGCGTATCGGTGAACATGCCGCCTAGGCCGCCGCGCTGGTTGTTGGGGCTCACGCCAAGGCCGTACGAAGACGGTTCTGTGAGATAGCTGGCCCAAGCTGTCTCCCCGGGAATCGCGTGGCCGCCCGCGCCTGCCCAGATGAGCCACTCATCCGACGGGCCGTCCGCCCCCGCCTTGATGAAGTAGAACGGCCTAGTGCCGTCCGCGCAGCGAACCCACTCCTCTTCGGGGCATGTTGGGGCGACGCCATC
>JBLHSN010000344.1:0-6183 GCA_047626195.1 Myxococcota bacterium
CGCCTGCGTCCGCATCGCAGCGGCCAGCGCTGTCGAACAAGGCGAAACCGGGTAGCGATGCCAGGTACCTGACCTGGGCGGGGCTGTTGTGGCGCGTGTTCGCGGTCGACCGGAGGCGCTGTCCCACCTGCGGCGGGCGGATGTCCCTGTGCGCCGTGCCCTGGCCTCGAGCGACCTTGCGCATCCTCGACGACGTCGATCGTCCGCAGTGTCTCGCTCCCCGCGCGAGTGTGCTGCGACATGGACACTCGCTTCCGTAACTACGTCGCCTGACCCACGGCTGGGTCACATGACCGTTGAGGCCGCTCAGTACGTGCGAGACTTGGGCTGGGCGTTCGCCGCGATCGGCAAGTTGGCTGCGTGCTCTCGGCAGACCGTGGCGCGGGCTCTGGCGGGTGCGCAAGGGTCGGCGTCCGAACCGTGAGACTGCGGAAGGCCGTCGTCGGACGCAAGTGACTGGCTGTACGTCCGCTCCGAGGGCGGCGCAGAGGCGGCCACCACTTGCCACACGCTCGTCGGGACCTGTCTGCTCTAGGGCGTCGACCCCCACCCATCCCTCGTCGACATTCTCGTCCGGATTCAAGACTACCCGACCGCCCGCCTCGAGGCGATCACGCCTCAGCGATAGCACTTGGCCCAGCTGCGTCGAGCATCGACGTGGACACGGCTACCATCGGTCGCTGCGTGGATACACCTCGGCCGCCCGAGCACCGCTCGACGCCGCCTCCGCCTGAGCCGCAGCGTCGCCGCTGTTGGTCCGGTCACATTCTACTCGAAGTGCGCCGCCACCCCATTCGCAGGGGCATAGGGCGCCACAGCGCTGTCCGCGCTGGGCAGAATCGGCGCCAGCGCCTATTCGCGGCCCACGCGACGCAAGTCGGCCGCCAGCGGTACGGAGCGAAGGGCGTCGGAATCACCTATCCGTAGTGGCGGGGTGGCTTTGGTGTCGGACTACCAGGCGCAGACCGTTCCGCGGCGCGCGTCGTTCCCGCTCCGAGGCACCATCAAGAACTCGTCGTAGCCAGCATCCCGCAACCGCTGCATGACCTCGGTCAGGTTTTCTCGTTGGTAGCTGGCCGCTTCGCAGACGACTGGCCGTCCAATGTCTTGGGCCTGAGCGTACTGTCCCCACACAGCTGCACCGCCGAATCCGCCCAGAATACCGCCTACCAATGCAATCAATGTCTCGCGCTTCATGTGAACCTCCGCACCGTGCCTATAGGTTCAGGACAATCGGTTCAACCGTGGCCGTCCCTTCGGCGTGTGGATTGGACGTGACGGAATGGGCGGACCCAGCCACCGACTGACTAGGGTTTCCGAGCACTCCGCTGGCTCTCCCCCATCTCGCCAAGGGTCGGGTAGAGTCGGCGCCGTCTTGGAAATCGCTACGTCTGCTCAAGTTGATGTTCACAAGCATATGCCGGCGCTCGATGGCGTTCGCGGTGTGGCAGTTGTGCTGGTCATCTTGCACCATGCCTACCCGTTCACCACGCTGCGACATCCGGTAGACCAAGCCCTTTGACGTGTTCATCGCCAGCGCCTGGCTCGGGGTAGACCTGTTCTTCGTGCTGAGCGGCTTCCTCATTACCGGCATTCTGCTCGATATTCGCGACAGCCCTCGCTACTTTTGCGCCTTCTTCTGGCGACGCGTCGTGCGTATCTTTCCGTTGTACTATGCCTACTTAGCGGTCATTCTGTTTGTGATTCCCGAGGTGACAGGCGAGTCCTTCTACCCAAAGGTCGAGGCGAACCAGTGGTGGCGTACACGCTTGCTGGGGCTGCCCATTCCTCGCCGCCCTGGGTCAGCTCGCAGGGAGCTGGCTATCGGGGGCAGGCCCAACGTCAGACAACATGTTGGAGAGGGTGCACGTCCGCCAAGTACGAGGTGACAACACGGAGTCTGACGTCCTTTGTGCGCCGTCGCCTAGACCCCATTACCGGGCCACATTGTCGATGAGTGTCATGGCAGTGGCGTGTTCAACCGTGGAGGAACGCGAGGCTTGGAGCACGCCGATGCCGAGTCTCCGCCATATCTGCCGCTCTGCCTCTGGGTCTTGCCTGCGCTTGATGCGACGCCCAAAGCGGAGGCGACCACCGGTCTCGAAGTGGATGCGCAGACGTAGGATGAGGTGTTGGATGGTTGCCCGCATGAAGCCTCCGGGGGAGGTGTAGCGCTGGGGGTGGACCTGGGGCGGAAGTGTGGGGTGGGGAGTGGCTAGATGTCGTCGTGCAGCCCATTCCCTGCTTGGTCAAGGGAGCCCGCTCGGCTACGCTGGTGGCCGCACAAGACTAAGGTCATGAAGTCTACGGATGTCCACGGAGCAGGGCCTCTCGGTTTCTATTCGCTAACGCGCATCCGCGGGCTCTATAGAGGTGAGGCTCACCACGGTTGATGCGGTCAACGTCGCGGCAACACACGTGAGGGCGTCGTGGCGAGTTCAGCAGATCTCGCATGAGATTTTGAGCCGTCCTGTGCTAGTGTTACGGCCTGCTTGTTCCGGGACTCTCTCATGCCACAGCATCGTTCCCCAGCGCAATCGCGCACCCAAAACTAAGAGGTGGATGGGAGCCTAGAACGGAGTCAAGATGAGTCCACCGATCTCGATGGGATCGATGTGTTGATGGAGCAGCTCGCTGGGTCCGCAGTGCCGGATCCTGGGGTTGTTGACCACGCATGGAGGCGTGCAAGTCACCATGTTCAGCACTTGGTGATGACGGACAGCACGATGGGACCCAAGGCCCGTGCGCTTGGCTTACAGACGTCCGTTGCCACTGAGACGGAGAGCGGCTGGCAACACTGGCTGCCTGGAGTGGAGATGCCATCCGTGTCGCTACCATCGCTTCCTAGTTGGGCTGCTGACGAGGCGTCCGAGACGCCATCGGAGGGTTGGACGGGGTATTTGACCGGCGTTGAGCGTGGCTTTAAAGACGGCTTCATGGGTAAAAATGTGGAGGGAAATGCTGTTGTGAACAACAAAAATCGCGATGCTCTCGACGCGGTCAACCCCGAATTGGAGCCCCCTGCACGAACCCTGCAGGTGGACCTGGTCTCGGAGATGTTGGGGCTTGGGTATGACCAACAGGAAGACGGCGAGCTGACCCGCAATTCAACGTACGGCGGTTGGAGTGGCATCGGGGACCACACGAGCGATGGCGAAGGGCGGACCCGCGTCGCGGCCGGCACACGGGACCCCGTGCGTCCCGTTGCCGCTGGCGACCCACCGCAGACGACTTGGGTGGGGGCAGGTGGTCATGACTACGGGGTCGGCGCACAGTTCGACTACGTGGATGATTCAACACCGTCGTACAGTTGCGTTGGCGCCGTGTCGGTCGCGCTGGAAGCCGGCGGCGTGTATGAATCGGGAGATGCGCCGTTGGACGGACGGCAAGACGTGACGCATGGCAAGTCGGGCGACCGCAGTGAGGTCATGACGGGCGGTGGCAGGTCCAAACGCCTCACCATGGAGAACTTGATGAACATCGCCGATTTTCCGAACAAGGGGTCCGTTGTCACATCGATTCGTCGGGACCATAGAGTTCTCGAAGATGCGCGTGAGCGCGTCCAGCAAGACGGAACACTTGGCGGAATCACCGATGATGAGGAGCGCGCTGCGGCCATCTTGCGCGCAGCCTACGACGTGCTCGTGGCGAGTGACCAACGGGACGAACGCTTGGCCGGCAGCGCTGCGGCGCTCCAGCACGCTGGCCTGGGTACGGAGGTTAATCCAGCAGATGCCAAGCCAGGAGACGTCAGCCAGCAATGGGCAGGCGACGGCGGAGGGCACTCCACTGTGGTTCACGTCGTTCAAGGTCATGGCAATGCGAAAGTCGATGATGCAGGCTTCGTGAGTGCACAAGGGCGTTGGGTCGACGGTTCGTTCTATATGGACCAAGACACAGACCCGGCGTTGGTAGGCGTGCATCGTGTAGTGAACGTACGAATGTTGGGAGCCCACTCTCGCGGCAGCGCCGACTACAACCGCGACGAACAAGCAGACGGTGGGCACGGAATATTCACCAACGAAGGACACAAACCCGGAGACAAGAGACTGGAGTTCTATGGGCGTCCCAACAACAGTGCGTGGTATGGCTGGACACCGAGCATTCAGTCCGTCGAAGAAGCTCTGCAGTCGGAAGCTCCCGCGGGGGCTTTGGAGATGCAAAAGCCCGATGAGCAGAGTTGGTCCGAATGGGCGGGGCGCAAAGCCCGGCAGCTTGGCAACGCTTCGGGACTGACTGCTCCTTCCGATAAGAAGAGTGAGCAGTGACTCTCCAAGCATTTCTGCGCGGCGCCTTCTTGGGCTCTGTGGGACTTGCGTGTCTTCTTGGCTGCAGTGGCTTGTTCGAGCCGTCAGCGCCAATCACGTTGAGTGACCGATGGGACGTCACCGCCCAAGCTGACGAGTGGGTCATCGCATCCGCAGATGGCGCGGAGCTATGGCTGAGCGACTGGGAAGACCTGCGAAGCGAGCTGGTGACGCAGGGCTGTCGCCGTTTGGCCTTGGACCACTTTGCCGAAAGTCTATCGAGACAACAGCTCGGCTACTTCGAGTGTCGAGCGCAGACCATTGAGGTGCTGGGCGGCGATGACGGTGTTCCGGCAGCGCGCCTTCGCTTGGCATCTCCGACGCCTGTCACGTTGTCGGCAGAGCCGGTCTGGAGTGACGTCGACGTGGTCGAGCCCGCGGATATGGCTGCGGTCTCCGGACACTGCGCCAGTTTTGGAGAATATGCCCTGTTCCCCGGCGGTAAGTTGCCAGACCCCGACTACAGCCCCTTTCAGCTTAGGGAGGTCGGGTCGTGGGAGCTGAGTGACGGCAATCTCACTGTCCACAGCATTCGGGTTGAACCAGGCCACCCCATCGAAGATGCACAGTCCATGGGTGAGCTGGAGTGCTTGGCGGTGAGACTCTGGGACAAGGAAGGCCAGAAGGGTTGGCTGTGTGAAGACCGCTTTGAGCCGTGTGTCGAGCCCGCAGCACAGGCTTGGATTCACGTTGTGGGCCCTGTCACCCCACGGGAACTGGTCGGACGGGTCTTTGGGGCTGACTCGGCGTTGAGTAGTCAGATTCCGGTGGTCCCCGACGACGCGACAGCCGGAGCAGCGCTGACGGTCGCTTACCGACCCGACCATGCAGACTTGGCGGGCTACGTCGCCGCGTTGTTGGAGCGTGACCTAGGGGTTCGTCCGACCCTGCATGAGCGGCCAGAGGCAGGGGCGCCGATTGTGGTCGGAGTGCCGACGAATCTGGGTTCGGACGTACCCTAAGAATCGGAACATGCCTGTGGTTAAGGGCGCCGACGAAGAAAGCCTTGATGACGGGCCTTGGCGCACTTGGTGCCTATATCCTTGGCATTGGGGGTCATCACAACCAGATCTGAGACCCAAGCAGTGGGGAGTTCTAGTTGTCGCTGAAGGGGAATTCTAGTTGTCGTTGACCAGGCTCCCATTGTTTTGCGAGCGGTGACCGAGAGGCTCCACACTGAGGTGGGTGTTGTTCCGGCAGGGCCAGACGGTCTCAGAGAACTCTCTTCGGTGACTCTAAAAGCACTCGAACAAGCTCTCGGGGATACCGGGGACATGGATGAACGGCTCGAAGCACTTGGTGATGCCTCCTAGCTAATCGGGAAGCTGGACTCCCGCCTCTACCTGGAGCTTCAACGGCTTCCACTCTGAAGTTGTCCGGCCCGCAGCAGTTTCTACACTGTCTTCTGGCGAGCCAGGGACTGGGTAGCCACTGCCGTGTCCAGGATGGCCTTCAGCATCCCAGCGACGGCTCGCAGGAGCACGGACAGGACGGCTGCGCCGGCAACTAGCCCCACGGCTGATCCAGCGAAGACCATGCCGCCCATGAACAGGGTGACTTCATTCCCCATGGGTTGAAGGAACAGCAACGCGGCTACAGCTCCAGAGACGAGGGCCAAGAGCACGCCGACAGCCGCGGACCCGAGTGCGGCCATCTCGACGATGGCCACGAGGATGTAGGAGCCAGAGCATTCTTGCTTGATCTCAATCATGGACAGCTCTTCTGGCTATGCGTTTGCGCTTCGCGGTCATCGCGGGTGACTTCGGACCATATACTTTCGCCCGCCTAGTGGCAGTGGATGTGCCACCTCTCGTTTTCCAAATGGGTCACCGAAAGCCCGTGGAGCTTAACGTCCCACCGAGCCATCCTGCACAGG
>JBLHSN010000345.1:0-6147 GCA_047626195.1 Myxococcota bacterium
TACGACGTCGAGCGGCTGCAGCTACCGATCACTCCGGCACACCAAGCATCGATCGTGCGGACCGTCATCCACGCCGAGAACGTGCGTGTCGACCTAGTCGCCGACGAGGACAAACTACGACACGACGAAATCCTGGACCTCGTCACACGTATCCACGAGACCATGGACTCCGGTGCCCCGCGGCGCTTCCACCGATTCGAGAGCGACTTTCCAGGGTGGGAGACCGAAGACCCCTTTCACCTCTGGCTCACTGTGGAGGAGGCGAGCGTACTCGTCGGCCTAGGCATCGTGACGCCCTTCCCCACTACAGACGGCTAGAACTTCACGCCCTGAGCGGACGTCCGCTTACGACGCGTGGGCAGACCCCGGCGAGGTAGGGCGAAGTACTTCCGGTTCCGCTGGAACGCGGCGATACCGCTGCGGCCGTCGAGTACAAGCTCAGCCAACGCCTTGCCCAGGGTCGGAGATACGGCGACAGATTGGCCGTTGAATCCGGTGGCGAAAACAATGCGCGGGTCATCGTGGTGCGTGTCTGCAATGAGCGGACGGTCTGAAATGTGCACCACACGGCGCACCTCACGACCGAGCTGCTTGGTGATGGTGAGACCGAGCGCGTCTTGGAACCAGGCACGCATTGCGCCCATACCTAAGTCATCGTCCAACCCACCATCGCGTGAGTGCCGGGTGACCTTGATGCCGCGATCAGCGAACTCAGGCGACACCGTCCATTCTGGGTGTCCCTCTTCGTCGAGCGCACGGATGACCGGGAACTTTCCGACCCGCCACATAGCTTCTGGGATGTCCACCTCAAAAAAGGCCGACACTACCTTGCGACTCATGATCCGGGATTCCGACCGGTCAAACAAGGACTTGGTTCCGTCTCCAGCCGTACAGATAATTCGCTCCGCCATGAAGCGTCCCCGGGTGGTCTCGAGCCACAGGCCATCTGCGGTGGAGTGCAGCGAGCTCACCTCGGTGTTCGGCACCAGCGTGACACCGTTCTTCTGCAGCCACACCATCAACGCGTCCGTCGCGACCTCGGCCGCAATCAGCAGCGCCGAGGCGTCTGTCGCTGTACCCGTTCCGGCCTCTAGCTTAAGCGTCGGCCACGCCGATCGGGCTTGGGCCAAAGGTACAGGCTTGACCAGATCCGGCATGCCGAAGAAGGTCTGGGCACGCGCCTGAAATGCGTCGGTCAGGGGACCAATGACAAGACCAGGAGCCGCGGTGTACACCTGCTTGCCGAGCTCAGATTGAAGCTCCGGCCAGCCTTCCTCCCGTGCCAGCCTCAACAGCGCGAGCAGAGGGTCGTCGAAGCCTGCGCAAGACAGAGCCCTCGAGCGCCCGTGACAAGCGCCTTTCCGGTGACCAAAGCTGCGCTTCTCAAGCACGGTAATGCGCTTGACGCCCCGCTTACGGAGCTGCCATGCGGCGCACAACCCCACCAGGGAAGCGCCGACAATAATCACCTCATCGGGCTCGGCAGCGTTCAATCAATCCTCTTGGTAGATGCCAACGTAGGGCAGGTTCCGGTACCGCTCATCCAAGTCCAGACCATAGCCTACGACAAAAGCGTCTGGAATCTCGAAGCCCACGAACTCTACCTGAACTGGAGAGGTCCGGCGCGACGGCTTGTCTAGAAGTGCGACTACGCGCAGACTCGCGGGCTCGCGGACCTCGAGCATGTCGCGCAAGTAAGCGAGCGTCAGGCCCGTATCGACAATGTCTTCGACCACAAGGACGTGCTTGCCGGCAATCGAGTTGTGCAGATCGTGCGTAATGCGGACCTCACCAGTGGATTCCGTCCCGCGGTAGCTGCTGACACCCAAGAATTCGAGCTCAACCGGACCCTCAATGCAGCGGACCAAGTCCGACAGGAAGATGATGGATCCCTTGAGCACCCCAATACAGGTGATCGGCGTATCCTCGCCGTAAACCTCACGAATCTCCTTGCCAAGTTCGGCAATTCGAGTCTTGAGGGTGTTCTCATCGAGAAGGGCAGGTGTCTTCGGCACAGTGGACTCCACGCGGAGGGCCGCCCATAACCCACAGCGCCGTTATGGCGGCCACCCGGAGGCTCGGTCATGGACCACGCATTGGCATTCTCTCCCGACTACGCCACAGCACGCCAGCGAATCCGCACAGCGGCACAGCAGGCGAGTTGGTCACAGCAGGCACTCGCGATTGGCGTAGATGACCTGACCATCGACGTTCTGTGGCGGGGTCCGAAAGACGCAAAGCGGGTTCTGGTGGTCAGTAGTGGCCTGCACGGCATCGAAGGCTACCTCGGTAGCGCGATTCAGCAGACCCTTTTTGCCGAACACATGGCCCAGCAAGATCTGCCCAAAGACGTCGCTATTGTCTTCTTGCATGCGCTCAATCCCTACGGGTTCACCCACCTGCGCCGGGTCAACGAAGACAACATTGACCTGAACCGCAACTTCCTTGGAGACGGTGAATCGTTCACAGGCTCCCCGCCTCGGTATGAGGACCTGGACAGCTTCTTCAACCCCAAGAGTGCGCCCCGGGCTCCGTGGACCACATTTCCACGCGCCTTATGGCTCATCGCTCGCCACGGGTTGGGATCGCTCAAGCAGACCCTTCCAGTCGGTCAGTACGACTTCCCAAAGGGCTTGTTCTTCGGCGGACACGCCCCGAGCAAGACCCAACAGCTACTCGACGAACACCTGCCCACGTGGCTCGGCCATGCCGAACAAGTCGTTCACGTCGACTTTCATACCGGCCTCGGCCCACGCGCCACCTACAAATTGTTCATCAACCGCGAAGCCGATGACCCCGCTGTTGGCGACGTTAAACGCTGGTTTGATAACGATGTTGTCGAGGCGTGGGACCCGGCAGCAACGTCGTATACAATCCGGGGCGGGATGGGAACTTGGCTTGCCGAACGCTTCCCGAACGCCCGCTACGACGAACTCACCGCCGAGTTCGGCACCCGAAATGTCGTCCACATTGTTGAAGCCTTGCGCTCCGAGAACCGGGCGCACCACTGGGGAACACCGGGTTCTGCTGCTTCGCGCGCAGCGTCCAACCGAATGATGCAGGCATTTGCACCTATTGACGGGGGTTGGCGTCGTGCCTGTGTAGAACAAGGCGTCGGCATTGTCGGCCAAGCCCTCGACGCTCTCTTGGAGACCGCATGACCTCTCTCCTCCTCGCCCTCATGGCACTCTCCAGCTCGGCCTTCGCCCAAGACGCTTGTCCTGTTGGCGCAAACAGCGGCGAACGCATTCCCCGCAGCTCACGCGTGCGCGTGCTCGGAATACATCCAGAAGACGCCTACAGTGACAATCCAAGTGCTGTCGTTGGGCGTGTGGGCGTGACAACCGAGCCGTGGACGTCCGACTCGTGCTGGTACACGGGGAGCTTCCGCGAAGCGAATGGTGAGGAGCGCTACTTCTTCAAGGTTGCTGTGGCCGACGCCTCGCGGACCGCCACAACCACCGGAGTCATTCCCTGCCCGCCCGAATCGTATGCTTCCTCCGCGCCCTTGCGTGACGGGACTCGGGTGAAGTTGGTCTCGGTCCACCGCGAAGACCCGCGCTACCCCGAATGGGTTCGTCTGATTGGACTGACCGGAACTATCTCCAATCACACCCCACGCGGCGGGTGCTGGATGAGCGGCGTACTGACCACGGATGATGGCGTTGCTGTGGACTTGGCTCGCGGCGCTTTGTGGCAGAACAATGACGCGTACATGGCCTCCAGTACCGGAGGTATGCGCGATCGCGACTCACGCACCACAACCCCAGTAGTCGCCGACCTCTCCATGGATGCACCGGTAGCCTTCGACGGTCCCCGAATCCCACGAGGGCAGCGCCTGCGAATTCTGTCGATCGACCCTGAAGATGCCTATTACGCCGAGCGCGAAGACATTGTTGGGCTGCGGTGCACCGCGACAGAAGTATTGCGACGTGCACAACCCAGTCTGTTCACTGGCGAGGTCCGCTGCGATGACCGCCGCAAGCGCTACTTCCTCAAGGTCAGTGTGCAGCTCCTGCCGTACTAGGCGCGACTCACACTACAGCCGGGTCATCCGCTCTAGCTGACGCTCACTCACCGTCCCAATACGCGTGTTTCGCACCACGCCGTCTGGGCCAATGATGACCGTGGTGGGAAGCGTGTTGATGCTGTACGGCGTGGCCGCTTCGCCGGTTGGATCCAACAAGACCGTGTAGTCGGCACCCAGGCGCTCTGCCGTAGCACGCACGCCTGCCGGACCCATCTGATCATCTACGCTCACACCAATGAGCCGAATGTCCGGGTTGTTGTATTGGAACGATGCGAGGTCCGGGATTTCGCTGCGACAGGGGCCGCACCAAGTAGCCCAGAAGTTGAGCACCACCGTCTCACCACGGAGCTCGGACAACGTGACGGTCTCGCCCTGTGTAGACGACAACGTGAAGTCAGGCGCGGGTTCACCAACGCCGGGTCCCGAGCTTGCAAAGAACATCCACGCTGCGAACACCACGCCGACCAAGGCCAGCGCAACCCCCCAGTCTTTGACGAGTCCCCACACGAAGTTGCCACTCCTGCCAGTCATCTCACCACCAATACCGGTAGCCGCGCGTGCCGCACCACACTCTCTGCCACCGAACCGCTGAACAACTGGGAGAATCCGGTTCGTCCCTCAGTGCTGACGACCAACATCTCATAGCGTTCCGGATCGGCCATCTTCACAATAGCCGCCGCTGGCGCGCCGTATGCAATTCGGGCCTCGCCGCGGCGCGTTTCAGGGATGCCAGACAGCATACGCTGAAGCTCTCGCTCTGCACCCTGGCTCTGACTCCGAGCCAAATCGTTGACGATTTCGCGGGCGGACGGATGCCCCAAAGACCGACCGGACGCCGGCGTTTCTGATATATGAACGCCGTCGATCATCAAATTCATCGCTTCCGCGATGTGGTACGCATAGGCGAGCGTGCCAGCAGAGTGTTCCGACAGATCAACGGCTACCAACATTCTCTTAGACATGGTGTTCCTGGGGGGGGCCCTGCCGCGGGCGGTGACACGGTAGCCGATTTCCTACAAGGCAATACGTCGCAGCCGGTCAAACGGTTGCAGACAAGGAGCCACAGTGACTCGAATTCGTGCCCGCATGCTTAATCCTCTGGGTCCAGAGGAGGTAGAATACCTATCTGATGCCCTCGTCGTTATTGATGGAGAGCGAATCGAGAGCATTGGCCCCTGGGACGGTGGCCTGTGCCACAAAGATGTCCGTGATGGCTTGCTCACACCCGGATTTGTTGACGCACATGTCCATTTTCCGCAGACCCGCATCGTCGGGGCGGCAAGTGGGCCGCTGCTGGAGTGGTTGGACAAGACCACCTTTCCGGAAGAGTCGCGGTTTTCAACGTCCGACCACGCCGAACGTATCGCGAAGATTTTCGTGCAAAATCTGGCTGCAGCGGGAACCACAACGGCCATGGTCTACGGCAGTGTTCACGGTCCGTCTGCGGACGCCCTGTTCGCCGCAGCAACCGAAGCCGGAGTTCACATCATCGGCGGCCCCGTGTTGATGGACGCGCACAGCCCCGAAGCCCTGATTGTGCCCGTCGACGCTGCAATGGCTGAACTGGCGCGCCTACACGAACGCTGGCACACGCCCGGAGGCTTGACCGAGCTTGCTGTGGTGCCTCGCTTCGCCCTGTCCTGCACCCCAGAAATGCTCGCTGCAGCTGGCCAGTTTGCGACGGACCACGACTTGTGGGTCACCACCCATCTGTCTGAAAACACCATTGAGTGCCAGGTCGCTCGCGACCGCTTTGGGACGGACGACTACCTGCAGATCTACGAAGACGCTGGCATGGTCCACCACAAGTCAGTCTATGCCCACTGCATCCATCTCACGGATAACGAGATGGACCGCATGGCTGCAGCCAAGGCCGTCGTCGCCCATTGTCCGGACTCGAACGCGTTCTTGGGTTCGGGAAATATGCCGATTGGCAAGCTACTCAAGCGCCATATTCCCATTGCTCTGGGCTCGGACATCGCTGGCGGACGCAGCTATCGAATCCCGCGCCAAGCCTCTTCTGCCTACGATAATGCGCTAGCAGCCGGCCACCCCGTCCGGCCTGAGCAGCTGTTTTGGTGGGCGACTCGTGGGGGCGCCGAAGCCCTCGGTCAATC
>JBLHSN010000346.1:0-6133 GCA_047626195.1 Myxococcota bacterium
CGTCCAGGAACGTCTCCCAGCGTAGTCTGTTCATAGCCAAAGCCTTGCAGGACAGACACCGTGCGGCCGTCCCCTGACAACTCACGCGCCCATTGGACGTACGCCCCGGGCTCGGTCAGGTTCAAGTCCGGAACCGGATAGACGTCGAAGCCAAAGCTATCAACCATTCCAGCCACTCTGGCAACGCCCTCCTCAAAGCGTTCTTCCACGGCCACACGCTGAGCACTGGTGAGATGCGACTCACTGAACAGCGACGGCCTCGGACCTTCGATGAGAACGGTCGGCAGGTTCAAGACGTCATGCACCACGTCGGCCGCCGTAGAAATGTTGTCGAGGTCCACAGCGGACCGGCCCTGCGTTTGCGCCACTGCGTAGGTGAGAACAGGCTGGTCGTAACTGCTGAAGGCGCTAATGATCTCGCCGTGCCCATCCCAGCACTCCTCTCGTTGGGTGGTGAGGTGTGTCGTCAGCACGGCTCGGTCCACAGGAGAGTCTATCGGTTGGAGCTGAAAGAGAAGAGCCCCTGGGAAGAGGATGCGCAGACGTCCCTCTGCTGCCGCGTACGGGTCTGATGCGCCACGGCATGTAAACGCGTCGTCAAAGCCCAGCAGAGTGGGTGACAAAAAGTGCGACAAATGACCGGTGGTCTGCGCTTCACCATCCGCCTCGGACGTCAGAAATAGCGGGAAAAACTGGTCGGCTCCTGCGTCTGCCATCTGCTGAAAAGGACCGGCAAAATCCGGGTCTTCCACGGAACCAAACAGCGAAGTCGGTGCACCAGCAAAGCCTACGGACAACGGCGCAGACGCCGGGAAGTGCACAACGGCCTCCGGCCCCATTGATCCGCGACATCCAACAAACACCAATACTGCCAGACCTCTCACGCCACCTCCATCCTGTAGACCGACAGCATCGGTCCAAGACAAGCAGGTTGTGAGAAGTGGCGGGTAGGCCCGGTAGGACTCGAACCTACGACCCTCCGGGTATGAGCCGGGTGCTCTGACCAACTGAGCTACGGGCCCGCCGCAGCTCCCCGTAACTCACTGGTTTGGGATACGGTGGTGGGATGGAGGTGCGATGGAGTTGGACATCGACGTTCTGGCGGCTTTGGCCCACGCAGACGACGAAATTCGGGATGCTGACCGCAAGCGGGCATCGGCACGAGCCAGTGTTCCGAACTCGGAAAAAGCCCGCGACGAAGCAGCAAAGGCTGTCGCCGATGCCAAGCAGCTGCTGGCCACTCACACCGAGACCGAGCGCGCCAATCAGCGCAAGCTCAAGGAATACGAGACCTTCGTGATGCGCGCAAATCGAGCTCTCGAAACCGGCGCCGGAGACGCTGACGCTGCAGAGCGCCAACGGGTGAGCTGCATCGCCATCATCGATGGCCTAGAGACCGAACAGCTGGAGCTCATGGATGTGCGCGAGACTCTCGAAGCCGCCCTCCTCGCCCGCGAAGCAGAGCTCGTCGCCGCCGAAGAAACCGTTGTCACTGCAAACGCGGCATGCGCCCCAGAAGTCAAGGTCCAGACGGCTCGCTTAATGACCGCCAAAGGTGAAGCCATCTATCTCCGCTCTAAGCTTCACAAGGTAGAGCTCGTCCGGTACGACGCCTTGATGGACCGCAACCGACGACCGGTCAGCATACTCAAGAAAGACACGTGTAAAGCGTGTAATCGCGTGCAGGTGCCGCGAGCTATGCAGGAACTGAAGCGCGGACGACTGGTTCAATGTGCAGGCTGCGGACGGTGGCTGCATGCCCCGGACCTCGTCGAAGCCAACGCCGACTTCGCCGGGTAAGAAGGGTAAGTAGAACCTGTGAACCGACCCGAGGCCGGCCCCAGGGCCGGAGCACCACCGAGGGACCTTTGGACTAATCTTCGTTCATCGGAGCATCTGCCACGGGTCGACCTGTCGGCTCGAAGTGCCACTGTTCTCCACCGGCTCGGGTCAGCATTCATTGGGGTGACACCGCTAAGTCTCCGGCCAGAGATAACCATCAACAGGCGTGAATTGAACAGCGCTTCCTTCCCCGACCATCGGCTGGGTTCAAGGATTGCAGGGTCCAATGCGGCGGCACGGAAGAAGGTCTGTGGTACGAGAGCCATGGCGCTAGCAGGTGCACTGTTCGCGAGTTTTGTAGAGAACCCAAGTAGCTTTTCACTGATCGGATAGTCAACCAACTTATGGCCCATCACGTTGAGCTGGGCTGCACGGTCGATATACTCAACTTTGTAGTTGATGCCGGCGCCTGCTTGCATGCGCGGGTCAGCGAAGATGGCCGACAACACAATGAGCTTGCCCGGGTCATAGCGAAGGGCCAACTCGGCCCTGTTGTTCACATGTACGCCATCGACGACCTTGCCGGCAAGGACCGCTTCGTTAGCGTCCATGGCTTGTTGAGGCGTTTGACCCTTTGGATCGATGAAACGACCGACCTTGTTCAGCGTCTCGAGGTCCGCCCGCGTCCATCCGTCTTTCGCACCAATCGCGCCCAGGTCCGGGTCGATGAGGGTGAACGAGTAACCCTTGCCCATTGAGACAACGGTCATGCCAATCGTTGCGAGGGCATCGACGAGGTCCTGGTGCTCTGGCCGAACTGTCGTTCCGGAACTGAACAGAACCCGTCCGACCATTTCCATCGCATTACTACCGTTCTTGCTGTCGGTGAATGTCAGCTGATTGAACGCCATCGAGACATACTGTCCATCGTATGTATTGATGGGAGAGCCGGGCTCCATCAGCGAGCGTACTTGGGCGATTCGAGCACTTGTAGCGTCCATGCCCATGGCCATGAGCGAGGCTTCGTCCAAGGTTCAAGTGGTCAGCCGGTTTCCGTCGACCTCGGTCTGGTTGGATGGTGTGGCCCAGCCCCTCACTTTGCCCCAAGTGGAGGTCTCTATGGTGTTCTTGACGTTGCCCCACGAACCATTGACTTTCCGCGAATCCGTCCCCTTGCCTTTGCCATTCGTGCTGTTGCCGCTGCCATCTGTAAGTGCGACCGAACCGCTCACAGTCACGTTGGCAACGTCGCCCGCTGGCCTCGGGGAGACGGTGTTCGCGGTATTCTTCGCGAACAGCTCTTTGAAGTCGTCGGCCGTTGGTCCGCTGGGGACCGGAATCAGCTCGTCTGCCCATTTGCTGTACTTTTGCGACAACGCAGCATCGACTAGGCCGGATTGTGACGCCAATGCAATGGCCGAAAGGGCCTGGGTATGCGCAGAGTCCCCCGGTGCATGGTGCATATGGCCGTCTAGAATCTTATGTGCCAATACCTGAAGCTGGGTTTGGGCAACACCGGCGCGACCACCTCCAGCAGTCTTTAGCGGGTCCACAAAGTGGGTCTTCGTCTTGATGAGTGCTTTGATGCTACGTTTCCCGTTGCGTCCTAGCCAAGCGCGCAGGGCCTTGTGCTGGGCAGCATCGGGAATAGCGGCGGCTTGAGTTCCGTCGGGAATCCAGTCCTTGATGTCTTTGGATTGGGCCCCGTGTACGGTATTGGACTCCTTGACATACCAATCCTGTTCGTCCTGATTGGACACGGCGTAAACGGATGTTTTGTACGCATCAATGACGTCTTTTCCGTCTTTGGCGACGCGTTTACGGTCAACCAGCCCGGCGTCGACATCGGCAGGCAACTGCAATGCCAACCAACTCGCAGCCGACAGGTCCGCGCTCAGGATGTCTCGCCGACCACCCCCATCCTCGATGCACAGTTGTGCGCCATTCTGACCCACCAAACGGATGAGGTGTCCGTTGTGCCAGGCAACAACCGCTTTGCCACTCTTGAGCGAGGGCATCGCACCGTGAATATCCACCAACGTTCCGCAGACCCCGAAGGCATGGGCGAGTGTGGCTACCTGTTCAGTGCCATCAATGGCGACCACGCCATGCTCTAAACGTACGAGTTCCACGACATCCGCGTAGGATTTGGCTTGGATATAGGGCCGGGGAAAGCCAAGCAGTTCGAAGGCCCCCGCCAGTGTGCTCATGTCTCCCCGCTTGTCCACGCGGGCACTCGTGGCCTCGGCGGCAGTGTGCTCGGCCGGGAGCTGGGCCAGACGCTAGAAGAACGCAGCTTGAATGGCTGCGGGTTGGGTGACAGCAAATCGTCGTACCTCACCCATCTGTTTGGCTGTGAGCGAATCCTCTTGGACCGAGAGTTCCTCTTGCGTCGCCACGCGAAGCCGCTCGCGCAGCGCGTACCGAGGACGGCCCTGTACAACCATCTCGCGGTAATCAGGGTCTGTGCCCCCCGTCATTGGATACACTGCTAGTAGACTTCTCCAGTCTGAACCAGCCGAAATTGTCGTGATTGGCGTTCGGGTCTGCTCGTCGTACACCCCCATGAAACACGGTAGTGACGCGGCGGGGTCGTTGGGTCGTAGCCATCCCTTAATGCTCAACCCTGGGGGTGCGTTGTCGACGGCGTCTGCTGCAGGCTCGGCCTGCAACCCCAGGTCGGTGAAGCTCGCGTCGAGCCAGCCCAACCTGTCGGGGCCCTCGGCAATCTCAATCAATGCTTGCACCCAATGGCGACCGTCCACCACTAGACTCTCAGCGGTGATACCAACCCGGTCCCCCAAGCGCACGTCTCGCAATCTCGAACTGGTGTGCGAAGGCTCCTCGTGGATACCCAACGTCAACTCAATGAGGCCTGGGAATGCCGCGGTGACGTATCGGGCAGGTTCTTGCTCGGGTGGAGCGACCTGTGCGGCCTCAATATTGTCGCTGTGGACGTTCCGGTCGGCTTTTGGATCAACATCCACCGGAACTGGCGCAGCGTCCACGGTAGGAAGACTCGACAGCCCAATGTCGAGCAATGCTGGCGAAACGGCGGCCGCAACGGCATCGATCGACTGCACAGAGTCGACCCTAGCAGCGACAACGACGGGTGCTACTCGCGTCTGCTCGTTCGCGTCTCGCCGTAGAATTGGCGCTTCCAACCTGTCAGATGCGGATTGCATTCCGGACATCGAGGCGACGGAATCGACTGTCGGACCGCCTTCTTTCTTGTGGTCCTCCTGACGAAACGCATTCTGGAGCGTGAGCAGGGCTTCCCCCGCCCCAGAATCGTCGAAACGAGTGCGACGAGTGAGCTTGCGGTCCGCTTTGTAGGCATCATATGCGTTGGGGTCTTAGGCCTTGAGCATCTTGCGTTCAGCACGAGGAATACGTTCAACCTGAAAATGGGCCCAGTAAGTGCCTAAACGGATGAGCCATGCCTGTAGAGAGCGTCCGGTCAGGAATCGAGCCGTCAAAACCGAGGTGGCGGCCGAGACATTGGCCTCCGACACTGGCAATCGTTGTTGGAACCATCGTTGATTCGCCCATGCATCAACTCGCTCAAGGATCAGGGCCCTGTCACCTGGATTGACGTCTCCTAGCGCCCCCGTTCCAGCCGCAGCTAGCCGTGGTGCTTTGCCGTCCGCGAACACTCCCAATCGTGTTGCCGTTTGGGTGTCGCGCTCGGCCCGTTTCTTCCTGAATAGCCCCTTCGCGTTGTCGTTCGCGATGCGGGCTTCACTCCCCGCATGTTGGTTGGCGTCCGCGCCTTGAGATGCGCCAGTAGCCACGTCTTGGACGGGAGCGATGGCACTCGATTGGTGTCATTCGACTGCATCCTCATCTTTACGAAGGGTTCGGTAGGCTTTGATAGCGTGGTCACCAGGGGCTTTTGGCGTAGAAGCAGCGGATTTCTGCGGCCCCGTGGACTGCAGGTCGTCTGCAAGGGTGTCTTTCACACCGTCCTCCTGAAGGTCCTCCGTAGCAGTCGTTCCGGTATCGCCCGGCCCCTCAAGCTCAGGCTTGGCCGTCAATCCACACACGAAGACGCTCCTAGTGCAACACCGCCCCATCAACGGGCGCACAAAGGCTAGACAACAAGCGGTGCATCGGCCTCCCACACCGAACAAACACCTTCGGCATCTGCGTCGGCAGCGAGCTTCAGTCCGACGTCGTCACCCGCTTAGGACAGCGTTCGGGGAAGGCCCAGCACAAAAGGATGCGGCGCTTCCCCGTGAAGAGAAGCGCCGGTTCGAGGCACCCGTAAGCCGGGTCCTGTGCCGCAGGTCTGTCGCCAGAGACTGCGGTAATGATCATTCATCTAGGCCTGCCGTTACCGACAGGCTCA
>JBLHSN010000347.1:0-6121 GCA_047626195.1 Myxococcota bacterium
CTCACAGGCGCGCGAGTCGTCTTCGAGCCCAGCTTTATCGACGGTCACGCTGTGTTCTTCCAGCTGAACTAGCCGAGCGCCGACCGACCCTCAACGACACGAACGATGTCACCGTTCACAGCCCCTCCCTGACATCCAGCACAATCCGCGTGACATGTCTGGCCGAAGGAAGCCGACCCCCGTGTTGTCGTACCTCTACGGGACCCGGAGGTATTCCCAGATTCTCGGGTTTACAGAGGTCATTCGCTCCGTCAACTCGGGGTACGGCGCGTCATACACATCCACGAGGCCCCAGTTGTTGTCCTCGCCGTCACGCCGGCCCTCAATAGGATTGTCCACCCACTTGTACCAATGGTGACCCACAATCCACGGTGTTCCCTGGAGACTCACAACAGTCGACTCCCACGCATCTGCCCGGTCCACTTGGGTGGCTAGCACTGGGTAGATGAGCGGCCTGGTACACGGAGGTCCAGAGTCCGCGGCACGAAAACCAAATTCGGAAACCAGAATTGGCAAATCATGCCTTTCATGAAGCGCTTCAAAGTTGTTCGCGGGGTCCAACGCGCCCGACATGACGCGGGCCAAGTCGCCAATACCGTCACGCAGCGTGTAGTGGTTGATGGAGAGCACATCGACATGCAGCGCTGCTGCATCTAGAACGCCGGGAGGGACAAGGGTAGCGATTTCTCGGTTTCCCAGTACAAGGTGATTGGGGTCAGCAGCCCGAATCGCCCCGGTTGTCACCTCAAAGTACCGCTCCGCGGCCAGGGTAATGAAGAGCTCTGTCACCAAAGCCTGAGTTTCCGAAGCACCCGCATCAAGCGCTCGAAGCGACCCTGTGAATTCGAGGAGGTCGTTTCGGTCGGCCTGAGCAAGACCGATGAAGTCACCGGCCTGCGTTGTGCCGCCAAAATGTTCGACAAGCATATCCACGGCCGCCGCTTTGCCCCCACTTTCCGGCGGGAGTATCAAATACAGTTGAAGGAGCGTCTCTGAACCTCGCCAATCTGGGCCCCATCGATTTTCGTTGTCGATGAACCATCCAAGCAGCTCCGGCCGACCAGCCCACTCGGCCGCCGCAGACAAGGTGGTCTCGCCTACAAAATCAGCCCACTCATCCGAGAAGTAGTCGGTCACCGTTCCTTGAATCCAATCGTCACTCGCGAGCGCTAGGTTCACCGTAACAGCGACACCGGAGAGAACCGATACCGTAGACCAGGAGCCCACCGTATTCACATTCCATTCCCTCATTCGGGAGACGACAGAAGCACCCCAGGCCTCATCATTTACGTACAGTTCGGATACGGCCTCACGATACGGGGCCCGCCCGGTGACAGAAAAGTCGCCTCCGGGCCGGGCCGAGTTGACGCCCGCGGAGTAGAACGGGTGGCCCTCAGGCGTGACAAACCACCATCGGTCGCACACCTTTTCCACTCGGAAGAACCCGGTAGCACCGAGGTCGACGGCCGATGCCCCACCCCAACGGTCCAACTCACCCGGCGAGACAGCGACGCACGTGCTCGCCGTATCATCGATTGGTTCGGCGGATGGTTCGGCGGGTGGTTCGGTGACGGAGCACCCGCACAACAACATCGTTACGATGGCCGTTACCTTCTGCAAAGGTGACCAATCGGCGCATCCACTAAACGAAGTGAGCGGTCGGCTACCATACTCTGCACTCATCTTGACTCCCACACGTGACGTAATTCCACACAGCGCAACCCTCATTGATGCTTACTCAGCGAACCGATTTTGTCCGGGTACAATCGGACCGAACGGCATGGGGAAAGCCCTCTTCCAGCACCGTAACCGCTCAATGTCTCCGTCCCTGACATCCACCACAAACCGCGTGAAATTTCTGACCGGAGGAACGTCTCATCGTACGAAATCACACACCGACTGAACCTCGCGCTACAGGGGTGAGCGATGGGATTGATGGAAGAAACCGGCGCTAGGGTGCGTTCAGGCCGGCCGCCAACTGACGGCGTTTTAACTCGTTACTACTAGGAATGTGGCGGCCGAACTGGGCACGCCAAAGCGTCGGGTTCGAGATCAAGACCGATGCTCACCCCTGTACAGTCAATGGATGGCGGACATACTCAGAGACCGAAACCGAATGGCGGACTTGGCCTGGAAGCACCGACCGACAGCTCTCAGGCGCAGCCGAAGAACCTCACACCTTCCACGTCCAAGTTGTGATGCATTCAGGTTCATCGGAGTGCCTAAACAGGGGCTCAAGCACGTCGCAACAGACCTTCATGCTCGCCCAAGAATTCCAGGTCATCAGCGGATGGGTGCCAGCCCACCCGTCCTCACGACTGCGCCTGTGGACCCGCGCTGAGCCCTTCCGCAAGCCAGTCGTACACCAACCGAATGCGTCGACTCGTGCGCAGCTCGCGGTGTGACACCAGCCACATTGGCAGACGAATAGACGGAAGCTCTGGAAAGACACGCACAACGTCCGGGTCGCGGGCTCCGACCTCATCCATCATCATGCACACTCCAGCCCCCTGTTTGCACAGCGCCCATTGAACCAAGTGATTCGCGGTGGTGATGGGGAACTGACTGCGCTGAACATGCAGGCCGAGCGCCTTCAGGCCGTCCACCATCGTGTCCGTCCGGTCAAAGGCAAACAACTCGACACGAGCCAGATCTTCCGCTGTGTCGAGCCCACCCATCCGGGCCACGTACGAGGGTGCGGCGTAGAAGTGAGCGGTGACGTCTCGGAGCTTACGGCCAATCAGATCTGGCTGAGGCGTACGGAAGTTCCGAACCGCAATGTCCGCTTCGCGACGGTGCAGGTCACGCGGCTCATTCGACACCACCAAGTCCAGCTCAATCCCAGGGTAGGCCACGCGCAGCGTCTGCAAGATGGGCGGCAGCAGGTACGTAGCAATGGCCTCGCTTGCGGTGATGCACACTCGGCCTTCGATGGACTCCGACTGACCGGTTGCGGCCAGAGAGAGCCGAATCGCGGCGTCTCCCATTGCGCGTGCGTGTTCCAACAGATCCAAGCCCGCCTGCGTCACTTCCAAGCCGCCGCCGACGCGCTCAAACAGCGTCACGTCGAGCTCGGCCTCCAGCGCCGCAACCTGGCGGCTGACGGTGGGCTGGGTCGACCTTAGAGCGCGCGCTGCACCAGAGAAAGACCCTTCCTCAGCACTTACCAAGAAGGCTCGGGCACGGTTCCAGTCGAAGTTGAGAGCCGTCCAGTCCATGTAAATACGTATAGCATACATACGACTTACCCTAGACCTAATCGAAAACCGCATGGGTATACAGACGGTGTACCCACACGCTGGAGTTGTCTGATGCGCGTCGCCACAACGGTTTCCTTTGGTCCCCCTTCCGTCCTCAAACTGGCCGAGTCCCCCTCGCCCGACATTGGTACCCACGACCTTCGCGTTCGCGTTGTCACAGCCTCCGTCACCGCCGCAGACCGGCGCCTACGAACAGCTGACTACCCGGGAATCTCGGCGATATTCGGCCGGCTGTTGTTTGGAATCACCTCTCCGCGCTACCCAGTTCAAGGCACCAACTTTGCCGGAGAGGTCGTTGAAGTGGGCAGCGAAGTCACCCAATACTCGGTGGGAGACGACGTCTTTGGCGGGACAAACCACGGCGCCTACGCCGAGTATCTGGTGGCGGCTGAAGACGGCCCCTTGGCCAAGATTCCCAATGGCGTATCGCACGAGGCCGCTGCGACCTTGCCGTACGGAGCGGCCACGGCGGTCACATTCCTGCGCGATATCGCCGCAGTACAGCCAGGAGAGTCGGTCCTCATTCTCGGCGCCTCTGGCGGTGTCGGCCGTTACGCGGTGCAGGTCGCCAAGCACCTGGGCGCAGACGTAACCGCAGTGTGCAGCCGACCTCAGTTCGACCTGATGCGCGACCTCGGCGCCGACAAGGTCATCGACCACCGAAGCGAAGACTTCACCGCCAACGGTCAGCAGTATGACGTCATCTTCGACATCGCCGATGCCTCAAGCTTCCGTCACAGCCGTGGCTCGCTCACCGACTCCGGCCGCTACATGACCTTGTACATCAGCATCCGAGTACTCCTACAGATGGCTTGGACAAAGCTTGCCGGCGGAAAGCGTGCCCTGTTCAGCGTGGCTATCGGCAGCTCGGCATCGGCGATAGAGCTCGGAGACATGCTCAGCGACGGCGTGTTCAAGCCCGTAGTGACCGAGCGCTTCTCATTCGACGAGGTGGCCGAAGCGCACGCACTGTCCGATCGCGGAGTCCACGGGGATGTGATTGTGAAAGTGGGTCAGGCGTAGGAGTCGGTAGACGTCTGCTGATGGGAACGGGCCACGTTTCCCACTCGACACAGATACAGTCCCGATTCCAACCCCCACAGGCCGCACCTTGACCGGCGGCATTCGTGCAAGCGCTGCAGCCGCCTGCTCAACTCAAGGATCGATATTCTAGAAGTTTATCCATGGGTTCGAACGACAACTCACACAAAAATGGTCCTACTTTCTACCACAGTTTTTCGCACGCAGGTCGACACGTGAAGCCTTGAGCAAGTACGCTCCACGCCACACCCACGTTGAGGTCTCTCATGAAGCGCATTCGTTCTGCAGTGCTGCTACCCGCCGCCCTGCTCGTGCTCACCGCGGCGAGTACAGCATCTGCCCAGGAATCGGGAGTGGATGCCTGCAGTAACGGCCTCGATGACGACTCCGACGGGCTCGTCGACTACAACGACCCCGACTGCGAATGTGCCGCAGATCTTTTCGCGACCTTCGAGGTCACGAGCCTCATTCGCAATCCCTCCTTCGAAGATCTCGATGTTCAAGGATGCCCCACCAGCATCAGCCAAATCACCGGACATGCGCAGCACTGGAGTCAAGCGACCTCGGCGACCTCAGACTACTTCGCGTGTGGCTACTACTACAGCGGGTTTGGAAGTGTGCAACCCCCAAATCCTGCCGGTGATGCGTGGGTCGGCGCCTTGTCAAATGGTAATTACATCGAGTACATCGGGAACACCACGGTTGAGCCCATTGTCCCCGGCACGGCGTACACCCTGGAATTTTGGGTGGCGGTGCCCACGCCCACCTCCTACGGCGGAAGGTCTACGGGTGACATCGTCGTCTTCGGAACAAACACACCCTCCTTCCCCATCAACACAACTGGGGACCTCGAAGCCAGTGGTGCAGCACAGCAAGACGTCCTCGCGCGCATCCCAGTAGACCTCGAACCTACGGATGGCTGGGTCAAAGTCTCCACCTCGTTCACCGTGGACAGCCAATACGCCGGAATCATCATTGGTCCAGGCACCGGTATGACCCACCCCGACACTGGATACGTGCACCTGATGTTCGACGAAATCAACATCAACTCTACGATTTCATTCAGCACAAATATCAACGTCGACGGCGACAGCACCGACGGTTACGCGCTTTCTGCTCCCGCAATCGACGGTGTGAGCTACCAATGGTACCTCGACGGCGTAGCCATTGAAGGCGCTGTCGGCATGTCGTACGATATTCCGCAAGACCAAACTGCGCGCGGCAGCTATTCCGTGCGAATCGACGACGGCGAAGCGTGCTCCTTCACCGAAGAAGACGAACCCGTCATCATTGACGACCCCGCCGGTCCAGACCAAGACCTCGACAGCATCATTGATGAGGAGGACGATTGTCCAAGCGGCACATCGGACTGGTTGAGCACTCCTGAATCTGACCGCGACGGCGACGGCTGCCGAGACGCAGACGAAGACGAAGACGACGACAACGACGGCATTCCAGATGGCGAAGACGACTGCGCCACAGGCGTGTTGGACTGGGTGTCCAACCCCACATCGGACACTGACGCCGACGGCTGCCGCGATGAAGATGAAGATGAAGACGACGACAACGACGGCGTGGGCGACGACGACGACGACTGCGCCACAGGCGACCTAGACTGGTCAGCCGATAGCGCGACCGACCTGGACGCGGATGGCTGTCAAGACGACGGTGAAGACCAAGATGATGACAACGACGGCGTCACCGACTCGGATGATGACTGCGACCGTGGCACTACCGGATGGTCCAGCGCCACCTCGACCGACCACGACTCAGACGGCTGTCAAGATGCCGATGATGAAGACCAAGATGACGACAACGAC
>JBLHSN010000348.1:0-6118 GCA_047626195.1 Myxococcota bacterium
TACACCAAGAGCGCCACTAAGATGACGCCTGCGACCATCCACTCAGGGCTCATTGTCCACCGTCGCAAACACCTGATTCTTCAGCAGCACCAGAACCACGACTCCGAGGAATAGGTACAATGCGGAGAACGTCAGGAATGGAACCACCAGGTGCGGTACTGGCGTGACAGCGTCTGCGGTGCGCATGACCTCGTAGATGACCCAGGGTTGCCGACCGACTTCGGTGACGGTCCATCCGGCTTCTACAGCAATGAAACCGAGCGGTACGGAGAACGCCAACGCCCATAGAAGCGCACGGTTCGTCGGTACGCCTCGCACGCGCCAAGCGAGAACTGCGGAGACCAGTGCCAAGCCCATGAGCCACATGCCTATGCCTACCATGATCTCAAAGGCTACATGCACAACGGCCACATTCGGCCGGTCTTCAGGCGCTACGCTGTCCAACCCCTGGACTTCGGCATGGATATCGTCAAAGGCTAGGAATGAAAGAAGGTACGGCACTTCTATGCTGTACGGAGTGGTCTCGGTGGTCGCATTCGGTAGGCCGCCAATGGTGAAGGGGGCGTCCGTGGTGGTCTCCCACAGCGCTTCCATCGCCGCCAGCTTCACCGGTTGGTGCTCGGCCACATGCTGTGCTGAGAAGTGCCCGGTCGCTGGCTGAAGAACTGCCGCAATGCTCCCGACGGTAAGCGCAATGGCCAGTGCGGCCTTATGAAAAGCGCTGTTTGGATTGCGCAGGAGCACAAACGCATGAATGCCCGCGACAGCGAACCCGACCGTCTCAAATGACGCCACCGTCATGTGTAGTCCAGTCGGCAACATGCCCGGGTTGAACATGGCTGCTACCGGGTCAATCGACGTGATGACCCCGTCCGCCATCTCAAAACCAACCGGGTTGTTCATCCAAGCGTTGGCCGCCAGCACGAACACGCCTGACAACATGCCAGAGACCATCACCATGATGCCGGATAGCCAATGCAGGCGCGGCGAGATTCGGTCCCACCCGTAGAGGTACACGCCCAAGAAGATGGCTTCGGTGAAGAACGCGAAGCCCTCCAGCGAGAACGGCATGCCAATGATGGGGCCAGCAAACTCCATGAAGCCGGGCCAGAGCAGGCCGAGCTCAAACGACAGAACGGTTCCGCTCACTGCACCCACCGCAAACAGGATGGCGGTGCCTTTGCTCCAGCGGCGCGCCAGCTCGCGGTACACCGGGTTTTGGGTACGCAGCCAGAGTCCTTCCGCAATCACCATCAACAGCGGCATGCCAATACCGACCACCGCAAACACGATGTGAAACGCGAGGGACATAGCCATCTGAGAGCGTGCGGCGAAGAGGTCGGTCATGGGCGTTGCAACCCCTATCACCCAGCGGAGAGCGCAGGCGGTTTAACCAATCATCGCATGCATCATGCGCTACAGCCCCTCGGCGACCGCATCCCACGGGCTGGTCAAGTCAAGCTGCCGCTCGGAGGCGCGGGTCGCATTGAATGCGGTAAGTTCTTCCCCAGTGAAGGGTGTGTCGCTGTTCTGGACAATGGCTCGGATGAAGCCCTCAACGGTCAGGCGCACCCGGTTCCCCCAGACCGTATTGGTCCGCGAATCCCAAAAAGCCAACATCATAGCCTTCTTGTCATCCGGCCCCACAACGGCGACCGCATCTTCCCCACCTTCAAGCGCAACGCCTTCAAACCACAGCTTTTCGAGGTCATCCGGGAGCATAGCGATTCGACTACCCACTTCGCGGTCGGCAATTCGGTCTCCCCAAACGTCCATCTCGGGGTCGAGGAACTGAGCAATGCCGGTCTTTTGAGCTTGTAGCTTTCGCCGGCCAACAGTCTGTCCACCCAGCCGGGCGCACAGCGGCAGCAACAACACGCAAGACGCAGTACCTAGCGGGGTTCCTGGCTTGCCAATAATGGGCTCGATCTGGACCGGTTGCCGACGAATACGAACATAGCCTTCGTCGTACAGGCGAACGTCTCCGCGCCAGTTGTCCGGGTGGCGATAGATGACATAGCCGTTGCGTTCAATGCGTTCGGAGTAGCCAATCTCGCCCAAGCGTTCGACTACAGCCTGTCGGGCAAACTCTGCCGCTACATCGTCATACACAATGATCTCGTAGACATCGTCGTCTTCGACCGCGGCGGCAGCATCCGAGCCTGGGTCCTGTGCGAATGCCAGACCGGTGAGACAGAGCAGCAGCGCAATCACCACGCTTCTGCACTCACGGCCAGCGCCCCTAGCGTCGACAAGAACGCGCTCGCTTCGTCATCGGTGGCAAACGTCTTCACATCCCCTCGGGGATGCGCCGGTAGCAGTGTTGGCGACGACACCAGCAAGCGCGCTACGAAGCCCGTTGCGTGGTCGCGGACCAACACAAACACCGTCTCTACCGGGTGTGGACCTGGATTTCGCTGCCAGGCATCTCGCGTCCAGCTGGCGTCAAACCTATACAATCCTTCGTGGTCACGAAGGAAGATGGCAGCCGGTCCAACGGTGGAGAGGCGTTCGTCAAAAGCGTTACAGAATCCCATGCCCGGGGTCTATCGCTTGTTGAGCGACCAGTCGTATGGCAAGGCTTCAATCGACAACTCACTCGCCGCCGTTGGGTGCCCAGAGAAGTCCGCTCCGTAGGCCTGGAGGAAAGCCACCGTGTCTTCGTGGTTGGCTGTCGGCAGTTCGCGGCGCTCGGCCCACTTGACGAAGTCTTCGTCGTACCACGTGAAGATCTCGTTGACCTGCAGGGTGCTGCCCGACCACTTGTAGGCGTTGGCACTGACCCAGCGCTGTGCGGCGCGGTCGAGCTGGTCGTCTAGGCCCGATGCGGTGAATGCATCAGGTCCGAGCGGTGGACAGCCCTTGGACGCGCAGTTGACCGCGGCATGAATACGCGCGTCTCCCCACCGGCGAACACGGCGATGTTCCATGTCGTTGAGCGTAAGACTCTCCCCAGCGACGGGGAAACGCACGGCATCCCAGGGATTGCCGGAGTTGAGGTCGCGAATGCTCGCAATATCCGCGTTGTCCAGGATGAGGGCGAGGGTGTAGCCGTTGTAGGCGTTGATGTAGAAAGCCAGCTTCTGGTTCTGCGAGAAGCCGGAGATGTCAGCATTCGCGACATCTTCTAGGTACGCGTCCAGCTCGGCTCGGCGGCCGCCAAGGGTCCCGTAGTTCACGCCAGCGTTGCTCACCGCACCGTCGAGCACCGAGTCGAAGGCGCCGTGGGCATGGTCAAAGCCGCCGTCATCGGCGAGAGCGGTGGTCGCAAGAAGAAAAAGGGCGGTCAACACAGGGGTCTCCAGAATTCAGCGGGACGCGGGGCGGTAACCCGTCAACACGGGCGTCCAATCCCTGTACCTCCAAGCGACAACTTCGTTACGCTTCACGGCAACGCGCCACCCAGTACGGTAAGCACTCCGCCACCCACGGAGACACCTAATGAGCGCAATCTACGAAGTTACCGGCCGCATGATCCTGGACTCGCGCGGCAATCCCACTGTCGAAGTCGATGTTCTACTTGATGATGGAAGTTTGGGCCGAGCCGCGGTGCCATCCGGCGCTTCCACTGGCGAGCACGAAGCGGTGGAGCTGCGTGATGGTGGAGACAAGTGGCACGGCAAGGGTGTCAGCAAAGCTGTCGAGAACGTGAACGGCGCCATTGCTGACCAGTTGGTCGGACTTGACGCACGCGCGCAAGTCGCCATTGACGAGATGCTGATTGAGCTGGACGGCACGCCGAACAAGGCACGTCTTGGCGCCAACGCCATGCTCGGCGCCTCCCTTGCCGTCGCCAAGGCCGCAGCGATTGCATCGGACCTGCCGCTGTACACCTACTTGGGCGGGCCTACCGCAAACCTGCTTCCCGTTCCCATGATGAACATCCTCAACGGGGGCTCACATGCCGACAACAACGTGGACATCCAAGAATTCATGATTCTACCGGTGGGTGCAGAATCTTTTGCCCACGCCATGCAGATGGGCACCGAGATTTACCACCACCTCAAGTCAGTACTGCAGAAGGCAGGACTGGCCACGGGTGTGGGTGACGAAGGCGGATTCGCTCCCAACCTCGGCAGCAACCGTGAAGCGCTCGATCGTATTGTCAGCGCTGTTGAAATGGCCGGCTACAGCTTGGGTAGCGACATTGTGTTCGCTCTCGACGTCGCCGCATCCGAGTTCTACACAGACGGCAAATACCGCCTTGAAGGGGAAAATGCAGTGTGGGGAAGCGACGAGCTCATCGCCTTCTATGAGACCCTGGTTGCCAACTACCCGCTCGCCAGTATCGAAGACGGCCTCGACGAAAACGACTGGGACGGCTGGAAAGCACTCACCACCGCGCTCGGCGACAAGACCCAGCTGGTTGGTGACGACTTGTTCGTCACCAATACCGACCGCTTGGCAACGGGTATTGAGCGCGGCATCGCGAACAGCATCTTGATCAAGGTCAACCAGATCGGAACGCTCACCGAGACCATGCGCGCCGTCAACATGGCCCATCGTGCAGGCTACACTTCGGTCATGTCCCACCGCTCCGGCGAGACCGAAGACACCACCATCAGCGACTTGGTCGTGGCAACCGGCTCTGGTCAGATCAAGACCGGCGCTCCTTGCCGCAGCGACCGCGTGGCCAAGTACAACCAGCTGCTGCGAATTGAAGAGCAGCTCGGACTCGCCGCTGCCTACGCCGGCCACAACGCCCTCAAGTCGTAGTGGGTGAGATTCGGCCCATGACCCGCGGGGATCTGCCTGCAGTGCTCGAACTATGGCATCAGCTCATGGCGAACGGCATGGTTGTGGAGCCGCGGTGGTCCCTGTCTGCAACGGCGGGGGCGTGGATGGCAGGCTGGGTCAAGGATGTCTTCTTGACCCAGGTCCCCTTTCCACACGGCCATGTCTACGTAGACGAAGATGGCATCGCCGGTTTTGTCAGCGGCTTTCCTGACCCCGGCAGTCCCGTATTAGACGAGCCCAAAAGTCTGCGGATTGGAGACGTCTTCGTTGCTGAGCGTGCGCGCCGTCAAGGAGTGGGCCGACGCCTAGTCGAGCAACAAATTATGGTCGCAACAGCGGTCGGCTACCACAGCATTATTGTTGAGACACTGACCCGAGACGTGCGGGCGGTCGCATTCTGGCGAGCCATCGGCTTCGACGACATGCGGGTTCAGCTACGACGATACGACGACTAACGCTGCGCGCAGAACCCGCCCCGATGTCACCGCCACTTTCGACTCACAATCAAAACTTTTCCCGGTTTGGAACAACAAATGAGGTAGCCTACTGTCGTCTCGAGGAGCCTTCTCATGCCGATATATTTGCCACTACTACTGTTGATGCTGACCAACCCGGCCACAGCGGTCCCGCTCGAGTTGACTCATCAAGGGCGCGTGTTGAATGCGACGGGAGTGCCGCTCAATGGCGCCTCGGCAATGACAGTCGGCGTGTATGCGGCCTCCACCGGTGGCAGCGCATTGTGGACCGAGACGTTTAGCAGCGTAGACATCGACGATGGCCGCTACCACCTACAGCTGACCGCGCTTGAGAGTGCCGACTTTGATGGGTCGACCCGCTACCTTGAGGTCGCGGTGGATGGCATTATACAGCTTCCACGCACGCCTATCTTGTCCGTTCCCTACGCCATCCGTGCCGGTGCGGTGACTCTGTCGGACGAACCTGGCCCATGTACCTCCGATGCCGCCGGAACACTGCGGTTTACCGGCGGTGCACTCCAGCTCTGTGACGGCATCGACGACGAGTGGCAGACCATTCAGAGCCGAGAGTCGACCAACGGAACGACCGCACAGCGTGCCGGACGTACCTGCCAGTCCATCAAGACCGAGTTTCCCAGCTCACCGAGCGACACCTACTTCATCGATCCCGAGAACGATGGGTCGCCCTTCCAAGCGTACTGCGACATGGTCTCGGACGGCGGTGGCTGGACCTTGGTGTCCCGAGTAGTGCTCAACGCCAACATCTCGCACACCGGTGCTGTCGGGACGCCTGCGGTAATGCCGAACCAGTCCACATTCGCCAAGCTCTCGGACACTACGATTGCGTCGATTCGAGGCCACGCCTCCTACACGGGCCCGACCGACATTCGCATGACCTGCAACTT
>JBLHSN010000349.1:0-6104 GCA_047626195.1 Myxococcota bacterium
GCGCTTGTGGCCTTGTCCGAGGTCGTAGGTCGGGTTCAACGCGACGACCTTCCCGAGGGACTCGCTCTGTGGGTTGCATGGCTAGCCATTGGTCTGTCGGCACTTGTGGGCTGGGCCACCCTCAGCGGAAGTCTGGTCGCCATGTTCAAGCTCATGGGCGGTATTACTCTGTTTGGACGTTGGTTTTCAACGCCGACATGGGGGCCTTCGTGGCTCAACATCGTGAAAGTCATGGTGGCATTCGCCATCGGCGGTCTCATTGTGACGAGCATTCTGCAGCCGGGGAACCTGGCCATCGTGGCTGCGATTGTGGCGCTCTCCTGCCTGCTTGGCATCCTTGTTGTGCTTCCGATCGGCGGCGCAGACATGCCCGTGGTCGTGAGTCTTCTCAACGCTATGTCTGGCATTGCAGCCGCGTTCACCGGTTTTATACTCACTAACAGCGTCCTCATTGTGGCAGGCTCGCTGGTAGGTGCAAGCGGTCTCATCCTTACGTTCATCATGTGCAAGGCCATGAACCGGCGGCTGGTGGACGTTCTGTTTAGTTCCTTCGGTGGCGGTTCCGCTGACACCGTCACGCGCACCAAAGTTGGCAGCGACGCTGACGAGGTTGCGATGTTGCTCGACGGGGCTCAGCGAGTGATTGTGGTTCCTGGGTACGGCATGGCCGTGAGCCAAGCCCAGCATGCCGTTCGCGAGTTTGCTGAGCTTCTCCGCGACCGCTACGGCACCGAAGTTGTGTACGCGATTCACCCGGTCGCAGGACGGATGCCGGGTCATATGAACGTGCTGCTGGCCGAGGCTCAGGTGCCGTACGAGCTGCAGATCGAGCTCGACGAGGCCAACAGCCAGTTCGCGACCTGTGACCTCGTGCTGGTGCTCGGAGCCAACGACACGGTCAACGCTGCAGCGCGCAGCGGAGAGGGACCACTCGCCGGCATGCCCATCTTAAACGTGGACCAAGCACCGGTCGTCGTCGTCATTAAACGCAGCTTGTCTGTAGGCTATGCCGGTGTAGATAACGACCTATTCTACATGAACAAGACCATGATGCTTTTCGGCGATGGCAAAAAGATGATGGGCGAGTTGAACGCGGCCATCAAAGACGCCTGAAGCGAACCGCGACGCTCCGCAACGTGAGTACAGTCGTTCTTCTGCAGGTAGAGTGGCCATGTCTAGGGTGTGTGCCGTCAAATGGCGTACACTGTGCCCGGACCCTACAGTTGGGAGTGTTCACTATGTGGCGTATTGTTGGATTGACCGTTGGCTTTGTTGGACTGGTTGCATGCGGCGGTGGCGGCGACCCCGAGCTGGAGTGCGTCAACTTGGACGAGACCTCCTGTATCGCGGACGACTCCTGCTTGGCTCTGAGTGGCGGGCAGGTGGTTGACGCGGCGTGCGACTCCAGCCAGGGCCCGCCGACCTTTCAGGGCTGTATTGATGACCCAGGCGGATGTGACGAAGTCATCACCATTGGCACCGCACCGGGCGGTACTCAGTATCGCTTCCCCGATAGCTGTGTTCCTGATGACTTTACGTCGGAAGCCTGTTTCTAAGACTGGGCTCTCGCCGCGAGCATCCAACAACCAGGGTGAGTCGCGGGGAGGCCAGTGGGACGGTACAGTGCCAGGGAACTTGCTTGCGCAGTGGTCTTGGAGAGTCGAATGCTACCGCTGTTGATGTCCGTAGCGTTGGGATGCAGCTGTGAAGTAGGTAGCAGCCTTTACCAAGACGGCGTGATTACGGTCGGCACCAATGCTTGGGTGTTGTTCAACCATGCAGGAGAGTCACCGCCAGAAGACGGACGGTTGTGGTTGGCGCGTCAGGATGACCGCGACGCTACCTACGAGTTGGTCTCGGAAGGCGATGCGTTCTCGGATGGCTACGGGACGGTCCAGCTCTACCGTCCTGTCGAGCTACTGCCGGCCAATACGCGGTTCGTTCCTTCCGAAGGTGGCGGCGTCGTCATCACCGGTGCCGAGACGACCGAGTACGGTGCTGTGGTCGAGGTGCCAGTGGTTTCACGCGGCGAACAGCCATCGCGAGTGGTCGTGCCGGATGAGGAAGACTCCTGTGGAAGCTCGTACAGGGCATCGTGGCAGCTGGGTATCCCCGACGGTCACTGGGCAGAGATTGAGGTGCTTGACGAACGCGATGCGCTGTTGCACCAGTGGCTGACGCCCTATGAGGGGTTCAGCTATGGCCAAGGTTTTTGCAACACGGTGGGATCGGACCTGCGAGTGAGTGACCGGCCGAGAGTGCGAGCGCGCCTCGTCAGCTTCGGCGGTATTCGCGGGCCTTGGACACAGCCTATAGGCACGGACTACGTCGATGTTCCCGACCCGAGTCGGGCTGGATGCCAGATGACCCAGACATACGGCGGATGGTGGGTGGTGGCCTTGGCCTTTGTCGGGCTCGCAGGAGCTCTAAGCCGGCGAGCCATCTAGAATAAATGAAAGGATTCACGTCCCGTCCGGGACACGATGCAACCACGGGTGATGCGCTGCGCGCGGCTTCGCTCTACCTGTAGAACATGGGTTGCAAACCCACACGGCTCTTTGGGCGGTGTAGAGTGCCACTTGGCACACCCTCCCAATGGATGACCGATGACTCTTTGGATGAGCACGCGACCGACGCAGTGGTTCTTAGTTCCCGAGCATGCCGCTTGGCCAGACGGCGGCACGCCGGTTCAGGACATGGGTGGCCAGATGCGCGACGCAGACCTAGCGGGTCTGATGTCCTACAAGGTGCGGCCCGGGGAGGCCCAGGCCTTTGCCGAAGCAGCGACTCTGGCGTTGCAGGCTAAGCTGGATGAACGCACCGCGGAGAATGAACGGCGACGCAACGCCACAGGCGAAACGTCGCCCAGTGAACAGATGGCCGAGCTGTTGGCACCGTTGGCGGAGCGATTCTCCACCCGCGAGAAAGCAACTGAGTTCTTGGCGTCGTTTGGTCTGGATTTAGACCGCCTCGAACAGGCCGACTCGGACACCATTGCGGTGTTGGCGAAAGACATCCTCGAGCCTTTGGTCCACGCGCTGGAAGGCCCCGACGGACGGCAAGAGGCACTGGATGCCATGCAGACTGCGTTGCGCGACCATGGCATGGGTGCGGCGGCGGACCGTCTGGCAGGTGCGCCGGAAGAGGTCTCCAGCTTTCTCGATGAGCTCAAAGGGAGGTAATGCGGCGCTCGTTGCGGAGCTAGCCCCCGCTTAGCAGTAGTCCGCAGCCGACAATCACGGGTGCGAGCAGCGCTATGGCTCCCAGCATAAACAGCCATCCATGCCCGGCACCTAGGAGCCGCATTGGGGGAAATCGGCTGCGGCGCCAAACGTCGCCTACGGGGTCCACGATGGGAATTTGCAGGCGACTGGCAATCGTCTCGGCGCGCCCCTGTAGACGTGCGCCGAACCAGATGTGCGCACCCAGGGGTAACCGAATGTCTTTGCCGTTGACCTCAACCACAATGTCCCAAAACGAGGGTCGATGCACGGACAGTGTGCGCTCAACCGATATGCTCTTTGCGGAGGTGATTGGGAAATCAAGGTGAAGGAACGGCCGACGGTACTCGATTTTTTCGGCAATACGTAGGGTGGCTAGGCGCTTGCGGAGTACAAATACTCCTATCACTGCGAGGAACAGTCCGAAGCCGCCTCCCGCTAATCGCCGACCCAGCTCTTCGTGAGGGAGGAGCAGTGCTGCGAGTACCATGGGCACGCCGGCAATTCCCCACAGTACAGAGGACCAGGGAATCACGTAGTATTTTAGCGGCAACTCGGCGTTCACTGCCCGGCGTCGGCCGCCTCAATCGCGTCTGCGGCTGGGTCATTGGTTTGGAAGTAATTCGCGATAGTACCTGTACCATCGACGAACGAACCGGTGCCCATGACTACCTGATATGCCGACATCGCGACGCCCTTGAAGTAGTCGTAGGTGGTCTGCAGTGCTGGCAGGGAGCCATCATCTGCGCGCCTGTACGCTTCTTGCACTCTTCGGTACTGTTCGAGCCAAGTTGTGGCCTGTGGGTCCTGGGTACCGCCACTCACGGGTACGTCTGGCGTTGCCGCAGGTGTGGCTGGCGTGATCACGGGTGCATCTGGCGTGACCGCTACCGTTGGCGCATCGGGCGTTGGGACGGACGCGTCTGGGACGGGACGCCGCCAGCGGCGGGTACCGAAGTTGAACTGCAGGCCATCGTCCACCTTGCTCTGCCACGTGTCGAAGGTGCCGCTATATCCGCGACCGCGGGCCGCCTCCCATGAGTTCCATGTCGAAACGTTGTCGGGACGCCTCCATCGACGACTGTTGGGGTCGAACCGGAAGCCTTCTCCAACTTTCCGTTGCCACGTCTCGAGGGTACCGCCGTAGCCACCGTCCACCGCGGAATCGAAGTGCGCTTGCGAGCCCGGTGCGGGCCCAGAAGGTGACACCGTGGGGGCATCGGGTACGACCGCTGGTGCATCTGGGGTGGTGGTCGGTGTCTCGATTGGGGTGCGGGTGGGGACTACTTCTTGGGCCGCGTCGATACCCTCGTCGATACCACGCAGGGCGTCTTCGGCTTCGTCCATGTGGCTGCCCAGAACGTCTGCGGCGCGGTTTAGGTCCGAAAGTTCATCAACGCTCGACGCCGCGTTGGTCACATTCTCAACGGCCTGTCCGGTCTCGACGAGCTCGTCAGCGTGGGTAATCACATCCCCCACATTTTCGACTATCCGTGCGGTGTCTGCTGCGTCGTCGGCACGGGTCAAGAATCCAATGCCCCAATCGGGGATGAACTCGAGAGCGATGTCGCCGACGCCCTTACCGGTCGCCCGCCAGCGCTCGTCGCTTGTCAGGTTGGGGTCCATCCACGCACTCACCACACTGACGATTGCGAAAATCACGCCAATGACGGTGAGGACGACGCCGATCCAGAAGATGACCGTAGCGGCTGCGGCAACGAACGTGGCTACGGCTGTGAGAATCGCGCCGATTGCGGCTGCTCCGCCGATCAGTGCGGCGACGATCAAGACCAGAACCACGATGGCCAGAACAACGAGCGCCACAATTAGGATGACCTTCACAAAGTCGACGACCGCGTCCCAGATGCCCAGGAAGAAGTTGCCGACGCCGCTCCAGAATCGGTCCCATGACGACTGGTTGGCAATCTCATCGGCTTTGCCGTTCAGGTCGGTTCGCAGACCTCCCAACGACTCGCTCATCTGCGTGACGGCGTCGTTGTATTTGGTGTCCATCTGCTCGATACCAACCCGGGAGGTCTCTTGCAGGGCATCTCGTGCTTCGTCTCGTGCGCCGTCTAGCGTGAGAATCTTGTCGTCTGCGTCGGCCGTCCAGGCCTCGGTGCAGCTCTGAACCTGTTCGCCGAGCGCCACATCAAAGTCCTGCTCGGCTTTGGTCAGGCCTTCGTTGACGCCAGTGACAATCTCGTTCAGGTGCTCTTGTAGACCACCGGCGACGTCTTGAAGGTCTGAGACGCATGCGTCTCCGGCCGCGGTCAGAGCGATGGCCGCTCGTCCACCCATCTCTGCGAACGACGCCTCAAACGCATCCGCGCTGGTATCCAGCGTGCCCATCAGCCGAAGCAGTTCGGCAATGACCGCGGGCCACTGTGTGGGGTCTGCGCTGCTCGCGAACTCCTCAATGTCGGCGATTTGGGTGTCAAATGCCTCGACTGCTAGATCGCCTGCGCCAGTGAGCCCCAACAAGCCTTGCTGCAGAGCCAGGTCGATGCCAGCGAGCTGCCCGTCTACCATCAGGTCCATCTGGTCGTTGACCGAAAGCTCGGCTTGGTCGACCTGGGCAATGCCGTCCGCTTCGGTCTGCGAGACGGTGACCAGGGTACTTGCGTGAGCCTCGTCCATCGCTGCTTCTGCGTCTGCCAGCATGACCTCATACGAGGTGTCAATGCTGTCGCCGCCGAGCGTGCCGTCTACGGTGAGGTTCTCCAAGAATGCTGCACCGTCTTCTTCGATCTTCACAGCCAAGTCTTCACCGTCTTGGGCCAGAACATGGGAGTCGGCGCCGATTTGCCCGGTGAACGACTCGGACGCTTTGGCCGCCATCCTTCGGACCGTGACTCCGATGTCATGTGACCGGTCGTGGCT
>JBLHSN010000350.1:0-6079 GCA_047626195.1 Myxococcota bacterium
GAAATATTGACCTTTCTCCGAGAGATATCGCCCTGATGGTGTATTTGGCGGACCGAAGAGAACGGGCGGTGTCACGCGATGAGCTACTGGCCGAGGTGTGGGATTACCGGTCGGTTGACCGGGTGAATACGCGGGCGATTGATATGCATGTGGTCAAGCTGCGTCGCAAGCTCGCGCAGGTCACGTTGTCGGCAGACCCCATTGAGACGGTTCGAGGCGTCGGATACCGGTGGATTGGATGAAGATCTGGGGTGTCCGCGTCGCACTATTCGGAGTGGCTCTAGGAGTCGCGGCGTTGAGCGCTGTGGTGGCTCTGACCTCCCAGCGCGCCCACGACCGCGAAGTCCAAGCCCAGTCGGATGCGCTGCGGCTGCGTGTGCTTGACGCGTTGGAACGGCAGTTCACCACGGTGGTGGACCGCGAAGAAGCCCGTCCGTTCCTTCAATACAGCGCGTCATCGGATGCCCTTGCTAACAACCCGGTCGCCCGCGGTGAGTGGGAATCCGCCGTGGTTGGCTACGTCCAGCTGGCACCGGATGGCCGCTTGTCGACACCCCTCGCAACGGGTCAGGCGTGGTTGAATGACTGGTTTGGCGAGCCAACCCCCGTCGTGACGCGTCGTTCTCCGACACGTACGGTCCGAGTCCGTGTACCGGTCCCCGAAATGGTTGTCCGGCAGGCGCCTGCACCGCCTCCGACTGCCCTTGTGCTGGAGAACAACACGTTTAATGATGTGGGTAATCAACTAAATACGGAGGGGTTGAGCCGACAGCAGCGGGGCGTCACCAACTTTGTCACTCCCGTCGATCAGGTGCAAGCCTTTGCACAGCCAACGCGCGAAATAGTGGGGTTGACCCAGGTGGACGTCCTCACAGAAGTGCCTGGCATCGTATTGGAGCCGGCGACTGGGATGGTAGATGTAGTCGTAGGCCCAATGACGGGTGGGTCGTGGTCGTCGTCGGTTTGGGGTCTGTCGAGAGACCTGGATATCAATGGAAAAACCTGGGTGCAGACCGTACTCTTCGACCGGGCGCGCTTGCAGACGGTAATATCCGATTCCGTGGTGCAAGAGGCTGGCTTGCACGGGGTCGTGTCGGTGGACTGGATGGGTGGGGACTACGTGTTCCAGGCACCGTTCACCGGGTTCCATGCGAGCGTTCGTTTGCTCGATGTCCAGTCGGGAAGCGTAGGTTGGGTCTGGGTCCTGGCTGCATTGGCGACGGCACTTGGCCTGGTGAGCTTGGTCGCTGTAGAGCGGTCCATCACCGGTCAGCAACACTTATTTCACGAGCGGGAGCAGTTCATTGCCACAGTGACGCATGAGCTGAAGACACCTGTGGCATCCATGCAGTTGTACGCGGAGATGCTGGAGCAAGGGGTGGCACAGACGCCGGAGCAACGGGCCCGGTACATCTCGGTCTTGCGACGTGAGACCACTCGACTAGCGCGTCTTATTGAGCAGACACTGGCGTTGACTACTCGTGAGGTGCCTGTCGCCGAGCTTCGCGTCCCTCTGGGCTTGGCCGTTGAACATGCGGTCCTTGCAATGCGGCCCATGTTGGTGGAACGCGATGTGGAGGTGGTCTTGGATGTCGACGCGGCACAGGGCGACGTTCCGGAAGACGCGCTTGCACAAATCCTGACCAATGTATTGGACAACGCCAGCAAGTTTCTGCGGCCTGGTGACGAGCGTAGCGTGGAGGTCTCCGCACGTGGTCGTTGCGTCACAGTGGTCGATTGTGGTCCGGGCATTGCCGAGTCGGAGCGCTCACTTGTGTTTCGACCTTTTCACCGGGGTGAGGACGAACACACCCGTACAACCACGGGTACCGGCCTGGGACTAGCGGTCGTCGCCCGATTGTGCGCGCAGATCGGCGCACGAGTGTCAATTGATAATCGTCTTAGCAGGGGTGCTATTGTCACGATTCGACTTGCACCATGACGACTTCGACTACACTGCGCCGCATCTAGGAGTGCACATGCGTTGGGTCGTATTTGGTTTCGGAAGTGTTGGTGTGGTCAGTCTTTTGGCTTGTGGAGGCGCGCTCGGTGGCCTCGGTGACGGTGAACCGCTGTACGGCACAGGTACCTATTCGGGCGGTATGACCGAAGTGGAGGTTCGTGCCGGCGGTGACACCGAGGCAAAGATGGTCATCGGGGTTCCAACCAGCTGTGTCGGGTTTATTGCTCCCGAACAGCCTGACTACAACTTCTCGGTCGTATCCCCCGGAAGCATGCTGAATATTGGTGCGTGCTCCGATCAGGACACGGCCCTGGTGATTCGCACGCCGTCCGGAACCATAGAGTGTGTTGACGACAGTGAAGGGACCAACCCGGTGTACACCGAAAATGTGTCGGCGATCGGCGAGTATTCCGTCTGGGTGGCGACCTACAGCGCAGGCGGAAGTGCTAGCGCGGAGCTTCGCTTCACCGACACGGACGACTTGGTTTGCACGCGCATTGCGTTTGATGGCGAGCCATCGGTTCCCATTATCGAGCTAGCAGGCGGTTTCACACCACAAAGCGTACCGGTTCAGGCCGGCGGTTCATCCAGCGCCAGTGGTCTGCGGAATGCCCGAGGCAACTGCACCGGGTACATCGACGAAACGACCCCCACCGCTCGCATCAACTTCACCGGTGCGAGTGGCCCGCTGAATATCGCTTCGTGTAGCGGAAACGACACAACGCTTATCGTTCGTGGCCCGGACGGGACCACCTTGTGCGACGACGACACAGAAGATAGCAACCCGGTTATCCGAATTTCTGCCGCAGGGGCCGGTGAGTACACGGTGCTCGTCGGAGCCTATTCTGCTGGTGAGCGTCCGAGTGCCACGCTGAATATCTCGTCCGCAGGCGGCAGCCTGTGCACGCCTGTGGCGGGCAAGTAGCCCGAACCGAGCCATGCCAGCCATGCCAGCCATGCCAGCCATGCCAGCCATGCCAGCCATGCCAGCCATGCTAGACTGAACCACCCTCGTGAGGAGCGCCTCAGTTGCGACTACATCGTCAACGCCTGCTTAGAAAAGGCGATTACATCTGGGGCTCCTTCATAAAGCCAGAGCGCGTAGATGGTTACGTTGTTGGGGTGAATCCCGGCGATAGGTCGGATGTACTTGGGCGTTTCGTCTTCTCCGAGTCAAGCGTCGATGATGCCGTCTCCAGCGCTACTCGCGGTCTGTCCGTGTGGCGGCAAGGGACACTCGCTCAACGCGCCGCGGCTCTGCGTCGATACAGAGAGGCTCTGGGTCGGGCGCAAGATCGTTTTGCGAGTTTGATTACGCGTGAGACGGGCAAGCCGCTTTGGGAGTCTCGGCAAGAAGTCGTCTCCTCCATTCGCGCCATTGACCTTCTGCTGGAAGACGGACTGGCGTTGCTTGAGCCCCGGGTCATCTCGGAAGCGCAAGCGCGCAGTGATTGGCGTCCTCGAGGCGTTGTTGGCATCATCGGCGCGTACACCATGCCGTTGCTCACGCCCACGCTCCAAGTCGCCGCGGCACTCTTGGCCGGGAACACGGTGGTGTTTAAGCCATCGAAGTTTACGCCCGGCGTCGGCCAAGGAGTAGCAGAGCTCATTGACCGGTGTCGCCTGCCTCGTGGCGCATTCAACTTGGTTCAAGGGTCTGGGTCGTCCGTCGGGCAGCGCCTTGCCGCGCATCCCGGCCTTGGTGCGCTTCTGTTTAGCGGGTCTTACCCAACAGCTCTAGCGGTCAGCAAGGCCACTCGCGAACGTCCGGAGCTGCCTGTTCTGTACAATACCGGCGGAAAAGCTGCCGCAATTGTACTGGATGACGCAGACATCGACCGCGCCATCTACGAAGTGCTTATCGGGTCCTATCTAACGAGCGGACAGCGGCACAATAGCACTGCCCGTGTCCTTGTTACGGAAGGGATTTTCGACCAATTCGTCGAACAACTCACCATGCGTATTGGCAACCTACGCGTCGGCTACGGTTTCGACCGTGATGTGTTCATTGGCCCGGTCATCTCCGAGAACTTCCGCACGCGCTATCGCCGCTACGGCCGTACGCTTCTCGCTCGCGGGCACACGCCATTGTCCGAAGTGGGTAACGTGGAGCTTCCGAAGCGTCATGGCTTCTACGTCCGCCCGTCTGCGTACTGGGTGAACTGGGAAAACGGGCATGCCTTCCTGAACGACCCACCGCCCGGGCCCAATGTGCTCCTGTACAAGGTGTCGTCGTGGGAAGAGGCCGCAAGCCTGCACAACCAGTTGGTGTATCGGAACACGGCATCCGTCTTTACAGATGCCAATCATCCTCGGGTGACCGAACTTGGAAAGCGTCTTCGCACAGGCTCCATGTACGTGAATCGTGGCACGATTGCCTCGTCACTACGATTGCCCTCTGCCGGGCTGGGTCGTTCGTCAAACGGGGTTCCAACGGGTCTGGAGCTCGTGCGATTCTTGTCGGTGCCACGAGCATCCGTCATTGAGACACGCCCGTTTGACCCGTCCCAAGTCGTCCCGGGTGTCCGCTGGACCCAAGATGAAGATATCAGCGACGAAGCCACAGATATCGGTCACATTCAAGGCCGGATCTAATGCGAAGTGCCTGGCTATTCTTGGCGTTTGCGGGACTGGTCGGATGTCCAAAGGGGGGCGGTCGTTCCTCACTAAATGCCATGGACTACGCCAAGCCGGCATCCACCATTGACTACGACCGTCATACGGTCGCCGGTCCATTTCCGCTTCCGGTTCTGCAACACCGCGAAGAGTGGCAGGCGCCGATAGTCGATGGAGACCAGACCTTCTACGATATCGAGACCTACGACACCACAGACGGCAACCATGACTGGATGGAGACGGTTCGCGTGTTCTACGGTCCCAGTGGCTACGGGTTCGCCGGTACGTTGGACGAAGACGGCGACGTTGAACCCTGGGAACCGGCACAGGTTGTTCTTCCAGCGAACCCACGAGTGGGGGATACCTGGACACAGACCCACACCAAGGGCACACGGACGAGCGAGCGTAGCTGCGAAATCATGGTGGCTGCGCATTGCGCTGGCGGAATTGTGTCGGTGTGCGAGTCCAAACGACAGCTCGGTGTCGTCGTGCTTCGCGACCATTTCTGCCCGGCGCAAGGGTGGGTTGGGTTCGAAGCCCTTCAGAGCGTTGGCAACCAGCCGCCTCTTCGTATGTGGAGCGAGACGATTGCTCGTGATGGTGTTGGCATCCCTGGGATTCCCATCCAAGATGATGAGTAACCCCATCAATCAGCAATCGAGCCACGCGTTGTAAGCTCCACTCGACGGCGGCGTTAGGCCGCTGCCATTGGAGGGCTTGTGCTCAACCTTTTTCTATCCCTGGCTCTCGCCCAGACCGTGTCGGGGTCCACGCCGACCGGCGAAGTTACGGAAGCTACTGTCTTTTTGGACCGTGCCACGGTGACTCGCCAAGTGGATGTCTTTCTTGAGGCCGGGGAGACCGAGGTCCTGTTCTCGGACCTTCCTGCCAATCTGGACATCACCACGATGCAGGCCAACGGTACAGGCAATGCGGTGATTCGGGGTCTATCCATTGACCGGGTCGAGTTGGCTGCAGACCGTCGTACCCGTGTGGATGCACTCAATCAGCTCATCGCTGCGAAAGGGGACGTCCGCCAAGAGCGCATGGACGACAAAGCAGCAGCGGAAGCGGAACTGTCCTTTCTGCGGAGTCTAGGCGCTGCGGGTGCCGGTCAGCTCTCGGCGGAGCTACTTTTTTCGCCTGACACAGCGAGCGACGCCGACGCGATGGCAGGTTTGCTTCGCCGACGAGTTCGTGATGGACTTCAAGCCGTCCACGAAGCGGCCATGGGCATGCGACAAGTGGATACCGAGCTCGCCGCCCTGCGCCGCGAACTCTCTACTGTTCAGGGAGCAGCCCAGTGGGCGCGTCATGAGGTCAGCGTGTTGCTTGAGGCACCTAGTTCTGGGCCGTCCTCCGTCACCCTGACCTACACCGTTCCCGGAGCCAGCTGGACGCCTCTGTGGGATGCTCGAGCGGACGTTGGGGCCGATAGCTTGGCCATGACCCTGTCTGCTAGCGTTGTTCAGACGACTGGCGAGGACTGGTCTGGGGCTG
>JBLHSN010000351.1:0-6057 GCA_047626195.1 Myxococcota bacterium
CGGCCTTTGCTACGTGACCGTTTGACTAGCTCGGTGACCAGCTCTGTCAGGCGCTCGTCATCCGCGCGCATGCCCAACTCGCCTGTGCAGAAGACGAGAATCTCATGGTAGTCGGCGCGGAAAGGATCATCCAAGATGTCTCGCCGCCGACCACTGTCGCGGCTGACTTCCACGCCGGCGAAGTACTCGGCAACGGTTGGGTGCACGAACGACCACTCACCGCTTCCGTGTGGCACCAACAGAGCGGTCTCGCGCTGCAACAAGGCGAGTAAGGCGTCTGCGCGGTCCGCGGCATCGTCTTCGTCTTCGCCGCGGTGAACCGCAATTCGCACGAGCTCCGCACGTAGATCTGCCCGGTGCATCCGGGCTCCGCCGCTCTCCAACAGTGAGAAGGCGAGGGGCCCCAAGACCCGCCACGCATCTCCGCTGCGCATGCGGGTGTGGCTGTTGCGCGACAAGCTACGCGCGGCACCCCAGCGGTCCACTAGGACCTGGGCCAGGCGGTGGTAGATGGCCGTGCGTTGGTCCGGCAGGCGTCCGTCGAGTTGATACAGAAGCACTAAGAACAGCAGCAATAGTGGGGTACGACATAGGGCGAGCAGGGCGGGGTCTGCTTGAATACGGTCGACCAGGGCGTCTGCGTCGGTGCTCTGAGGATCGGTGGACGTGGCGTCCCAGGCTTTGAGAAATCGGCCGACGAACCAGCGCAGCGATGCGTCGTCTACCGGGCGGACCGCTTCGGCTGGAGAGATGCGCACCAGCTTGGCTTCTTCGGTTCGAAGCTCATCTACCAGTAGCGAGCGCCCTGTGATGAGCGATGCTGCGGGGCGGTGCTTGCGGTGGAAGGCGGCAAGCTCACGCAAGATGGCCAGCCGCTCCTCGCGAACCACGACTTCATCCAGCCCATCCCACAACAGAGTGGTCTTACCCCAGTGCTGCCGCAAGACTCCAGCGCCTTCGATGCCCTGGCGCCCGAGCCAGTCTACCAAGAAGTCACCCAGCGGACGGACGACCCGAGACCGGTCTTCCGCTAGATCCGCGAGGGGAATGAGTACTGCGACACACGCCCCAACGTTGAGGGGGTCGCGCCCTGAACAGGTGGCGCCAGCGACGTGCCGGAGTGCAGTGGTCTTGCCGGAACCGGGATGCCCGAGCAGAAGGTAGGGGCGGTCGTCTCGCCCGATGGGGAGGTCCACTAGCGGAATATATACGTCTGCCAGAGGGATGGACCGAGGCTCGCTCGCATCTGGCGCAATGCCGGTCAGACGAATCGTGCGGTGTCGGCTGGTCATGACTGCGCAGATACGCTCGGCCACTGCGGGCCAGTCGCCAACGTCTTCCTCACGGACTTCGGCGGAGAGGTCCATGAACGAGGCTAGATCTGGCGCGTGCTGACGGACGAAGCGTAGGTCAGCGGCGTGTGACAGCACTAAACAGAGCACTCGGTAGGAGGCTGCTAAGTCACGCTCTCGATTCAATGTGCGCACGCGCTCACGCCCGGTGGCGTTTGCCGCGATGGGTTCAAGAGCTACGGGGCCGTGGATGGCTTGGGTGAGGGCGTGCGCAAAGACCTCACGTAGTGGCAGTGGCACAACGACCTGAACAGTCAGTGCCCGGTGCTGGGTCACCGCCTCACGACGCTTAATCGCCGCTACCACACGTTCGATGGGGCCGATTACTGCGTCAGCCACGGGAGTCTTGGTTCCGGGTGACGTAGTCGACGAGTACCTCATGCGGTCGGTACCAGACGTCGCCGTTCGGGTAGCAGGCGACGTAGTTTTCATACAGCAGGCGCGACGCTTCCATACCGGGTGGCAGGACTCGCTTCTTGAGCACCCGACCAAGAAGCACGATCCGGTCGCTGTTAAGCGCCATCTGCATCATCTGCCGGAGCTTGCGAACACCGGTCTCAAGGTCTTGCGTTGTGACGAGGTCTCGGCCTTCAGAGAATGCCTCCAGGCCGGCGTCGTACAGGATGCTCAAGAAGTCACGCACGATTCCAGCGCTCATACTGGCCGCGCGGCGAATATCTTCGGCTTGGAACAGGTCTTCGGGCAGGTTTGCCGCCTTTCGCCGCCGCTCGTACAGGTCCATTAGTACCTGTTCGCCGGCGGGATGCGCGTCTCCCGGAGGCTTGCGCACCGCGACGTTGAACAGAATCTCGTTTCGGAAGTGATTGCGTAGACCGCGAAAGCGAGGGTCATGCCTTAGGTTTACCGGACCGGTCAGGACCACAGGTACTTGGATACGTTGAATAAGATCGGGGCTCTCGAGCGCCGCGAATACGTCTTCGAGCTCATCTTGTTTGTCCAAGCCGTCTGCCAACAGCAGCGCCGGACGACCGGTGAGGACTTGGAGCTGTTGGAAGAGGCTGTTGACCGTCTCTACCAAGTCTCGGGTCTGTGCAATGTTGGCGGGGTCCAGCTCAGCTCCGCGCAGAGTGCGGGCAAAGTCTCTGAGCTTCTGCAGCTGCAGTCCCATCTGCCCCATGGCTACCCCGGCAACTCCGGCTGAAGCGGCTGCCGGCACGCCAAAAACGGTGACCAGCGGTGCGACACCACTGACCAGCTCGCCCAAGCCACTAGCGACTTCGCCAACGGAAGACAGGGCGGACAAGGCGCTGTCCAGGCGCTTCCTCGGCTCTACGAGATCCGCATCTGGTGCTTTCCACGCGTGAAGTGCATGTAGACCGGCAATCGCAAAGATCGCGAGCAACGGCACGGTACCCGAACCGGAGGGCAACGCGGCGGCGAGATCCACGCGTATGGGGACGTAGTCGTCTCGCATGAGACGCCCGAGGCGGACAAGCTCTGTCGTCTTGCCGCTTCCGCGCGCGCCGCACATCAGCACCTTTTCAGGGTCTCCGAAGCCAACCGCGGCCAAGCGAAGCTGGTTGCGCAGTTGCTCTGAAGGAGCCTCTGGACGTGGGGCATACAGCGCTTCGATTTCGTCTTCGCGAAGCGAGCGCTGTGGGTCGATCACCGCGAGAACACGACGCCAGTAGTCAAGGTTGTCAGCCAACCGAACCTCCGAGCGACCAGATTAGCGCTATCGACAAGCGGGTGCAGCCAACGGATGTCCGACTAGCCGAAGCCACGTCGAAACCAAGCCGTTTTAGAAGACGCGGCGCTCTTGCTGCTCGGCTTCGGTCTTGCAGTCGATGCAGTGCGTAGCCACGGGGCGGGCCATCAGACGCTTTCCGCTGATGTCGTCGCCGCAGGCGATGCACACGCCGTACTCATCATCATCAATTCGCTGAAGCGCCTGACGAAGCTTGTGAACCAACCGCCGCTCGCGGTCTTGAAGACGCAACGTGAAGTCGCGACTCGATTCCATGCTCGCAATGTCCAAGGTATCCGACAACATTTCACGTTCGTCGGTCAACTTGCCAATATTCTCGCTCGCCTCATGAAGAAGCGCTTCGAGGCGTTCGTTGAGCAACTTCTTGAAAAACTGGATCTGCTCTTCGTCCACGACTTGCCTCCGCAATTTGCCCGCATCAATGGCCGCGACTAGTACTCCATCCCATGAACACCCGCAAATCTACGTTGACCGCTTCTCTCCTTTTGGGGCTGATCAGCACCGCGTCCGCCAATGATGGACTCCAGGGAGCCAACATTGTGGCGCTGGGTGGGGCATCCGTTGCGAACCATGAGGACAATGTCGCCATTGCTGCCAATCCGGCGATGTTGGCGCTGAAGCCTCGGTACGACTTGTCTGGAACGGTGTTTGGCCAACTCGACGGCGACCTCGGCTGGAACCTAAATGCGGTGGATTCAAGCAAAGGAATCTTCGCTTTCGGGGCAGGATGGGAGCGAGTAATCATCAATCCTCCACTGACGGATGACGATTTGCCCGGATGGACAACACCCAGTGTGACGCCAACAAACCGGCGTAAAACCAGCATTTTTCATATTGCGGCGTCCGTATCAGCAAAGGACCGCCTCTTTTCCTTCGGCGTGAGCGGAACGATGGGTACGGTCAGCCACGATCGCCTCGGAAAGCAGCTGACTGGCGATTTGAGCGCAGGCTTCGGTCTCCGCCCGTCAGACAATGCCACCTTCGGTTTGGTCGCGCACGGACTGCTTCCGATCGACAGCCCAGAGGCCATTCCTGTCAGCACGGTCCTTGGCGCACGCTACGGACTGAATGAAGGTCCATCCATCGCGCTGGATGTCGGATGGCAATTTGAGGACCCCAACGGCTTGGGTCTCATCATGCGGGTTGGCGCGGAGGGGGCTGTGGGTATGGCCCGACCTCGGCTTGGCTTTTCCTATGATGGTCCGGAACGCCAAACGGCCCTCACCGGCGGGATTGGCGCTGATAATCCGGCAGGTGCTGTGGATTTTGGCGCAGAGGTGCCCCTCGGCCCTGATTTCTCCGGTAAGCAAATCCGCGCGGTTCTGACCCTTCGGCTTCGCACATGATGCGGCCTTGGGTAGCATTGGGCCTTGTGGGCTGCGCTTCTTGGACCTCGGCACCGGTCTCTGAAACCGTCTCCGTCGACCTCATCGTTCAAGGCGAGCTGCGCCCGGGAGACGGGAGCTCGGTGGCGGTTGTGGTCAATGACGGCCAGATTGTGGATGTCGTCTCGTTAGACGCCGTCGGGGAGCGTTTTACCAGTGCTCGTACTCTGGAAGCGGCGGTCATTACTGCCGGGTTTGTAGACGCACACGCTCATCCGTACGGACTTGGGCGCCTAGACAGTCAGCTCGTGCTCACCGGCATCAATACCTATGCGGCTACGCTGACCGCTGTGGATAGCGCTCCAGGAACGGCTTGGATTGTGGGTCGCGGATGGGATCAGAACGATTGGTCTGACGCGCCGGAAGGCAGCTGGCCGCTGGCGACCGACTTGGATGCACACTCCGCAGGACGTCCGGCTGCGATTCGTCGAGTAGATGGCCACGCGGTGTGGCTCAACACGGCCGCGCTGACGGCGAGTGGCGTCACGAAAGATACCCCCGATCCGGATGGCGGCCGGATTGTTCGCGATGCTTCAGGCGCTCCAACGGGCGTGCTCGTGGATGAGGCCATGTCGTTGGTTCACACCCCGGACGACGCGCCAGCGGACCGCCTCGTATGGACGGCCCGAGCTTTTGAGCTGATGGCAGAGGTGGGGCTGACAGGCGCCCACGCGATGGGACTGTCGGATGAGTCGCTCGCGGTGTTTACCGCGCTCGCAGAATCGGGTGAGATGCCGGTCCGTATTTGGGCATATGTGGAGCCGGAGTCTGAAGCCGCGGAGCGGTTGATGGCAACGGGACCTTGGTCCGTGGGTCATCTCGAAGTGGTCGGGGTCAAGGCCTTCGCTGACGGTGCCCTGGGCTCGCGTGGCGCCTGGCTGACCGACGCCTACGCAGATGAGCCGGGCCACTTTGGCACCCCCATTCACGCGCCCGCTGACATCCAACAGTGGGCCACGGCATTGCACGCGACGGGTGCATCGATGGCCGTTCACAGCATTGGCGACCGTGCGGTTCACCACACGGTGCAGTCCTTCGTCGCTGCCCACTCGGAACATCCCGAGTCTTCTGCCACTCTGCGCGTTGAACATGCTCAGCTGCTTCCCCCTGAAGACCGCGTGCTCATGGCGGAGCACGGCTTCATCGCGTCCATGCAGCCTACCCACGCGACGTCGGACATGCCGTGGGCTGAAGACCGAGTTGGCGCTGAGCGGTTGGCGTGGGCGTACACGTGGCGCACCGTTCTGGACGTCGGCATTCCTCTGGCTTTTGGTAGTGACTTCCCTGTCGAATCCCACCGCCCGGCCCTAGGGTTGTGGTCAGCGACCCATCGCACTGACCTGAGCGGCCAGCCTGCAGGTGGATGGACTCCGGATGAGCGAGTCAGCGAAGACGAGGCCATCACCGCGTTCACGCGCGGATCAGCCGTGGCGGTCGGCAACGATGTCCTCGGGATTGTACGCTCGGGAGCACCGGCAGACCTGACGCTGTGGTCACCGTCGACCGACGCGCCATGGACACCGGTTGGAACGGTGGTCAACGGCCAGGTAATCTTTGACGCTACGAGCGGTGTCGAATCGGAATGAGCCCA
>JBLHSN010000352.1:0-6013 GCA_047626195.1 Myxococcota bacterium
CTCGTCACCGCCCATGTTGTCGGCAATCCACTCATCAGCAATGTCGGTTCCCATCGCCACGGTGTCACTGACCATCGGCGCCAGCTCACCGAAGCGGACCCAGCCAATGAGCGACGTCGCCACCGCAGCGAGACGTCGCTGAACAGACAGGGTCTCAGCAGTGGAGGCTGCAGGCGGTACCACGCGACCCAGCATATCGACCACCTGGTCTAAGGCGGCCTTCAACCACTCCAGCCCGACGTCCAAGCCTGCGAATACACCGTTTTCCATAAGCCCTCCTCCCCGCCTTTGAGCAGGCATCATGCCAATCGGCGAACCCCCGTTGTTCGTCGGTCGAAGGTGAGAAGCGACGTCTTCCCCCCACAAGCGACCCCGTTGAATTGTTGTGGGTGACCTGATCTGACTGGATCTGAGTCAATTTTCCCGAGGATGCCAACCCACCACAGCAATAATCGCCGCCGAGGCGAGCCCAGCGGCGGCTCAATCACATCGGCCTAGCCTTGGGACTCGGCGCGCAAGGCAGCAAGGGTCGCTGACGGATTGTACCCTTCGCCCTCGGCGGGCACGACGACCACAGGCAGATGAACGCGCCTGACCACACTCTCCTCGACGCTGCCGAACACCCAGCGAGCCACACCGGTACGAGCATGGGTTCCCATGACCAACATCCGTGGTTTCAACTCAACAACGCGCTGTACAATGAGAGGTTCCGGCTTACCAAATCGCACCATGAACTGAATGACGACGCCCGCTTTCTGCCAAGGTGCTGCCAGCGTCTCAAGAGCGTGACGAGCCTCTCGCAACACCAGGCCATGGGTTGTGGACTCACGCCCCGGCAGGACATCGTCCGGCGGAACGCCTGCGGGGACTGCCACCGCCGTCATGAGCTCGAGTCCACAGTTGAGATCCAGCGCGAGCTGTCCGGCACAGGCGACAACTTCGCTCGCGCATCCTTCAGTATCTAGCGCTACAAGTAGCATTATTTGGCCTCCGAGAAGATTCCGAGTGGCATTTTAAAGTACCGAAGACCATTGGCCTCGGGCTTAGGCAGCATGCCAGCCTTGGCATTGACCTTCAGCGACTGAAAAATGAGCTTGGGCGTCGTTAATGTCGCATCATCCGCCGTACGCATGGCGACGTACTCGTCGCGGGAAGACGCGAAATGATGCGTCCAATGCATACAAGCGCTGAATCGGGCTGTACATGTCGTCCGACGCCCCCCAGGGAAGTCACAGCGCCCGGTGCCGGCGTCCGGCATGCACAGTACATCGCCGAAAAATAGCGCACCCGCAATCTTGTAGACGTAGTATACCGGCGTATGACCTGGGCTATGAATCGGCTCAATGGTCAGACTACCCGCTTGCAGCGCCGTGCCATTCGACAGCAAGACGTCCCACTGCGTCCCATCAGTCTCGAATGCGTCTGTAAATCCCAAAATGCCCTTAAAATCATGTTGAACCTCAATAATCTCGGCACCAACACCAACCTTGGCTCCGAGTCGGTCCGTTAGGTAGTGCAATGCCGACAGGTGGTCCGCATGAGCCTGGGTGTCCAGCACGTAGTGAACAGTCAACCCGAGAGCTTCGGCGCGGTCAGCAACGTGCTGCGCAGACGTCGTTGAGACATCCACGGCTAAGGGGTCGAAGTCGAGTACCGGGTCACTGATCACCGCATCTTTCCTCTGCGTATCAAATCCAAGGTAGGTCAGCGTCCAAGTCGCGGAATCGAAAAACATCTCGATGGTCATGGGTAGCTCCTTCGCCAATACGCCCTCATCAGCAAACTACATGCCAAAAATTTACCCCCTCCCGAAGAGGTCTCGACCACTCGGAATCAAAATCGGTCATTCGGTGACTAATTGTGATTCATTCCCAGGTCGTATCAGAGAATTAGCCTCTCTCGCAGCGGAACTTCGCACTGGCATGGAGGGTGCGTTCGCGAGACTCGGAGGTCTCGACATGCGCTGGTGGTTAACAATCGGATGGCTGACGGGTTGCGCTGGGGTGGAGATACCGGTCGTCGCACCGGTCGCGAGTCTCAAAGCCCACCCATGTACTCTTGTGGAAAAACGTCCTGCCACAGGCTGCCCAACGCGGGTTCGCTCTGGCAACGGACAGCGAAGAAATGGCCGCGCTGGATGCGTAGGCCGAATACCTGTCAGTCGGTGTTGACGGAATGGACATGCCCGGAACGGGTGTGCCGAAGATCGATTCACCAGAGCTACCCCACCCTATCGGTGATGAGCATGTCTACCGCAGCAAGTGCATCGCCTGTCATCGGGCGAGTGGTGAGGGCATCTCCGGTGCAGACGGCCAGCTCATGTTCCCAGCGCTGTGGGGGGACCCGTCGTTCAACGTGGGGGCTGGGATGGCACGCCTGGACACCGCGGCAGCCTTTGTGAAGTGGAACATCCCGCGAAATTAGGTCCACACACTGACCAACCAACAGGCCTACGACGTCGCCGCAGGGTTCACCGTGCAGCCGCGTACTGACCTTGTAGGCAAAAAGATGGACTGGCCGAACGACGGAAGGCCCGAAGATGCGAGGTACTAATCTGACGACAACGACGCTGCCAAGGACCTATTGGTGCGAGGCGAGGTCGCATGGGTATTCCACGGCGAACGGCAATCCCCAGGGCGACACGCGCTGAAGGTGGTCGGATGGTGGCTCGAAGGCACCCGTTCCACAGACCGCGACCCCACCAGACGGGCGCGGCGCGGCGCTTTCGTTCACCTGGAACAGGAGTCGTACTGGGGACTCGTCGAGTTCGCCGATGGCGTGGGCATGTTGGAGTCGGTCCGTACCCCACCATTTGCCACAGGTGAGGTTGTCAGTTCACCCACGGGTCGAGGCTGGGGGACTGTGGCCAAAGCCGGTGGCCGAGTCGAGTTCTCATTCGGCTAAATAGGCCTAAAGGGAAGGCATTACCTACATCATTGGCAAACAGGTGACGCCGCAGCACTCCGCGTCTTCCAGCCCCCCACAATCGGCGCGAAGTACAGCTCCGTCCCGAGAGTTCGGGTTCAGGTAAACGACGAGTTTCCAAGCCTAAACGCCCCGAACAGCGAGACCCCAGCACAGCAGATCGCCAACTCCATGGCCGACCGAATCACCGCCCAAGTGACCGCATCTTTTTAGCCAGCACTCTAGGAAGTCCCTGTGAAAGCCCTCTTAGTAATACTTCTCGCCGCCTGTTCCACGGGCTCAACCAAACGTCAAAGCATGGATGTTCACGCACTCCAAGCAGCGATGGACAGCCATCCAGCCCGTGTTGTTGTCGATGTTCGAACGGCCGTAGAGTACGCCTGGGTACATGTTCCGAACGCCATTAATAGTCCCCTGGACCGCATCGATGAAGCCCCTGAACTCGAGACCTACCGCGACCACCACGTCCACCTGATCTGCCAGTGTGGTGCCAGGTCTAGAAGGGCCCAGGAGAGTCTTGATGGCACCCCGTGGTCAACCATCCATATCGGTGGTGGTGCGAGCGCTTGGCGGCGTGCAGGCTACCCCATCGAGTCGTCTAGATTAGCTGATGGTCGCGCAGCCGACGGTACAAGGTCGAGCGAGAGATTCCGAGAGAGACCGACATCTTTCCTCGACTACCATCGAAGCGTTGCCAGGCTTCAACAAGCTGTTTTCGCTCCAGCTCTTCCAGCTCATTCGTGACCGGCCGAGCCGAGTGAAGCACAATCGAGTCAATAGGAGGTGCCTCTCCGCGGAGCTCTGGAAGCAGATCTTCCACCCGGAGTACGGGCCCTTCTCCCAACACGAATGCCCCCTGAAGCATATTGTCCAGCTCACGAATATTACCGGGCCAAGGGTAGCTCTGCATGACATCCCAAGCGGTTGAAGAGATCCGACGAATCTGTCGTCCGCCGGCAGTATTGAGGCGGTCGATGAACGCCCAAGTCAACAGCTCCAGGTCCCCCTCACGCTCGCGCAACGGCGGCAGCCGCAAAATCACAACACGGAGTCGATACATCAGGTCTTCGCGGAATTTCCGTTGGACGACCAAATCGCGCAGACCGGTATTCGTCGCCGAGACAATACGGATGTCCACCCGTCGCTCAACAGACCCGCCCAGAGGCGTGAACCGGCGTTCTTCGAGCACACGCAGAAGTCGACCCTGAAGGTCGGACGGGATGTCCGCGACTTCATCGAGGAATAACGTACCTTTGTCCGCTTGAACCAACAGGCCATCGCGCCTGTGCACCGCGCCGGTAAAGGCTCCTTTCACATGACCAAACAGCTCACTGGCAAGCATTTCCGACGTGAACGAAGCGCAGTTGACCGCCCGAAATGGGGCAGACCGGCGGGTTCCCTCTGCATGAAGCGCACGAGCTACCAATTCTTTTCCCGAGCCGCTCTCTCCGCGAAGCAGCGTCGTGACATCGCTATTTGACGCACGACGAATCAGCTCGAATAGCGACCGCATCTGGGGGGAGCAGGTGAACATCCCGTGGAACACAGTCTGTTTCAGATCAGGTCGAATTCGGTCTTTCATACACCAAGAATGACTCATCACGCCAAGCTTGTCCAGTCACCCGGCCCCTGCCTCGCGCACCGCGATACTGCTCGGTTACCAACTCATAGCCCCCGGGATGCAAATGTCCGACCCCCTCATTCACGTCGCCGATGACTTCTGGAACATCCGTGGTTCCTTCAAGATTTTCGGGGTGGTGGATATTGGCACACACGCTTCGCTGGTACGCCGCCCGAATGGACGTTTCGTGTTGCTGGACGCCTACACATTGTCCGGCGACATTGAGCAACAGGTGCGGGACCTGACGGACGGAGGTGCAGCGGTCGAGGCCATCCTGAACCTCCATCCCTTCCACACCATCCACGTACAGCGCTCGCACGAGCAATTTCCACAGGCACGCTTGTACGGAACGTCCCGGCACATCGCGAAGGCCCCCAATTTGCCATGGCAATCCGAACACACCGATGACCCGGCTCTCCATGCACTCTTCGACGAGTTCACGTTCTCCCTGCCCAGCGGTGTTGACTTCATCTCAAGCGACGAGAACGTCCACTTTTCGTCGGTTCTCGCCATCCACAATGCGTCCGGTACACTGCACGTAGACGACACCCTCATGAACACCAACCTGCCGTTTGTCGGAGGTGTGCGATTTCACCCCACCCTCAACAAAGCCCTGCAGCCCCGTGCAGGCGCGGCGTCCGAGTTTCGTGAGTGGGCAAAGAGCTTCGCCGACCAGTGCTCAACCGTCGACAATCTCTGTGCCGCACACACCCGAGCGCTGCTCCGGGCCGATACCCAGACCGAGACTATCTCCGCTCGCATCCTGAGTGCTCTTGCCCGGGTTGAAGGCGTACTCCAAGCTCATGAAAAGCGCCACGGCTAGGCACTATCGGCGACCCCAGGGGCCCGCCACCGCTCGGTGATTCAGCATTCCGCCGACCGATTCGGACGTACCCCTGCGGCTCGCGTCCAACAATGAATGGCTGGCCATCCAGCATATCGACGACCATTTGGACACCGCTCCCATCCAACCCGTTCGCGTCTCCGACAGGCGTGGCTCGTTGTTGCCTCCCGGGAGCGACGTCCTCACCCCGGCCTGGCGCAGACTCCGATTGACGCACGAGCCGCCGACACAGTCAGACTGCGTGGTCCCGAGCCGACCCCATCCACGGTCTGACACCACGCGTTAGCTGGGCCGGGACCCGGAGTTCTTGTGAAGCCCGTTCAGCTTGTGCCGATTCAGTCCCCGCCCAAAGACCAGCAATACGGTCGTAATGCCCGATTCGCAGACGACGGCGAGCGCCGCAACCGCTACCACCTGCCGAGCAAGCTGTCCTCGTCTTCACCGGTGGGCTACCGCACGCGCATCTCGCTCTCGACGACGGAGACTGAAGAAGCACTCGGCCTTCTCTCAATGGGCCGCCCCACAGGCTTTGGTCCAGCGACCGACATCACCGACCAGATGCTGTTCGAAGAGAGCGCTCTTGGCGTGCTGTCCGCTCGTCAATCGACCAACTTCCGCGGCCA
>JBLHSN010000353.1:0-5960 GCA_047626195.1 Myxococcota bacterium
GACCCGACTACGAGCCGTTCGGACTGTCGATTAGCCGGATGCCGGCTCACACTAAGTAGCTCCCTGTAGCGGGTATCCGTGGGCCCCAACATGTCCCCAAGCTTGCCAGAGGTCGCTGCTCCGCCGCCGTACCGACGCACGCGCGCGGTCGACCCGTTAGCAAGCGGCATCACAAGGGAGAGGGTTCATATGACCTTCGAGAGCATGGGCCTAGCGCCCGACGTCGTAATGGGCGTTTCTGACATGGGCTACAGCGACCCAACACCGATTCAAGAGAAGGCCATTCCGTTGGCCATGAACGGGCGCGACCTGATTGCGTCTGCGTCTACCGGCACCGGAAAGACGGCGGCTTTCCTACTTCCCATCTTGCATCAGATGGCGGGCAAGAAGCAGGGAGTCCTTCGGGTTCTCGTGCTCACGCCTACACGCGAACTTGCGTTTCAGATCGACGAGCAGGCACTGGCCCTCGGCTACCATGTAGGCGTGTCCAGTGTGGCCATTGTGGGTGGCATGAAGATGAACCCGCAGGAAGAGGCCATCCGCTCGGGTGTGGAGATCATCGTGGCCACGCCTGGCCGCCTGATGGACCACATGAAGCAGAAGTACTGCGACATGAGCACGGTGCAGTACCTCGTCCTAGACGAGGCCGACCGTATGTTCGACATGGGCTTTATCGACGACGTACACCACATTGTGTCGCGCCTGTCTAAGGACCGCCAGACACTGCTGTTCTCGGCGACCATGGACGCTAAGATGCACAAGCTGGCGGACTCCATCTTGGACAACCCAGCCACTGTCGCTGTGGATCCGAGCAAGCCCGCAGAGAGCCTTATTCACTGTGCCTTTGAGGTCTCCCACCGGCGCAAAGCTGCCTTGCTGGTCAAGATCTTGGGGTACGACCGAGTCGAGACGGTCATCGTCTTCGTCAAGCGCAAGCGCGAGGCTGACTCGCTCGCCCGCCAAGTGCGTCGCATGTCCGGTCGCGAGGCGGACAGCATCCACTCTGGGCGCTCGCAACAGGAGCGCAACGCCGCTCTTGAGGACTTCCGCACTGGCGCTTGTCCTATCCTCATCGCAACAGACGTTGCCGCCCGCGGAATCGACGTTGACAACGTCACCCACGTTGTTCACTTCGACGTACCGCGGTCGCCCGAGGACTACATCCACCGCAGTGGCCGTACGGGTCGCGCCGGTCAGAAGGGTGAGGTCATCACCTTTGTGGCTCCGGATGAAGAGCGAGACCTCAAGTCCATTGAGAAGGCGATTGGCCAGACTATTCGCCGTGACATCATGCCTCGGTTCAATCCAGGCTTGGATGGCGGCGGTGACCGAGATGACCGTGGTGGTGACCGTCGTAGTGGCGGTGGTCGGTCTCGGCGCTAGCCAAGAGACTATCGGCTGTTGTCGCGCCGGGACACACGTGTCGGCGGAGCCTCACAACACGGGCGTGAACCCAGGAGTCGGCGCCGCGACCGACGCCTGAGCGTTCAGATGCCCAGCTGCTTGCTGTCGACGCTCTGCGCGTAGGTCCACAGCGCCCGCAACTCCGTCTCGGTCATGGCACGAGCGTGAGGCATCATTAGGTCCATCGGGGCGTTGACTATGGAACCATCGGGACGCTCGCCGTCGCGCATTAGCGCCACGAACTGTTCGTAGGTCCAGCCCTCAAGACCGTCTTGGTGCGGCGTGATGTTCGCTGCCGGTGGCCAGATCGGTGGTCCTATGGCGATGGGACCGCCAGACAGATCAGCACGGTGGCAGCCCGTGCACACTTGCGAGAGGTGGCGACCAAACTCTACGGTGTTTCCCGTTTCGGGGGGGAGAGCCGAGTGGGGGTCGGCGATTCCCTCTGCTGACGGTGGCAGTTTCCCAGTTGCCATCAGCATTGTACTGATGGGGCCGAAGGTCGGTGCTGGTGTTGTTCCGGCGACCGGGGCGAAAGACTTGATGTGCGCCACGATGTCGGACAGCTCCTGGTCGCTCATGTTCACGACGTCTTCGGAGGGCATGATTGCGGGAGTGCCATCGGCCTTGATGCCATGGCGCACAATGTGGTCCCAGTCGGCCATGGCGTAGTTGGCTACCGGGCTGCCCTCGCCGCCGGTGAGGTTCGGACCCAGCCATGTGCCCATCGCTCCGTCCTCGACCATCGAGCCGCCAGTGAAGTCACGTCCATGACACTCGACGCAGGCGAATCGGGCCTCGACCCAGTGTTTGCCGCGCGCCTGGGCACGTTCGAGGGCAAGAGCATCGAGGTCGACGTCAGCCAATAGGTCGACCGACTCGACGTCGGCTGGTACTCCGACCGGATGGGCTCGAGCTGCGCAGCGAGTTTGGTACGTACCCAGTGACCGGCTTTCTTCGTGTGAGCGTGTACTTCTAGGTCGCCGCGTTGGCACCCATGTGGACGCGCCAAGAATCTCTTCGTGTCTGAACAGCGGTACGATAGCGGCGGTTCGTGAGAAGATGCCCGGACGGTGTACCTCCGAAGGAGCAATGCGAATGGCTCATGAGCGTGCTGCTGCCGAGGAGCGAGCCACCCTGTGAGTGCGGACCAACAAGCAACCCGTTGGGCCATTGCCTGCGCGGTGCCGATGATTGCTTAGCAGGTCATGGCGGCGGCCATGCGCGATGCGTTGTTCCTCTCTAACTTCCCAATAACCACACTACCCACCATAGTCATCGTCAGCTCGCTGCTCACGGTGCCCATCGTCTTGGCTGCGGCCCGGCTGACCACGGCGTTGTCTCCCGCCCGCTTTGCCCCCGGAGCGTTCGCCGCTGTTTCCGGCATGACGGTGCTCGTCGCCCTGCTCACACGGACGTCACCCGAGGCTGGTGGCGTGGCGATGTACCTACTGGTGACTGCCGGCGGTGGCGTTCTGGTCTCGGCGTTCTGGTCGCTGGTCAACGAGCGCTTCGACCCTCGGACCGGCAAGGCCGTTTTCAGCCACATCGCGGTCGGGGCCACAGTCGGCGGCGTGGTCGGGGTATCGCTGCGGAGCGCATCGCCGTGTGGTTTGGCGTGGTCGATGGCCTGCCGATTCTCGCCGTCATGCATCTGCTCTGCATGGTGGCCACCCTAGTTGTCGCGCGCGGAGCCCCAGTGCCAAGACTGGCTGTGGCCACTGAACAGTCCGGCGGTCTCACCGTGCTCAAGTCCCATCGCTACTTACAGCGGCTGGCCGCACTGGTGGTCGCGGGCGCACTGTCCGGCGAGGTTGTCGACTACCTGTTCAAGAGCATGGCCGCCGACAACTGGCAGGGTGACCAGCTGATGCGGTTGTTCGCCGTGGCCTATGGCGTGATGGAGGTCGCCACCTTCGTTGGACAGTCTTTGATCACCCAGCGGGTGCTGCAGCGCCTCAGCCTTGGCAAAACCGCAGCCGTTCGACCTGCGTTGATGGGGGTCGGCGCCTTGGTCGGGGTCCTCGTCCCCAGACTTCCGGCCGCCGTCGGGCTTTGGGGCACCCGTTAGCTGACCACCGGCGTCCTGTCTCGCAGTGCCTATGAGCTGCTATTTGTTCGGTTGCATACTTCCGATAAGCGATCAACCAAGATGCTCATTGATGTGGGTGCGCGCCGTATTGGCGCTGCAATCGGTGGCCTATTGCTGAGCGGTGTGCTGGCGCTGACCCTGTCGCCCACGTCGCTGCTGTTCGCGGTGGTCGGCGTCATGTGTCTGGTGACAATCGGCCTCTCCATGCGCCTCGATCGGGGCTACATCACCGTCTTGGAGCGCGCGCTGTTGTCCCACCAGCCTTCGGCGGACCCCCTCGGCGGCGTAGAAGATGGGCTCAGTTGTTCGGTCCTCCAACAGACTTTGGCGAACCTCGATCTGGCGGATCTCGACCCCGACGCTTCACGTATGTTGCGCTCTCAGTTCCCAATCGAGCGACCCGTATCCAAACCAGCCGCCACGAGGCAGTCCTCGTCGGACCGTATTGCCTCTCGGTGGCTCGTTTTGCGCTCTGGTGACATCTCAAGGGTCAGTGCGGCGCTGGCGGCTCCGATGCGTCCCGAACTCGTCGCCGAAGTCATCCGTTTGGTGGCCTGGGACGAGGTCTCCGACCAGGCGCTCGCGGCGCTTCAGCCCGTCGCCCATCAGCACACCGGTCAGCTCTGCGACGCGCTGCTCGACCCCGACGAGCCCTTCGCCATCCGTCGCCACATCCCGAGAGTGCTGGCTCACGGGCACCCCGAGCGGGCAATGGATGGGTTGCTCCGGGCGCTCTCAGATCGACGCTTCGAGGTGCGCTATCAATGCAGTCGGGCGCTGGCACGTCTCCATCAACGCTGCCGGCTGGACATCCCCGAGACGAGAGTGCGTGATCTCATCCTGACCGAGGTTGCGGTTGAAGCCCCGGTGTGGAAGAGCCGTACCTTGCTGGACGACGACGAGGCCGATGGCGAGATTGACGCTTTCCTTCGTGCGCGCTCCGGGCGTTCCCTCGAACACGTCTTTCGCCTGCTCTCGTTCACCTTGCCTGCCGAGCCGCTCTGGGTGGCGTTCCGTGGTCTACACACGGACGAGGCCCAGTTGCGCGGCATGGCGCTCGAATACCTCGACAATGTGCTCGACCCCAAGATCAACGCCGCCCTGTGGCCCCATATCGACGGAAAACCCACGACAAACGACCCCTCCCGCTCCAGTTCGGCGGTGCTCGACCAGCTGATGGCGTCGCATCACTCGATTCAGATGCGGCTCGAAGAGCTTCGACGGCTCGACGACTAGATCCCGGGGGGCCGGTGCCTCTCCCACCACCCGTGGGCCCGCTCGGAGGTCCACGGGCGAGCGAAGGCGCAGTCTTCCAGCTGGCGAGCGAGGGCGTAGGCCGATTCTGGGCGGTTCCCTTGGTCTTTTGCAAGACACGCCATGATGATTTCTTCGAGACGGTCTGGAATCTGGTGCTCAGACAGCAAAGAGGGATGCGGCGGCGTGTCTTTGACGTGCTGGACCATCTGTTTCATGGGGGTGTCGCCGTCGAAGACGAGTTCTCCGGTGAGCAGCCAATAGGCAACGCAGCCCAGAGCGTAAAGGTCCGCTCGTCCGTCGACGTCGTCTCCCAACGCCAGCTCGGGAGCCAAGAAGCTTGGAGTCCCAACGACTACGCCATGCAGAGTGAGCAGATCGTTGTCGCCGGGCCGAACCTCCTTGACCAGACTGAAGTCGAGCACCTTCGCGAAGTCATCGTCAGTGCCGTAGCGGCAGACGAATAGGTTGGCCGGCTTGATGTCACGGTGGATGAGGCCGGCGCGATGTGCTTCTTCCAGGGAGTGGCACGCCTGAAGAAGAAGATGGACGACCCTGGCGGGTTCCTGGCGACCGAACTTTTTAACCAGGGTGTGCACGTCCACACCTGTGAGCAGCTCCATCACGTAGAAGAAGGAACTGTAGTCCGCGAGACCGAAGTCGTAGATCTGGATGGTGTGAGGCGAGCTCAGACTTGCATGGCTTGAGCTTCTTGCTCAAAGCGCTGCAGAACAGCCTGGGCCTTGATGGGGGCGTCTGCGAGTATTTGGGGATGGATGAACCTAGGGCGGCCGGTCGCGCCAACAGTTGATGAGAGGCCTGCCAAACCTCGCCCATCCCGCCTTGTCCAAGCGGTTTCTCGAGTGGGTAGCTGCCCAGCCGCCGCGCTCGGCTCACCTCGAGATTGAGTCCCCACAGGACCGTCGAGGCGTAGTAGGCCAGTCCCACCGCCCCAAACGGGCTGAACATCGTCACAACAAATTGCTCGATGTTCGGTACAATTGGGAGTGTGTCCCACATGGTTAGAACAACCAAGGTCTGGGTACACGTAGCCAATATCGAGACCAACAAAACGCGACTTGGCGGCGACGGAATGACAAGGGGGAAGACGATGATCATCGGCGCGGTCCAGGTCATCGCCGCGATGCTGTGTTGCTCCTCATAGGCACCCATGTGCATCACGATGGCTCCGCCGGGGCAGACCATCACC
>JBLHSN010000354.1:0-5956 GCA_047626195.1 Myxococcota bacterium
TCTGCACTCCCTCCACCACAGGCGAGCACGAACACCAGCCCCATAGATATCGACAGCGCCGTAACGATTCGCATGAGCCGCTCCAAGTACGGCGCGATTAACGTTCAACCCAGCAGGTGCACAGTTTGGGACGGGATCAAAACTATTGACAGGACCGTCATTTTTATTTATGACGATACTGTCATCTTTGGAGGTTACGTGATTGGACTACCGCTTGGACTTGTGTACGCCAACGCCATGGAATGGGGGATTCACAAGTACATCCTTCATGGTCGCAAGCTGGGTAAGAAGCGCGGTACCTTCTGGTCCTTCCACTTTCATCGGCATCACCGCCAGTCACGTCAGAACGCGTTTCATGACCCTGACTATCGCGAGCCCTTGGGGCAGTCGTGGAACGGCCAAGCCAAAGAAGCCGCAGCGCTGGTTGCGCTGTCCATCGCCCACCTTCCGCTGGCCCCGATTGCGCCGATCTTCACCGCAACCATTGTCTATTCAGCAATTGACTACTACCGAAAGCACAAGCGCGCGCACCTAGACCCCGAGTGGGCACGCGAACATTTGCCGTGGCATGTAGACCACCACATGGCACTCAACCAAGACGCAAATTGGTGCATCACCAGGCCGTGGATGGACGACTGGATGGGAACACGCGAGCCTTACGTCGGCACTGAGCGGGAGAGACGTGACCAGGAGCGACGCGCCGCTTCCTAGTCACACGAATAGGTGGGCCCCATGCGCCTTGACCTACCCGATGCCGATGTCCGTTGGTTCCCCGACTTCTTGGTTCCCGCCGTCGCCAACACCCTGTTTGACGCACTGACCGACGAGGTACCTTGGCGTGATGACCACATCACGTTGTACGGCAAGACCTACCCAGTCCCTCGTCGCCAACAGTGGTTTGCAGACGGCGGACGCCGCTACACCTACTCGCGCATCGAGATGGTCCCAACGCCGTGGACGGCAGGAATGGAGCAGGTTCGCACTGCTCTTACCACCGCTACAGGGCTCGTCTTCAACACCTGCTTGGCCAACCTGTACCGAGATGGCCAGGACAGCAACGGCTGGCACACGGACGACGAACCTGAGCTTGGACCCGACCCCGTCATTGCCAGTGTGAGTTTTGGCGCCACACGTGATTTTCGTCTGCGCCACAACGAGACCCGCCAGACGCACACCATCGCTCTGACCCATGGCAGCCTGCTCGTGATGGGCGGCGGTAGCCAAACACACTGGCAGCACACGATTCCCAAGCGAAAGCGCGTCAGCGAACCGAGAATCAATCTCACATTTCGCCGAATGCCACCGCTGTAGCCGATGTCGGGTGTCCGCCCCCGTAGACACCGCGGGGGCGAGCCAACCGTGAGCGCCCTGCCCACCCCATGGGGACGTCCACTACTGAGACAGAAGGACGCCGACAGCAGCCTCGTCCGCGACGGGCTGTCGGTCCTTGCCAACCGGCCCCCTTCCCTTCTCGGTGAATCTACACGGAGATGGGATGGGGGGTGGTTACCGCATCCGGACCCGGTCCCAAGACCTTGCCGCATCAGCCCATACAGAGGCAGCGAGCGGGCCGCTCCAGGAAGCTATGCCGCCTCGAAGGAACCGAGGTCGGCCGCGTCGCGCTCATGTCCGAAGAAGTCCCAGCCAGCAGCGGGAAGGTCGACTTCCTTACCCGCGTAGGCCGTTCCGTCTCCGCACTGTCACGGCAAGCGTGCACGAGGAAGTACAGCCGCCGTAGGCCCCATCGTTGACGCGGTCATCGCACGCCTCGTTGGCCTGCATGAAGAAGTCGCCACACGCGCCAGTGATGGCCGTGCAGGTAGGCATTGCAGTAGTCGCCCGTCCAACGTGTTGCCATTTACGCACGCATGAACGCCATCGGCCGTGATTTCACCGTCCCCCCAGATGGAAAAGACCTCAGCTTTGCATGCGAACAGTACAGGGGTGGCCGATGTCGTTGATGGAAGAAACCGGCGCTAGGGTGCGTTCAGGGGCGTCGCCCACTGACGACGTTGTCACTTGTTACTACTAGGAAGTTGGCGGCGAAACTGGGCGTGCCAAAGCGTCGGGTTCGACATCCACGTGGAGGTCCACCCCTGTATGGCGGAATCAACTCCGCGCGAAGCACCTGAGTACGCCGGACACTTGACGCCGAACGCAAGCCAGATTGTTGCTGTTGCAGCCATCACAGCGGGGAGACAGGCCCCGCCGCGCACATCGACCTGTCGGGCCCCCGCCGCGCTGGCCTCGAGCGCCCCGTCTTCTACACGCCCCGCAGCACCGAAGCCGCGGCGCGAACGCTACACCCGGGTGACCTCAGGTCAGGTAGCGCCGAACTTCGCGAACGACGCGGCGCGGCAGGCGATGGTCCGCCTCGTCGACTTGCCCGCGGACGGTGACGGGTTGTCACCGACCTCCGTTACCCGTCCACCGGGAACGCGACATCGCTTCGCTGGCAGCTGTCCCAGCACATCCTGACTGTCGTGCAGAGTTGACCGAAGTCGTTGACAGAAGGAATGCGGCCCAAGTTCGGTAAGAACCGTCGCCGACTTACGATACTGTCGCTCGCTACTGCCAGAATGTCGGCGACGGTCCTGGACTGGCCAGGGCCAGGCAATCCGGCATCAACACCGAGGTCTACCCCTGTCATCGCAGTCTGGTAGTCTTCGCCGCAGATGGAGCCCACATGTACCGTTCTGCCCCGATTGTAGCGCTCATGCTCTGCGCCTTAGCCCCCGTCGCACAGGCCCAGACCTGCACTCCCTATTCGCACCCCGAATGGCTGGCGGACATGAACACCATCGATGTGGCCATGGGAAGTCTCGACTTAGCATCGGCCTCCGCCACCTTGGACACCGTTCGCAGTCGCGTTCGCTGTCTGAATGCGGTGGTCAGCCCGGACCACATGGCGCGCTTTTCTCGGCAGATCAGCCTGCTCTTCTACTTCACCCAAGACACCGAAAATGCCAACGCCTGGGCCATGACGTCCAAGACCAGCGAGTCAGAGCTGCCCTGGCCCGCTGACTTGGGCGAATCTCATCCGTTCCGAGTGCAAGTAGAAGCCGTGCCCATGCCAGAGCAGACCGGACCTCCTGGACGTTACTTTGTCGTTCCCAAGAAGGGCGCCGTCTTCGTCAATGGCCGCTTTCAGAGTCTTCCGGTTTCGTACGCCGAGACCCCAGCCCTCTTTCAGGTCACCGACAAGCGCGGCAACTTGGTCAATGCGTGGTGGCAGGACGGCGCCGCCTTTCCGGCCAGCGTACTGACAGCTGACGGCAGCGCACTCTCCGCTCCCAAGTGGTGGGACGGCCCGCCACCGATGAACGAAGCTCTGCTCGCCTCCAGTCTTGCGTTTCACACCCCTGAACGCGCCGAGCTGAACCGCGAAGCGTCCACACCGCCGCCTGCCGAGACGGTGTCCGATCCAATTGAACCTGTCATTGAATACGTAGATACCCTCTACGTAGATGACACCGCGCCCGAGCCAGGGCCCCTTCAGGAGTCACCATGATTCGCCTTTCCGCTGTTGTCCTCACTGCCCTACTCGTGGCCCCCACTGCCTTCGCCCAGAGCGACGGCATGTCCCGGCCCGATAGCACTGACTCTGGCGATAGCCCCCCCACAACGACCGAGCGTCAGACGCCCACGCCACAGACCGGTAATGATACCTCGGCGTCGGATATCGCAGATGGCTTGGGCATCGATACCAGCGCATGTTCAGACTACTTGACGCCCGCGCATCGGGACATTGTCGAGCTTCGCTACATCACCGAGGCCATGCCCGCAGGCTCGCTCAAGCGGGAGTTTGCCGGACGCTTAGACAAGATGGAGTCTGACACCGCATCTGCTCTGGGCTCGCTGTGCGGCGCTCGCAACCTCGATCGGACCCCACCGTCCACCTTCCAAGACTTGGACATCGCCTCGGTCACAGGCGCTCTAGGAAGCGTGTTCGGCAACGACATCGAAGTCAACGAAAACGGCTTTGTCTTGAAAATTGCCGAAGCCGCTCTCGAAGCTGTGACCGGCGGTAGCCGACGCGACCGACGCCGCGCCGCCAGTGCCACCGCCGCTGCTGACGCCGACATGGCTCGCCGCAGCGGAGGTACCGTTGGAGACGACGGCATCTCCTCCATCATCGCCGATATCGAAGCGGCTCCGTTCGGGGAAGACAAGATTGCCGCTCTCGAAATGGGTGCCGCCGGCAAGTCCTTCACCAGCGCGCAAGCCGCTGCTTTGGTCAAAGCAATGCCCTTCGCCGAACAGCGCATTCCCGTCGCCCTGTACCTGTACGCATCCACGACGGACCCGGCGAACTTCCAGCGCGAAGTCTCGGCGGTTCTGCCCTTCTCCAGCGAGCGCACTCAGCTACGAGAAGCGCTGGCGGCCATGACCGCTCAGTAGGTCCGTTCGCTCTACAGTGGTGCAATGTCTCCGGCGTCCAACAGGTCATCGTAGGCATCGCCGCCGGCCTCAAGCCATGCGTTGGCTCCTGGGTCCACGCCAGTGACCGATGCGGCAAACGCCGAAGCCATGGCCCGCGCGGTGAGCTTCTGTGCGGCATTCTCGCCGCCGCAGAACGCAGTGCAGGTGAAGCCGGTAGGCCCTTCAAAATCGCAGTGTGTGGCTCCAGGAACTCGCACGGCGTCCCCCATGCTCGCGGTGCTGTAAGCGGGCACACCATTATTATTGCTGTTGCACTGGCCGCTATCGCCCACGACACCATACACCGGGATTGTCAAGCTCTGGGCTGCGTCATTGGCAATGTTCGTACCGTCGGTGTCGACCATATCTAGGCCGAACACACCCACCGCCGCATCGTCGTCAGCGGCAGCGACAAAGGCCGAGGCTCCACCGGCCGAGAAGCCAACGTGCACAACGTTCGCGTCACCCGCTAAGGCTGCGGACAGGTCAGCGGCATCTTGACCGTTGCGCGCATGGTCGGTCCCAATGAATCCGCTGAAGCAGTACGACGGCGTCACCACCCGAAGTCCATGACCGGCGATGTGCCGTGCGACATCCACCATGCTGCTCTTGTCGCGGCTAAATCCATGACCAAGAACTACAAGCGGCGCTGTCGTGCCGCCCGCTGGCGTGTACATCGTGTACTCGAGGGCGCAGTCGGTCAGGGTGAGGCTGCCCTCGGCTTCGGTCAGCGGAAGCGGCCCGGGTGCTTCGTAGTTGACGTTGCTGACGGGTGTGTCTGTGTCCGGCTCGACCTCTGTTCCGCTGTCGGTATCAACGTCTGACGAGGTGTCGCTGTCCCTGTCAGTACCGGCGTCCAAGCCACCGGTATCAGGCTCCAAGATGCCGCCGCCGTCACAGCCAACAAAGGCAAAAAGCACAACCCAACGCATGATAAACCCCCATAATGGTCGGGGCGATAACGCTTGCTGAAGCCGGCGCCAAGGACTCAGCAGACCAAGCGAGGTGACAATCACGCATCCGCGTTACTCGCACAGTCCACCATCTGTGAGGCTGCGATGCGCTACGAAGGCAAGATGTACCGGCCGCCGTCTGAACACGACGCATACATTGTTCAGGCCACGATTGGATGCTCACATAACGCATGTACCTACTGCGATATGTACCGGCAAAAGCAATTCCGCGTTCGCGATTTGGACGAGACGCTTGAGGACCTGGACACCGCACTCGCCGTCGCCGGAGACCGTATTCGCAAGGTGTTTGTGGCCGACGGTGACGCCCTGGTCTTGCCCATGGACCACTGGCAAGCCATTCTCGAGCGCTGCAGCCGCTTTCCCCATCTCAAGCGCATCAGCTGCTACGCCATGGCGCGCAACGTCAACGGCAAGTCGGCTGATGAACTTGAGACCCTGGCAAAAGGTGGACTCACCCGGCTGTACATCGGGCCCGAATCCGGTGACGACGTGGTGCTCAAGCGTATTGCTAAGGGAGATACCTTCGACGGTCATGTGAACGCCGCACAGGCGGCTCACGC
>JBLHSN010000355.1:0-5947 GCA_047626195.1 Myxococcota bacterium
GGGCAAAGGAGGCCGTCTGAATGCCGAGCTCGCGAAAGAATCGCTTCTCGTTCCAGCGGTCTTGGGCGGTCAACAAGGCCTGCGGACCGGGATGTACAACCCGCCCATGTTCACGAAGGAATGAGACGGACTCTGCCGGCACATTCTCGAACTCGAAGGTGACCACGTCGACTTGGTCCGCGAGCTCCATGAGTGTGGTCTCGTCTCGCAGGTCTCCGGTAATTACCGGTGCGTAGGCCGTGGCACAGGACTCGCTTGAGTCGTCGAACACCACCGAGCGAACACCGAGCGGGAGTGCCGCTTCGGCCAGCATACGGCCGAGCTGACCGCCTCCGAGGATACCGAGGGTTGCCTGTGACATTAGGAGGCTCCGGGTAGGCGTGGGTCGGGGACTGCCAGTACTCGCTCGGTTTGGGACGCCCGCCAGGCGTGGAGCCGCTCACGGACTCCGGCATCGGTTCGTGCGGCAAAGCTCGCGGCTAGAAGGGCGGCGTTAATCGCACCGGACTTCCCAATGGCCAGCGTACCTACTGGGATTCCGGCAGGCATCTGTACAATCGACAGCAAAGAGTCCATGCCCGATAGCGCCTTGCTCTGAACCGGCACCCCGAGCACCGGTACCACTGTCTTGGCCGCCAGCATTCCAGGGAGGTGGGCGGCCCCTCCCGCACCGGCGATAATCGCGAAAAGTCCGCGCTCCTCTGCGGTCTCAGCGTAGGAGAAAAGCTTGTCAGGCGTCCGGTGGGCGGAGACGACCTGGACTTCGTACGGCAAGCCGAGCGCGTCGAGCGTGGCTGCTGCGTGTTCCATGGTCGGCCAGTCCGACGTGCTGCCCATAACGACTCCGATCATGCCCATCTCCCGTCGCGTGGAGTCTGGTATCCCGTGAAGCTGTGTACCGAAGAGAAGTCGACGCGTGCCGGACGGAAGCACGCGCCGAACGCAGCGCAGAGACCCGTTGTGTGTCATCCGGTTCCGACGCTTTGCATGCTGGCATCGGAGCCTACAGTCGTCAACGAGGTGCTGTCTGAGCGGCTCTCAGATTATGATGGGTCGGGAACCCCGGCATAGAACGACACGCCGCGAAGGTCTTCATTGACATGCATCGGGGACCCTACGCTCGGCATCGCCCGCTGCTCGCAGTCCGTCCGCTCGCACAGCCGACAGGTGACCCCGATGGGCACTGCCTGGTGGGTGCGGGCGAGATCGATGCTGTCTGCGTACACCAGCTTTGCTGCGTCCTCGACGCGACAGCCAAGGCCCACGGCGTGCACGGTATGAGTGGTGTGGTAGCCGCGCTCACCCTTGCGCATTGCGCGGGCCACGCAGAAGAAGGCGTCTCCGTTGGGCATGACTGAGTGCTGGGTGCTGATCACGCCTGGGGTGAGCAGCGCTTGGAAGACGTTCCACCGTGGGCAGGCGCCGCTGTAGCGGGCGAACTGGATTCCCGAAGAGGAGAAGCGCTTGCTGATGTTCCCGGCGATGTCGATGCGGATGAGGTGAAAGCGCACGCCTTCCCGACCCGGACGCCGCAGGGTGGTGAGCCGATGGCAGACCTGCTCGAAGCTCACCCGGAAACGGTGGCCGAGTAACTCGATGTCATACCGGTCTTCTTCGGCGGCCTGTAGGAGGGCTTCGTAGGGCATCAGCACCGCGCCAGCAAAGTAGTTGGCGAGCGCCACACGCGCGAGGCGCTTGGACTCCGCGCGGCTCAGACAGGGGTCGATGGTAATGGCGTCCAGCACGTCCGATGAGGCGAGCAAGCCCACGCTGTGCGCCAGCTGGAAGTTCCGAGAACGCGGCGGCAGAATCTCCGAGATCTCGAGCACACGGTTGGCTCTGTCGATACGTCGCACCGCACCGCCGAGGGCGTCGGGGCGAGCGAAGATCACGCGGTATCCAAGCGCCCCCTCGAGATGGGCGACGAGGCCTTCTTGGATGTGGTTGGGGCGGAGCGCAGCATCGCGAATGAGGGTCTCGGCTGCGGCTTCTAGCGCTGGAAAGTGGTTGCCGTTTTGCTGGATGAGGTCGGCGACCTCTTCGGAGGGCAGGATACTGCGCCCGACGACCTCTTCGGCTCCGTGGGCGCCTGCCAGAGCGCGGTGCTGCTCACGCTGGGCTCCCCAGGCTTCGTACAGGGTGCGAATTGCGCCGGCGAGGTTTGGGTGGTGCTCCACTAGGTCGTCGACATCTGCCTTGGTAATACCGTGTTCGTCAAACAACCGGTCGCCGAAAACCTCCATCAACTCTGTCTTGAGTTGTGCGGTATTATCTTCTGCGAAGCTGGCTAGATCGAGGTCAAACATTCGAGCGAGCTGAAGCAGCAGACGCGCTGGCAATGGGCGACGGTTGTGCTCGATGAGGTTGAGGTAGCTCGCTGAGATGCTGAGATTCTCAGCCAGCCGTGTCTGGGTGAGCTTGTTTGCCCGGCGAATCGCACGAATCTTGCTTCCGAGGTGAAGACCGTCTGCCATGCCCTGTCCTGTAAATAATTTACAGTATGACTAACGTGGATTGTCATGCAGTGCAGGTGCCGACACCTGATCTTGCTGTATGAGGGTTTTAGGGGCATCTTCATAGCGTGACGGCATGCTTGGAGGCTCGTATGACAGTAAAATTAGTCGATGTTGTAAAGGTCCGTGGGCTAATGCGTCCGGGCTTTGAGACCTTGCTTACCCCCGCGGCGCTGGCATTCCTGGCGGAGCTGCAGGGGGGCTTCGACGGACGGCGCCGTCAGCTGCTCGCCAGTCGCGACGTTCGGCAGGCCCGAATCGATGCTGGTGAGCTGCCCGATTTTCTCCCCGAGACCGCACAGGTGCGCGATGCAGACTGGACCGTCGACCCGGTGCCAGCTGACCTCGTGGACCGGCGGGTCGAGATTACCGGACCTGTCGATCGAAAGATGGTGATCAACGCACTGAACTCGGGTGCCACCCACTTCATGGCGGACTTCGAGGACAGCAACGCGCCCACATGGAGCAACTGCGTCGAGGGTCAGATCAACCTGCGAGACGCGGTGCAAGGCACCCTGACATTCACCCATCCCACCACCGGCAAAGCGTACGCGGTGGGCGCCAATCCCGCCACGCTCCTCGTTCGACCGCGAGGCTGGCACCTAGAGGAGCGACACGTCACCGTGGCCGGCCGCCCGATGTCCGCGTCCCTGTTCGACTTCGGTCTGTACTTCTTCCACAATGCCGCAGCACTCCATGCCAAGGGGTCCGGTCCATACTTCTACCTGCCCAAGCTCGAACACCACGAAGAGGCAGAGCTGTGGAATGACGTCTTTGAGTCGGCGCAGGCTGCGCTCAACCTTCCTCGCGGTACTGTCCGAGCCACCGTGCTCGTGGAAACTCTCCCAGCTGCCTTCCAGCTCGACGAGATTCTACACGCGCTGCGTCACCACAGCGCCGGACTCAACTGTGGCCGCTGGGATTATATTTTTAGCGTCATCAAGACGCTCAAGGCACATGCGGCCTACCTGTTGCCGGACCGTAGCCAGATTGGGATGACCGCTCCCTTCATGAAGGCCTACACCACCCGCGTCATTCAGGTTTGCCATCGTCGTGGGGTGCACGCCATGGGTGGCATGGCCGCCCAGATCCCGGTGAAACGCGATGCACAGGCCAATGCGAGCGCCCTCGCCAAGGTCCGCGCTGACAAAGAACGTGAGGTCCGCGACGGACACGACGGCACCTGGGTGGCTCATCCCGGACTGGTCGGGCTAGCCCGAGAAGTCTTCGACGCGGGCATGCCGGGGCCGAACCAGCGCGACAAGATGCGCGCTGACGTGGTGGTGACCCGCGAAGACCTTCTGCGCCCACCCGAAGGCACACGCACTCTCGCGGGTCTGCGCCACAGCATCCAAGTTGGCGTGCGCTACCTCGAAGCCTGGCTAGGCGGCAACGGCTGTGTGCCGCTGTACGACTTGATGGAAGACGCAGCGACCGCTGAGATTTGTCGCTCGCAGATCTGGCAGTGGATTCAGCTGGGCGCCTCTCTCTCCGACGGAACACCCGTCACGAAAGACGCCTTCGAGATGTGGCTTGACGAAGAGCTCGCTTCCATTCGCACCCAGCTTGGCGATGCCTGGCCGACCTCCCATTTCGACGAAGCCGGCGCGTTGTTCCGCGAGCTGTCGACAGCCGAGACCCTGGTCCCGTTCCTGACTCTTCCCGCCTACCCCAAACTCGTCACTCTGGAGAATCACTGATGTCCGCACTTATTAACGACTCTGCTTTCGCTCCCTCACGCTTCGATGGCATCGAGCGGCCCTATTCGAACGAGGACGTACTGCGCCTCAGGGGTAGCGTGCGCATTGAGCACACCTTGGCCCGCCGCGGTGCCGAGCGACTGTGGAAGCAGCTGAACCAAGACGACTACGTGCACGCGTTAGGCGCGCTGACCGGCAATCAGGCGGTGCAGCAGGTTCGCGCCGGTCTGCAGGCCATCTACCTGTCCGGCTGGCAAGTTGCGGCCGACGCGAACCTCTCCGGACACATGTACCCTGACCAGTCTTTGTACCCAGTGAACAGCGTGCCCACGGTGGTCAAGCGTATCAACCAAGCACTGTCCCGCGCTGACCAAGTTGAGCATAGCGAAGGCAACGTCACCTGTGACTGGTTCGCACCCATCGTCGCGGATGCAGAAGCCGGATTCGGCGGTGCGCTGAACGCCTACGAGCTGATGAAGTCGATGATTGAAGCGGGTGCCGCGGGCGTGCACTTCGAAGACCAGCTGGCGTCGGAAAAGAAGTGCGGGCACCTGGGCGGAAAGGTTCTGGTCCCCACGGCCCAGTTCATAAAGACCCTGACGGCAGCCAGACTTGCCGCAGACGTGCTCGATGTCCCAACCCTGGTCATCGCACGGACTGACGCCAACAGCGCTCAGCTGATCACGAGTGATATCGACCCCTACGATGCGCCGTACATCACCGGAGAGCGAACGACCGAAGGGTTCTTCCGGATTACCGGTGGAATCGAGATGGCCATCTCACGCGGCCTCGCCTACGCGCCATACGCTGACTTGATCTGGTGTGAGACTGGCAAGCCGGACCTCGACGAAGCGCGCCGTTTCGCCGACGCCATCCACGCCAAGTTCCCCGGTAAGCTGCTGGCGTACAACTGTTCGCCGAGCTTCAACTGGCGGAAATACCTGGACGATGACACCATCGCGACCTTCCAGAGCGAGCTCGGCAAGATGGGCTACAAGTTCCAGTTCGTGACTTTGGCTGGCTTCCACGCCCTGAATCACAGCATGTTCCAGCTCGCCAAGTCCTACCATCAGCGCGACATGTCCGCGTACGCTGAGCTGCAGACCGCCGAGTTCGCCGCTGAGGCGGATGGCTACACGGCTACTCGTCACCAACGCGAGGTCGGCACCGGCTACTTCGACGACGTGAAGTCGGTCATCTCTGGCGGCGTCTCCAGCACCCTGGCCCTCGAGAACAGCACCGAAGCCGAGCAGTTCTAGTCGACTACGACGGGTTGGTGTGCCAACCCGAGCCGTCGTTGTCGTGAAAAGGGTGGCAGAGAAGCCCTGATTTGATGTGATAGGGTTTCGGTGTCGAGCGCTATGCGGGTTCCCCACCTTCTGTGTTCGGTCGGGGAGACGGCACGTGGTTGTGGCTTTTTGCTCTGGCTTAGAGCGGAGATGTTGATGGAGATGCCGTCGATGATGCCGTAGATAGCTGCGTATACGTGACGAATGCGGACTAAGCCGACGCCAACGGAGATCGATACGGTGACGCCGGACCCGACAGCCACTTTGGGAAGCAACGTGGTCATTGCGCGCGATGTGACGGTCTCGGCAGGTGCGGTCATCGGAGATGATGGGGTGTTGCTCCGGCGCGCCTACGTTGGGGTGGATGCGGTAGTCGGAGACGGTGCGATCATCGGTGGGCGTCTGGAAGACGCTGCGGCACCGGGACCCGCTCAGGTCTTGGCTC